>NZ_QTYW01000002.1:0-323396 GCF_003462365.1 Roseburia sp. TF10-5 | reverse complement strand
CAGGCTGTAATCGGTTCTTCGAAGTTTAAATTTTCTTATTACATAACGGGATTTTTTATATTGATCGGCGTTTTGCTCGGACGATTTGTGTGCGGATTTTTATGTCCGTTCGGATGGTTCCAGGAGTTGCTGCATAAGATACCGTTTAAGAAATTTTCAACGAAAAAGCTTAAGCCGCTTCGTTATATAAAATATGGCGTGTTGTTGATTTTTGTTATTTTACTACCCCTTCTGGTGACAAATTCACTGGGAATGGGAAATCCGTTTTTCTGTAAATATCTTTGCCCGCAGGGAGTGCTGGAGGGAGCGATTCCGCTTTCGATTGCCAATGCAAGTATCAGAGCGGCCCTTGGCAAACTGTTTACATGGAAATTCGGTATACTTATTACTTTTGTAATCCTAAGCCTTATGTTTTACCGCCCATTCTGTAAATGGATATGTCCGCTGGGCGCAATCTATGCGCTTTGCAATAAGGTATCTTTTCTGCAGATGAAGGTGGATGAGGATAAATGTGTATCCTGCGGCAAATGTGAGAGAGCCTGCAAGATGGACGTGGATGTCACAAAGCATCCGAACCATACGGAATGTATCCGCTGTGGTATGTGTATAAAGGAATGCCCGACGGAAGCAATTCACTATCAATATGGATTTGGAAATTCGAAACCGAACGACAAGAAAGCTTCCCATGAGTAAAAACGTTCAGGAAAGCAAATGAAATCAAACAATGAATAAAGGAGAATAAAATGAAGAAATTAACAGTGATGCTGCTTATTGCAGCGATGGTACTCGGAGTAAGTGCGTGAGGAAATTCTGCTAACAAGGAAAATACAGCAACAGAGTCGCAGATGTCAACGCAGGAAGCAGAAGATCTGGATGCAAAGATTAATGAATTGACACAGAAAGAGAACAGTATTCTTGAAAACCATAAGGCTTTATGGGAGAAGGTATTTAACAGCATTGACAAATCAACTGTCAAGGATGCGACAGCTACGAATTACGGAGATTTTCTGGCAAACTCTTTAGACAAAATTAAGGATAAGTTTACCGATGATGAACTCAAGTCTTTGAAGGAAGATGTTGAAGAAATCAAAAAGCTTGAGGATGAGCTTCAGCCACTTCTTGAGAAGCAGAGTGCGAATGCATCAAATAAGGATTCCGGCAAAGAGGGAGCAAGCGTATTTCCGGAGTTTAAGGCAAAGGATCTGGATGGAAATGACGTGGACAGCAGCATCATTTCAAAGAATGCGGTCACGGTTTTGAATTTTTGGTTTAATGGATGTTCTCCATGCGTACAGGAGCTTCCGGAACTGAATAAATTAAATGAGGAGCTGAAGGAAAAAGGCGGACAGGTAATTGGTATCAATACAGATTCTCTTGACGGAAATGAGGATGGAATTGCTGAAGCTAAGAGTATTTTAGAGAAGCAGGGTGCAAAATATACGAATCTTTCCCTTGATTCCAACAGTGAAGCCGGAAAATATGCAACAGGCATTATGGCCTTCCCGACTACAATCGTGCTTGACCGTAACGGAAATATTATCGGAGAGCCGATCATGGGCGGTATTGATAATGACGAGGCATATAAGCAGCTGATGAAGACGATCGATCAGATACTGGCGGCTGATAAGAACTAGATAAGTTACTGTTCACACCTAACGGTGTTACCAGCAACAATTAATACTATGGCGCATAGCTTGACAGCGTAGTGTCAAGCTTGCGTCTGAACAGTAACCTAGATAATACCTATTGCGGAGGGGACTCCTATACCAAATGGAACAAAGGTATGGATAACGCAAAAGGGAAGATGTATTGCAGCCAATAATGTGTCAAAAATTCCAGAACATAAATTACGAATTATGATGGATATCATTGAAGCGCGGCATGCAGAAATAGAACTATTGTGGTTGAAAAATTCGGAGAGATTTCGTATTATTGTTAAATTTGCAAAGCAACAGGCTAAGCTGGGGCAATATGGTGTTAGTAGAAAAAGGAAGAATAGGGGCAGATCGGATAGAAATATTTGATCTGCCCTGTTTTACGTTTACGAGATAAAAGGGGTCTGCCCCTAAAATCAGAGGTGCCTGACACAATAAATATTTAATCTGTCTACTTTAGAGGTATCATATCAGACAAGGGCGCTTTTTTTGATTAAAATCTTGAAGAAATGCCCGGTTCATGTTATAACAAGGATATATTTGGGAGGTAATGATGTATTTTAAACGGAAAGTATATGACAGATTGTTAGAATGGAAAGCAAAATACTCAGATAAATATGCGGCTTTGCTTGAGGGGGTCAAACGAGTCGGTAAATCAACGATCGCGGAGTCTTTTGGGCAAAATGAATACAAGTCTTATCTTTTGATTGATTTCTCAAAGACAACGGACAATATACGCAGTTGTTTTGAGGATGTGGGAAATTTAAATATGTTCTTTTTGCGTCTTCAGGCCGAAAATTGATCAAAAGTAAATTTACTAGGAGTGTGTAAGAAATGATAAGATTTAACAACGATTACAATCATGGAGCATTTGCATCCATATTGAAGGAACTTGGCGCAACGAATGGCACAAGTTACGCCGGATACGGGGAAGATGAGTGGTGCAATAAAGCGGAAACCATCATAAAGAAGCTGGTCGATAATGACGATGCATTGATCAAATTCATTCCGGGAGCCACGCAGGCGAATTATGTCGTGATCGCGGCTGCATTATCTTCGGTGCAAAGCGTGATCGCTGCAGATACCGGACATATCAACTGTCACGAGGCGGCGTCCATCGAGAATACCGGACACAAGATTCTGGAACTTCCGAATACAGATGGCAAGATTACCGCGCAGCAGATCGCCGCTTGCGCCAAGGCGTATTACGATCAGGACGAGCCGGAGTATCTGACCGAACCGAAGATGGTCTATTTGTCTTTCCCGACAGAAAAAGGTACCCTTTACTCGAAGAAAGAACTTAACGATATTCATGAGGTCTGTGCACAATACGGGATGTATCTTTTCGTGGATGGCGCGCGCATGGGATATGGACTTGGATCGGAGAAAAATGATCTTACTTTGAAGGATTTTGCGGAATTGACGGATGTATTTTATATTGGCGGAACAAAGTGTGGCGCTTTGTTCGGCGAGGCGCTCATTATTACTGCGCAGGATCTGAAGTATCGCTTTAAGGCCTACATGAAGCAGAATGGTGCAGTACTTGCGAAAGGCTGGCTGATGGGACTGCAGTTTGCAACGATGCTGGAGAGCGGCGAGTATTTTGAGGCTGCGAAGCGCGCCGATGCGCTTGCGATGCAGATTAAGAAAGCGTTTGAGGACAAGGGTGTTCCGTTTGCGGTGGAGAGCTTTACCAACCAGCAGTTTGTTATTCTGACGGAGCAGCAGAAGCAGGAGCTTGCGCAAAAGTATTATTTTGAAGACGAAGGTGATACGCAGCGTTTCTGTACGAGCTGGGCAACAACGGAGGACGAGGTTGATATGCTGGTTACGGACATCGAAAAGTTGTAGAAATATTGAAACATGTGGTGCCTGACACAATAAACAGTAAGAAAACATTATCAAGTACGCAGTTTTAACTGACCAGGTAAGTTTCATTTACTAAACCACGTGTGAAATTGTTGGACATAAACAGCGAATGCCTGATTTTAAGGAATTTATGAGGGTTCGCTGTTTGTGGTAAATACATTTTTGACGTTGTATGTTAGAGTAAAGCTACGACAATAAATGGAGGCACTTTAATGGATATGGTAAAGATGGGAAGCTTTCTTGCAGAACTTCGTAAGGAACGCAACTTAACACAAGCTGAGCTAGGAGAAAAACTGGGAGTGACAAATAAGACCATCTCACGTTGGGAGACAGGGAATTACATGCCGTCTGTTGAGATGTTAGAAGAACTTAGTACGATGTATGGCATGACCATAAATGAACTCCTAAGTGGTAAAAAATTATCCACGGAAGAATATAAAGAGATGGCAGAAACGAACATTAAAGAAACACTAAAAGAGAGCACATTTAGCTTAAAGGAAAAGCAGGAATTCTTTAAGAAAAAATGGTTAAAACAACATGCTATGACAATCGTCATTGTTTATGTTTTATGGGTGCTTTTTGCACTTGCCCTGGCAAAATATGATTTACCGGTTTATTTCGTTGGAGGCATCGGTGGATTCATTGGTGTAACGATCTATGCTTTTTTTCATAACCGCATGATGGCTTATGTTGAAGACTGTATATATGGCGGAAAATGGGATGAGTATAAGGGGAAAGAAAACGTTGATTAAAAATGGAATAGTGCTGTTAAGCTAGAGAAGCTAAATGGCATTGGTAAACAGAAATCAGAGGTGCCTGACACAATAAAATTATATGCCGGAGATTTATGATATTTACGGGTATGAAAAACCGTGGTGCATATCAGGATGCATCACGGCTTTCTTTTTACTGTAAAGTTCCGTTATAGGTAAAAGAAGCATGTACAGTCACATACCATAAAGTAGTGCCGGAAGAGACTGACTGGGTATTCACTGTGTGATGAGGTATATTGGATGAAGAGTGGACATATTCAGTTGCAGTAAATTTTGTAATTGGCTCGTAAAAATATCTGCCATCATGTATAATAAAATATACAGAAAAAGATAATTATGTTGAAAAGGAGCCAACACTATGGGAACATATTTGAACAGCATAACTCCATATACTTTGTATAAAAGTGAGTGCATAAGCGCGTATTTTGTGGATAAAACACTTATGCTCAGGGAACTGTTTCCGTATGTAAGTGCGGGAAATCGTCATATCTGTATCACCAGACCACGCAGATTCGGAAAGACAATTATGGCGAACATGATCAGCTCTTTTTTTCAAAAGATACCGGATTCAGGTGATGGAAAAAATACTTGAATTTGCCCATAACACAGAAGTGATAAAACTGCTGATTGTATGATTCTGGAATTAAAGATAGATCATACACCGGATGAGGCTATTGCACAAATAAAAGATAAAAAGTATGCACTCAGGTTTGCACCAAAGATTGCCGGGAACAGAGAGTATACAGGAAGAATATTGGCAGTTGGTATTTTTGTAGTATGAAAAAGGTACGGGAGTGTACTTGCGTTTCCAATCGTTTTCTGCTACAGTAGGCGTAAACAGAACAGGTGATTAGCAAAGGAGCTTTCTCGGATAAGAGGAAGCTCTTCTTTTATATAACGAAAAAAGAGTCGAAAAGGAGGCGAATCTATGGATGCAGAAATGATCATACTCTGCGACGGTGTGGTAATCCCACAGAGCAAAAAAGAAATTGACGGGGGTGTCGCAATTGCAGGAGGACATATCCTGCGGATCGGGGCGCGTGCGGAATTGTCGGATTATCTGGGAGTGGATACGGAGGTGGTGGAATACCATAATTCCACGCTGTTTACATTTGACCGTACAAATACAGAGGGAGATGCCAATATTGCAGTTGTGGCAGGAAACATGAAACACCATGGACATGGAGATCTGAAAAAGACCGTGGGGCTTCGCTTTTTGATGTATCACGGAGATGTGGTAATTCAGAAGGAATTATGAAAAGTATAAACAATAAGTGAAATATCTGCCGGAAACCTTGACGCAGGGGCTTTCCCGACTTACTCTTGTAATTAAGAGATGTGTGGATACACATAGACAGGGAGGAAAAGACCGTGGGTAAGGTAATAGGAATTGATTTGGGAACGACAAACAGCTGTGTCGCTGTTTTGGAAAATGATCAGCCGGTTGTGATCACAAACGCGGAAGGCTCGCGGACCACACCATCGGTTGTGGCATTTACCAAAAACGGAGAGCGTCTGGTGGGAGATGCTGCCAGACGACAGGCAGCTGTCAATGTAGACCGGACATTTTTCTCCATTAAGCGTGAGATGGGAAGTGCGTTCCGGGCAAAAATAGATGGCAAACAGTATACGCCGCAGGAGATTTCCGCGATGATCCTGCGCAAACTCAAAAAAGATGCGGAGGAATATCTGGGGGAAACAGTTTCGGATGCGGTGATTACCGTACCGGCATATTTCAGTGATTCCCAGCGACAGGCGACAAAGGATGCCGGAAAAATTGCCGGATTAAATGTCCTTCGGATTATCAACGAGCCGACATCTGCGGCACTGGCATACGGACTGGATCACGGGGAGCCACAGAAAATTCTGGTGTATGATCTCGGTGGCGGCACATTTGACGTATCGGTTATTGAAATCGGGGACAACCTCATCGAAGTACTTGCCACCGCGGGAGACAATCACCTCGGTGGGGATGATTTCGATGCGCGTATCACGGAGTATCTGGTATCGGAATTCCAGCGCACGGAGCGTGTGGATCTGCGGAAAGATGCGACGGCTATGCAGCGTGTGCGTGAGGAGGCGGAAAAGGCCAAAAAGGTATTGTCCTCCTCTTCCACAACGGGCATCAACCTGCCGTTTATTGCGACCGTAAAGGGTGAGCCAAAGCATATGGAAATGACTCTGACGCGTGCAAAATTTGAGGAACTGACGATGGATCTCATTGAGCGCACGGCAGGTCCGGTGCAGCAGGCACTTTCGGATGCGGGAATTACGGCAGCGGATCTGGGCATGGTACTTCTGGTAGGTGGTTCTACCCGTGTACCGGCGGTATTCGAGGAAGTGCGCAGACTGACAGGAAAAGAACCTTCACGCAATTTAAACCCGGATGAATGTGTGGCACTGGGAGCGGCTGTGCAGGGTGGAAAACTTGGCGGTGCGCTGATGTCAGGATCACAGGCGGCAGAGATTATCCTGATGGATGTCACACCACTTTCGCTTTCCATTGAGACGGTAGGAGGTGTTTCGACGAAGCTGATTGACCGGAATACCACGATTCCGACACGGTTCAGTAAAGTGTTTACAACTGCCGGAAATTTCCAGACATCTGTGGATATCAAAGTACTGCAGGGCGAGCGTCAGTTTGCAAGAGACAACAAGCTGCTTGGGCGGTTCCAGCTGCGGGGCATTAAACCGGCACCGGCGGGTGTGCCGCAGATAGAGGTAACGTTTGATATTGATGCGAACGGTATTGTACAGGTTTCCGCAAAGGATCTGGGAACCGGACGGCATCAAGAGATCACAATCACGGCAAGTTCCAATTTGTCAGACGCAGAGATTGACCGCGCGATAAGAGAAGCCGCGGAATATGAAGCAACAGACGGGCAGAGAAAGGCTTATATTGATGCGCGAAGCGAGGTCGACACGTTGATCCGTCAGGTGGAAGTAGCTTATAAAGAGAAGAAAAAGACCATCGACAGTGGTGCGCGTCACCAGATCAAGAGCAGCCTTTCTTATGTAAAGAAACTGGTCAGCCGTACAAAGCCGGGAAATGTGTCCGAAGAGCAGGCGGCTGAGCTGCAGCGGGCAGCAGCGGAACTGCGCAGTGCTGCAGGAGTGCTTGGAATATAAAAGGTTTCAATCATAAAGAGAGCTGTTTTGATATAAAAAGGCACAGATACGTTTTCTGTCAAAAGACACAGAACCGTATCCGCGCCTTTTATTTATTTGCACTAACTTTTATTCTCTTTTGTTTTATACTTGCGTTTGCTTTTGAACTGTGCTATATTAAGGCTGACAGATAAAAACAAACGTAAATAAAAATGGAGGTATTTTATTATGAAGTTTTTCGTGGATACAGCAAATGTAGAGGATATTAAGAAAGCAAATGATATGGGGGTTATCTGTGGAGTTACCACAAACCCATCCCTGATCGCAAAAGAGGGAAGAGATTTTACAGAAGTCATCAAAGAAATTACATCCATCGTTGACGGACCGATCAGCGGCGAGGTAAAGGCAACAACGGTAGATGCAGAGGGCATGATCAAAGAGGGACGTGAGATTGCAGCCATCCATCCAAACATGGTTGTAAAGATTCCTATGACCGTAGAGGGACTTAAAGCCGTAAAGGTACTTTCTTCCGAGGGCATCAAGACAAACGTTACCCTGATTTTCAGCGCAAATCAGGCAATCCTTGCAGCAAACGCAGGAGCTACTTATGTATCCCCATTCCTTGGCAGATTAGATGACATCAGCCAGCCGGGTATCGAACTGATCCGCCAGATCGCAGAGATCTTTGATATTTACGGATATGACACAGAGATCATTGCAGCATCCATCCGTAACCCGATCCATGTAACAGACTGCGCACTTGCAGGTGCCGATATTGCGACCATCCCTTACAAGGTAATCGAGCAGATGACAAAGCATCCGCTTACCGATCAGGGAATCGAAAAATTCCAGGCAGACTATAAGGCAGTTTTTGGGGAGTAATATTTCAGATTTTCGAAGAAAATCTGAAATGTAGCGTCAGCCCATTGCCGCAGGCAATTTTCATGGGCTGATGTTCACGCATACGGAGGAACGAACATGAACAAACAGGAGCTTCAGCTGAAGGCAAATGAAGTCCGCAAAGGCATTGTGACTGCCGTCCATGCAGCCAAAGCCGGACATCCGGGCGGATCGCTTTCCGCAGCAGATATTTTTACTTATTTATATTTTGAAGAATTAAATATTGATCCAAAAGATCCGAAGAAACCGGACAGAGATCGTTTTGTACTGTCCAAAGGCCATACTGCACCGGGACTGTATTCCGCACTGGCACTGCGCGGCTATTTCCCGGTCGAGGATTTAAAGACACTGCGTCACCTCGGTTCGTATCTGCAGGGACATCCGGACATGAAGCACATTCCGGGTGTGGATATGTCGAGCGGTTCCTTAGGACAGGGAATTTCCGCAGCAGTCGGCATGGCATTGTCCGCCAAACTTTCCGGGGATGATTACCGCGTGTATACATTACTCGGAGATGGAGAGATTCAGGAAGGACAGGTATGGGAAGCTGCCATGTTTGCCGGATTCCGCAAACTGGATAACCTCGTTGTGATCGTGGATAACAACGGACTGCAGATCGACGGACCGGTGGATCAGGTATGCTCTCCGTACCCGATCAACGAGAAATTCAAAGCATTCAATTTCCATGTGGTTGACCTTGCAGACGGCAATGACATGGATCAGATCGCCGCTGCATTTGCAGAGGCAAGAAACACCAAGGGACAGCCGACCGCAATCATTGCGCATACGGTCAAAGGAAAGGGTGTCTCTTTCATGGAAAATCAGGTAGGATGGCACGGAAAAGCGCCAAACGATGAAGAATATGCGATCGCAATGGAAAACCTGAAGAAAGAAGGTGAAGCATTATGTCAGAAGTAACAAAAATCGCAACCCGTGTCAGCTACGGAAACGCTCTCGTAGAGCTGGCAAAGGAGCATGATGATGTATATGTTTTAGACGCAGATCTTGCAGCGGCAACACAGACTGCAATCTTCAAAAAGGAATTTCCGGAGCGCCACATTGACTGTGGTATCGCAGAATGTAACATGATCGGCATTGCAGCAGGCCTTGCCGCAACCGGTAAAGTTCCGTTTGCAAGTTCGTTTGCCATGTTTGCAGCAGGACGTGCATTCGAGCAGGTGCGAAACTCTGTCGGTTATCCGCACCTGAATGTAAAAATCGGTGCAACCCATGCCGGAATTTCCGTCGGTGAAGACGGTGCAACGCACCAGTGTAATGAGGATATTGCACTCATGCGCACCATCCCGGGCATGGTCATCTTAAATCCGAGTGATGATATCGAAGCAAAAGCTGCAGTAAAAGCCGCATATGAACACGAAGGCCCGGTTTACATGCGTTTTGGCCGTCTGGCAGTTCCGATCATCAATGACCGTCCGGATTACAAATTTGAGATCGGCAAAGGTGTGACCTTGCGGGAAGGCAAAGATGTGGCAATCATTGCGACCGGTTTATGTGTGTCCGAGTCGCTCGCAACCGCAGAAAAACTTGCAGCAGACGGCATTGATGCAAAAGTGATCAACATCCATACGATCAAGCCGCTTGATGAGGATCTTGTCGTTGCCGCAGCAAAAGAATGCGGGAAAGTCGTGACCGTTGAGGAACACTCCGTCATCGGAGGACTCGGTTCCGCCGTATGCGAGACACTTTCGAGAAAGGCACCGACACCGGTAAAGAACATCGGTGTACAGGACTGCTTCGGCGAGTCCGGTCCGGCAGTGGCACTGCTTGAGAAGTATGGTCTGAATGCAGAAGGCATCTATGCTTCCGTAAAAGAGTTTGTTTAGAGAATGCGTTTTCCGTCCACAAACTCTATTTTAACTTCGTTAGTCATTGTTTTCCACTGGAAACGGCCATTTTCCATAATCATGTAGCCGTGCCAGCTTCCGGCTTTTGGAATAGCAACAGATCCGGGATTCATGCAGGTATATGTGTCGTGTGGGACGCATGCCGGGACGTGGGTATGTCCGTGCAGCAGAATGTCCCCGCGATGCAGTGGAGGCAGGTTCTGTTCATTATACGTGTGGCCGTGGGTGGCATAAATCAGCGTATCACCGTCTGCAATGGCGCAGTAATCTGCCATAATGGGAAATTGGAGTACCATCTGGTCGACTTCGGCATCGCAGTTGCCCCGGACACAGAGAATATGTTGTTTTTTGGCGTTGAGCAGTTCAATCACCTGTTTTGGATCATATTCTTCCGGCAGGTCATTGCGCGGACCGTGGTATAAAAGATCGCCAAGGAGCAGCAGACGGTCGGCCTGTTCCCGGTTGTATGCATTTAACAGCTGTCTGCAGTAGTATGCTGAGCCGTGGATATCAGATGCTATCATCCATTTCATGTTTATCAATGTTCATCCCATCCAGTCAGACTGGATGGGATGTTTCCTTTCTCCCGGATACGGCCGGGGTATTCACCTTATTGTTTTATAATGGATTATAATGAACATTTTCTTCTGGCTCAATACCTTTTTGAAAAAGGTTTCCTAATTTTTTATAAATCCCTTAGTTCTGGCCGATGCCGTTTTCTAAAATTTTTTTCAGTTCTGCCTGTGCGCTTTCTTTCAGGTTCGACGGGTAACCGATGTGAATGCCATATAAAATCGTGTCTTCGGTCCGGTAAGCGTCTATGGAATCATTGAAATTATCACCCTGAGAGGTGGTCGTAATCAGTTGCCAGGTATCGCCGGAAGCCGTGGTGTACAGTTCGTTGGTAGATACGGCATCCGGCGTTTCCTCATACGATGGATAGTCCATATCGATATAGGAACCGATGTTGGATGATTCTGTATAGAGATCGGCGGCGGTCGTCACATTGATCTGTCCGTCTGCACAACTGTATAGTTCGGAAAGCGAGATGTAGCAGATGTTTCCTTTTTTATCCGCGGTTGCGTTGACGGAAATGCTGTCTGCTTTCTGTGGGAGGGCAAATGACCGCAGATTTTTGTATCCGATATAAGCGAGTGCATCTTTTTCGGAAGAAAATGATTTGCTGATTGATCCCGGCGACCAGCTGTTGGTCGGCAGATAACTTTCATATTGCTTAATAATATTTTGTTTTTCGTTTTGAATCGTCCCGGTAATTTCTGTATCCGGAACATTGTTGAGCTGCTCCGTCAGGCGGTATCCCTGGTTTCCGGACAGTCTGGAAAAGACGGGATCGCTTAAGATGCCGGTTTTTGCAAGCAGTGTCTGAAACTCTGTGGCAGAACTGCGGAAGTAGTTACAGGTGCCAAGAAATTCATTTTCTCCCTGTTCTTTCGTATAAGTAAAATCTGTCGTTTTTCCATCCAATGTGTAGGAAAACGTTACACTTCCCAGATTTTTGGTGCAGGCGAGAATGACCATGGCATAGTTTCTCATGGTTTTTTCAACTGTGGTCTGTTGTTTTTTTGTAAATGCGTCATCCAGATATATGGTCCAGCCGTAAGGGGTTTCTGTGGTCTGCAGTTTGAAGTTTGCAATCGAAAATACATTGGAGATGCCAAGTGCCGCAAGTGTTTTTTCATTGGCAGACATATCACCGATGTATGGATGGATCGTGGCATAAATCTGTGCCGCTTTCGGCAGAATAGAGGTGCCGTCCTCCCAGGCAATCTGATCGTTCACATATACTTTTTTTACGGCATGGGTTTCTGTCTTTTTATCGGAAAATGTATTGTGCCCGGCTGCCGATATGCGGTTGGTTCTGACATTGATTGTGACGGTTTCCGGGTGATCCGGATCACAGGAGTAGTCGATTCCGGCAACACCAAGTGTCTGATCGGTTAAAGATCCTTTAATCTGAATGGTTTTATTGTCTTTTACGGTAACCGCATAGTCGATCAGTGCGGTATTTTTCAACGGTGCAGGGTAGAAATACGTCCGATATCCCCAGATGCTGCCGAGCAACAGTGTCACGATCAGGATGGCGGCAAGAATCCGGCGTTTGTTCCTTTTGTTGTTCTTTTTTAGAAAGTCGATAGTTGAAGCATCCGTTGCCGTTTCTGCCGGCACGGGTTCCGGAGTCTGCATATCGGAAAGTATCCGGCGACAGTCGGCACACTCCCGGATATGTGTTTCGATCGCCGTATTTGTGACGTCACTCGTCAGGTGATCGACATAGCTTGGCAGCAGATCCTGTACGACCTCACAGGTCAAATCATTTTTCATGTTTGTTCAGCTCCTTTCGCAGGCGCTCCTTGCCGCGATAAAACATCACGCGCGCCCAGTTTTCACTCTGTCCCATAATTTGTCCGATTTCCCGGAACGAGAGATTTCCAAATACCCGCAGATAGATCACTTCCCGGTAAGGTTCCTGAAACTGGTGCAGGCATTGCAGCAATTCCATTTTTCCGGCGGAGGAAAGCGCCTCCTGCTCTGCAGACGGTGTGTGCGGAAGTTCCGCTTCGGTGTCTGTCAGATCCTCGTGCAGTGGGTGCTTTCGCAGATAGGACAGATATTGATTTTTGGCAATGGCACAAAGCCATGTAGTGATCTTGCAGCTTCCGTCATAGCGGTGGATACTGCTGACAGCCTGGCAGAAAGTTTCCTGTGCCAGTTCTTCCGCAACATCCGGCTGGTGCGTCAGTGACATCAGGTACTGATACACCATGCGAAAATGCTGACGGTAGACTGCGTCCATATCCTGCATGTGCGACCTCCTTTTTTCTGGAATTTATATGGGTTACATTTATTGATGTAAAAATACGGTGTTTTGTTACAGCATTTTTTATTTTTTTCATATATTTATATAATGTAACATAAATGCAGCATATTTTACATGAAAATGAGCTTTGAAAACGATGGCTCTTTCTGCTAAAATAATATAATTTTCAGAATAATTTAGAAAATTCACAAAATCTTCACAAAAATTGTTAGCAGTCCTACTTGATGAGTGCTAAAAACGGTGGTATAACATATCATGAACAAAGGGAAAAGAGGTTGAGAGAAATGAATAATCTCTTGAAACTTTGATAATAAAATAGATGATTAAGATTTGGAAGGAGAGATGACTTATGTTAATGCCTAGTATTTTTGGTAACGATTTTATGAATGATTTCTTTGGTGGTTTCCCATACAAATCAAACGGAACAATGCAGACAGATGTGTCTGAGACAGATAAAGGATACAAAGTAACCATGAATCTTCCGGGATACCAGAAGGAAGATATCAAAGGTGAGGTAAAGGATGGTTATTTAACCGTAACCGCAACCACCAGTAAGAATAACGATGAGAAGGATAAGGATGGCAAGTACATCCGCAAGGAACGTTACAGCGGAAGCTGCAGCCGAAGCTTTTATGTCGGCGATGCAGTAACGCAGGATGACGTGAAGGCAAAATTTGAAAACGGTGTTCTGACACTGGAAGTTCCAAAGAAAGAGGAAGCACCGAAGGTAGAAGAAAAGAAGTATATTTCTATTGAAGGCTAATTATTCAGAAGGGGGACAGTCGAGAGGCTGTCCCCTTTTTCTTATAATATATCGCAGGCGATTGCAAAGAATGCGCATGTGCCACATGTGTTTTGCAATCGCCTGTGAAAAAGGGAGGATGAAAGTTTGAAAAACCGAAACATGATCTTTGATTTTACACAATGTTATCCAAAGCGAAAAGAACCGGGACTAAAGTGGCATGACTGCAGTGCGATCGGAGGCAGCCGTCTGTATTGCAGCAGAGATGCGGAAGAAAAAATAAAAGCGCTGATTGCGCCGGCCGGAGTATCCGGAATTCATTTTATAGATTCGGGGGATTATCATTATATTTCCAAAATTATGACGGATTTTATCAAGGAGCCGTTTACGCTGGTGTTAATTGACCATCACACGGATATGCAGGATGCAAGTCTGGGCGGAGATATCTTAAGTTGCGGAAACTGGGCGAAAAAGGTATTGCAGGAAAATCCGTATCTGCAAAGGCTGGTTTTGATCGGGCAGGAGAAGAAAGTGCTTGATAAGTTACAGTCTGGAGCCAGGCAGCAGGAGACAGATGGAAAGCTTGTTGAAATCAGTTACGAGGAATTAAAAAACGGAAAAGCACATGAAAAAATAAAAGAACTGCCGGATGAAGTTCCTGTTTATATTTCCATCGACAAGGATGTGCTGGACGAAAAATATGCAGTGACAAACTGGGACCAGGGAAAAATGTCAATGGGAATGCTGGAACAGATATTAAAAACGCTGGTTACGGAATATGATGTGATCGGAGTGGATATTTGTGGGATGTATCCGGAGGAAAACAGTCTGCCGGAGTATCTGCGGGCAGAACGGGTAAATATACGGAGCGATGAGGAACTGTATCGGTTTTTGCAAAAAAATTTCTTTTGCTGGGCTTCACATAAATAGGGGGGTTCATATTTTTTTGTAAAGATTAAAAGTGTTTTTTCTATATGATTGGGACAACAGTATAAATATATAGGTCAAAGTATGCAGGACGATTGATAATATATAGAGAGTGTGTATAATAAGATGAGAAAGAGTGAATAAGTGTGGTTATCAAAGCCGGGTTTTCAAGAATATGAGGGGTGTGGGACATATGTAGGAAAAGTGGCGCGAAAAGTCCCTCGAGGTAGCAAGAGCAGGACATATGCAGAAAAAGTGTTGCAAAAAGTCCCACCAGCCAGTAAAAGCAGGACATAATCAACCAGCAAAAAACATATTTGCCATTTGCCAGCACAAACATCGTGAATTTTATAATTACAGGAAACTTATAATAGCCCAAAAGATATAGCGATAGAAAAGGTGCTGTTTTCTGAAAAAATATACAGCTACTAAAAAGGCACAATAACCGGAAACACAACAGCAAAAAAGAAAGGAAATCAACAATCATGGCATACGAGAATGATATTATTATGCGGCAGGTACGTGACATGACCCGCATGCTTGCAAAAATTTTATTTGGGAAAAACACCGCGACCTATGAATATAAGGAAGAGGATCGTCATACAGCAACGGACAGTTTATATGCCCGGCTGATTGCGCTGGTCGATGCAGGAAAAATCAATGAAGCGGAAAATCGCTTGTATGAAGAATTAGAAAGAGATGAAGAGGGCACATTTGAAGTAGCACTCGGATTTTACGATTATCTGAATGAACTTCCGGAGGAATTTCTTGAAGAGCACGATTATTCGAAGGAGGAAGTCAAAGAAGGCGCACAGAGTCTTGCGGATCGCAAGGGGCTGGGACTTCTTGGGGAAGGACTTGATTAGTCGGGTTAGAATAGCATTTAACAGAAATGTTAGATGCTATTTTTTTACAAAAAAACACATCTGCCCGTCACATCCAGCCAGAAACCGGTAGTATACAGATAGGAAGGGAGGAATCATCATGGAAGATACTGCAATCATCCGCTTATTTCAGGAGCGGTCACAGCAGGCAATTGCCGAATTGTCGCAGAAATACGGAAAACTCTGTCAGAGCCTGTCCCGCCGGATCTTAGATAACGAAGAGGATGCAAAAGAATGTGTTAATGATACGTGGCTTGGTGTGTGGAACAGCATCCCACCGCAGACCCCGAATCCGCTGGTCTCCTATGTCTGCAGGATTACCCGCAATCTGTCCGTCAAAAGGCTGCGGCATAACATGGCGGCAAAGCGCAACAGCTATTACGATGTATCGCTTGCGGAACTGGAAGAATGTATTCCGGCAGCGCAGGAGCAGAAGCCGTGGGAAGAACAGGAGGTGACGAAAGTCCTGGAACGCTTTTTACGGGAACTGGATACTGGCAGCCGCGTGATGTTCGTCAAACGGTACTGGTATGCGGAGTCTGTCGCACAGATTGCGGAAACGTTTGGAATGAAAGAAAACAGTGTGTCCGTAAAACTGATGCGTCTGCGCAAAAAGCTGAGAAAGAAACTGGAGAAGGAGGGTGTAGTGTTATGAGAAAATCCGAAAAATTATCCGATGCAATCGGTGAAATCAGTGATGACATTATAGAGGAAGCGTATACATATAAGCCAAAACATGACATGCACCAAAGAAAGGCTTCTTTTAAATGGAGAGCAGCTGCAGCAGTTCTTGCCATGCTTGTTTTGGCGGGAGTCGGGGTGTCCGTAGGGGGAGGAACTTCCTTTTTCCGGCTTGGAACAATTGTTTCCAGATTTACGGGGAAGGCTGCAAAGGTGGTTTACCGTATCCAGGGAATTCCGGTAACACGGCAGGAAATCCAGGCAGGAGTGGCATTGCGTGTGGAAAACGGAGAAACGGTAAAAACCGCAAAAAAAGAGGTTATAAAAGATATTATTACAAAAAAGACGTTGTATGCACTTGCAAAAAAGAACGGATGTACTGTGTCGGATCAGGAATATGATGATTATGCAAAACTGCTGAAGACACAGATGAACAAAGCGGAGAACCGGAAAAAAATCCGCGATTTTTATGCGGGATTCGGTGGAGAGAGTGCTTACTGGAAGAATATGGAGCCGGTTATTCGTCAGAATCTTGCGGTGCGCAAGTATATAGACAGCCAGACAGGAACGCAGACGGAGGAAGAAATCAAACAGGAGGCATATGAAAGCGGTGCAAAGCAGACGGATCTGGATGCATTTGAACAGGTGGTGGAAGATGTCTGTGAAGAGATTGGCGATTATCTGAAAACACTGCAGAAGTCGGATGCTTCGGTATATTATTTTGCGTCTTCCGACAAAGAGCGTGTGACAAAGAGTATCGACAAAGAGGAAATCTGTGCCATTGGAAATCATACGATTGTAACCCGGGAACAGGTACAGATGTATACAAAGTTTTATGAAATTACATATGATAAGACATTGTCGGAAAAGAAAGCAATTGCTTATGCCAAGGAACGCAATGCACTGTATGTTGCGGCAATGCAGAATGGATATCAGGTAACGGATGAACAGGTAAAAGCATATGTAGAGGACTTAAAAAAGAATCTGGATGGTATCTGGACGAAGGAGCAAAAAGAAAAACTGCTCTCGGGCTTTGCTTCGGAGGAGGATTACTGGGCGTTTGAACAAAAGGTTTACCGGATCGATCTGCCGATACAAAACTATGTCAGGGATAAAGAAAATGAGTTTAACAGAAAAAATGAATCAGGGCAGACCTGGGACGAGGCATTTAAGACATTAAAACAGAAGTTGGTGGATGAGCAGCAGTACAAAGACAGCAGTTCCCATGAATAGTTCCCATGAATATCTAGCCGGATATATGGAGAAATTTCGGAAAGTATCCGATATAATATAAAAGATTATGAAAAAATAAAGGGGGAATTTTGATATGTCATTGACGATTCAGGCACCACATGCTAACATGAATGGATACGAAATCGGAAGTGATGAAACACGCAAAAACGGAGTATCCGACAAAGGAACAATATATGCTGGAGACCTGCAGTTTGCCCAGTCTACCAATAATGCTGTAAATGATAAAAAACAGAGTGCCCAGAAACAGGCGATGAAGCTGATCCGGGACGCATGGGACAGTGATAACAAGGCGGTAAGCCAGCGGGATCAGATAGCACAGCAGAAAGAGGAAAAACGCAAAGAAGTCCGTGAGTGTAACGAGGAATTGAAACAGATTCGCGAGAGTAAAGAAATCGCGCGGCAGAGTTATGGGGTGGATTTGGATTCCCAGGAGCAGAAAGACTTAGAACTGCTGGAAAAATATCAGGATTATCAGAAAGGTGTGCAGACGGATGACTTTTCCAAGGAGGAGATAGACCGTTTGAAAGAACTGCAGAATACCCCTCTGACCGATTATCAGACCATGGTATTACAGCTGAATGCACAAAAGGATGTCATTCTGAACAAGAAAGACAGGGCGCAGCGTAACGTGACTTCTCTGACTGAGGCAGCGGCAGATGCAAAGCTCGACCTGCTGAAATCACAGGATATGCAAAAAGCGCAGGATGCAGCGGATGAACTGCTGGATGCTTCCGATAAAGATGCTTTTGGCATGCTGATACAGGATGCGGTAGATCACATCGACGAGAAACAGGAAGAAGAGAAAGAGAAAGCAGAGGAAGCGCAGGAGAAGCGCGACGAGCAGCAGGAAAAGATTGACGAAAAGAAAGAGGAAAAACAGCAGCAGGAGAAGATGATTGAGGGTTCTGTCGAGGCAGACAGGCTGGAGGCAGATGTAACGGTGGATCAGACGGGTACGAGTAAGCTGGAGGAGGCGCAGCAGCACATCCAGACGATTCTTAAAAAGAACAATCTCGTAAACGAGGATCTGAAGGGAATTAAAATTGACTTGAATTTTTAATGCCAGGAGGATGAGGTGTAATGCAATCCGGTAACGGGATGACCATGCAGGAAGCAGAACAGGAAATCAAATATTATCAGAAGATTTTTCAGGTAGTACGTCTGTTAAAAGGAGAAGATGTTGAGCGGACATTTTACCAGCAAGGGAAAGGAACGTGCGAAAATGTGCAGGATGGATGTCCGTGCTACAGTTTCTGGAAGAAAAACGGTAAGTGCGAAAACTGCAGTTCCTATAAAGCGTTGCGCGAAAAGAAGCAGATGATTAAGCTGGAATTCCTTGAATCAGAAGTCTATCAGGTAATCTCCCGGTATATGGAAATTGATGGACAGCCATACGTCATGGAATTGATCAATCATCTGGAGGACGACACCTTAATCGACATATCCTGCAGAGAAAAGCTGATCAATAAACTGACCGGATATAATGAAAAATTATATAAGGATGTCCTGACCGGAGTTTATAATCGTCTGTATTTTGAGGAAGAGATAAAAATGTGGACGGGAAATGCCGGAATTGTTGTGATTGATGTGGATGATTTCAAGCTTTGCAATGATACATACGGACATCTGACCGGAGATATGGCACTTGCAGCGGTTGCTGGCGTGATCTGGCGTTGTATCCGCAGAGAGGATACGCTTGTGCGCTATGGCGGAGATGAATTTGTTCTTGTGCTGCCGGAGATAAAGGAAGATGGTCTGGTAGAAAAACTGCAGGAGATTCAGGAAAAGATCCAGAATGCAGTGATTCCGGGGTATTCCAATATTCAGATTTCTGTCAGTATGGGTGCCGTGATTTCGCAGAACGAATCTGTTGAGCATGCAATGCTTCGCGCAGATAAACTGATGTATCAGGCAAAAAATAAGAAAAACATGGCCATCACCGAGAATAACATGATTGATCATGAGGGAAAGATACACGCACAGCAGCAACCGGAAAAGATGATTCCGGAGATCCTTGTAGTGGATGATGAGGAGGTCAACCGGACGCTTCTGGATATGATTTTTTCCAGGGATTATCATGTCCTGCAGGCGGAGAGCGGAGAAAAATGCATAGAAATACTGGAACAGCAGGTCAATAGTATTTCTTTGGTTCTGCTGGATGTGGTATTGCCGAAGATGGATGGATTTGATGTCCTGACATATATGAATAAAAATCACTGGATTGAGGATATTCCGGTTATTATGATGTCCGGAGCCGATGCCCCGGAGGCTGTGAAGCGGGCATATGCACTTGGTGCAGTGGATTTTGTCAGCAAGCCATGCGATGCACAGATCGTTTATCAGCGTGTGACGAACACCATGAAATTATATGCGAAGCAGCGTCGGCTGACTTCCCTGATTACCGCGCAGATCAACGAAAAAGAGAAAAACAGCGAGATGCTGATTCATATTCTCAGTCATATTGTGGAGTTTCGAAACGGAGAGAGCGGAAGCCATGTGCTTCACATTCACAAACTTACGGAGATGCTTCTGGAGAGACTGGCGCAGAAAACCGAAAAGTATCATCTGGATGGGGATACCAGAGCCATGATCGCACTTGCTTCTTCTTTGCATGATATCGGAAAAATCGGTGTGGATGAAAAAATCCTGAATAAACCGGGAAAACTGACAAAAGAAGAATTTGAGATTATGAAAACGCATACCGTCATCGGTGCAGAAATGCTGGAACAGCTTGGTATTTATCAGGACGAGCCACTGGTAAAGATCGCACACCAGATCTGCCGCTGGCATCATGAGCGCTACGATGGAAAAGGCTATCCGGATGGACTTGTGGGAGATGAAATCCCGATTTCCGCACAGGTAGTTTCTGTAGCGGATGTGTACGATGCGCTGGCGAGTGAGCGTGTTTATAAGAAAGCAGTACCGCATGAAAAGGTACTGGAAATGATCCTGCATGGGGAATGCGGACAGTTTAATCCGATCCTCATAGAATGTCTGCAGGAGATCAGTTCGCGGATCAGAAGCGAATGTTATGATGAGGAACAGGAGACCTGATATGTTAGACCAGAATACATTTACAGAAACCATACGTGCGGTACAGGATATTATCCGCACTTCGGCGGAGCCGATGACAAGAGAGGAGATCCTTTCCTATTTTAAGGATATGGATTTGAATGCACAGCAGGAAGAGATGGTGTTAGAGTTTCTGTCAACACCACATGATGATCCGCAGCCGGAAGAGAACGAACCGGAAACAAAGGAAGCGGAATATGAGGAGACCGCAGAGAAAGAAGAAACCAAAGAATCTTCTGCGAAAAAGGAATCTGCAAAAGATTCCGTCACAGACAACATTTCCACTTCTCCCATGTTTCAGATGTATCTGGAGGAACTGAAAGATATTCCGGAGTATACCAAGGAGCAGCAGATTGATATGTATAAGAAGCTGCTGGCAGGGGAAGAGAGCATGGTACACGCGCTCTCCAATGCATGGCTGCGCAACGTACTGGAAGTAGCAAAGAAACTGGCAGTTTCCCCGGAAGGATTTGAGGATATTGTGCAGGAAGGAAATATGGCGCTTTTCCTGCGCCTGAGCGAGCTGTGCGGCAGCCACGAAAAAGTGGATGTGGAAGAGGAACTTCTTACCGCGGTGGAAGAAGCGATGAAATCCTGCATCCGGGAACAGACCGGTGAGGATGAGAATGAAAATTCTGTGGTTGGAAAAGTTGCGCTGGTAAGTGAAGCGGTGAACTATCTGAAAAAACAGAACGGTGCACAGCCAACGCAGAAAGAACTTGCGGATTATGTCAAAATTCCGGAAGATGAGCTTGCAGATATTCTTTATATGATTGATAAGGCGAAAAAAGATTCCTGATCGAGGAACGAAACAGCCCCCCTATTTGACGGGAGGGCTTTTTTTATTTTCTTGCAACAAAAATACACCTCCGATACACTGTATAGATAGGAGGGCCTTCCATGGATGAACGTTTATTAGTAAAAAGGGCAAAGCGCGGGGATACCGCAGCGTTTGCCGAATTGTATGGGACAATTTATAAGAGGCTGTATCAGTTTGCGCTGTATACGCTTGGAAATACACAGGATGCGGAGGATGTGGTCAGTGCCGCTGTGATGGAAGCATTTGAAAATATCGGGAAATTGCGGAAGGAAGATGCTTTTTCCGCCTGGATGTATCGTATCGTGGCAAATATGTGCAAACAGAAAATGCGGGAATACTATCAACGGGGAGAAGAACTGACGGAAGAAAACGGTGGTTGGGACGGCTATGTATGGGGTGATACCCGTGAGGAATATATAGAAGTCCGACGTGCATTTCTTACGATGGATGAGGAGGACCGCATGATTGTGGGAATGCATGTCTTCGGTGGATATAAGACGCGGGAGATTGCACAGATTCTTGCAATGAATGAGAATACTGTGCGGTCGAGAGAACATCGGGCGTTGCAGCGGATGGAAAAACAGCTGAAGGGATTGAGGTGAGAATATGCAGGAACAGAACCTGGAAGAATGGAAAGAGAAAATAGACAGATCCGCAGAGCAGATTACCGTGCCGGATACTCTGACACCCGGGGCGGTGCAGCAGATGCTGGAGGAGCGGAAAAACCGGACATCCGCAGGCAGGAAAGAACACAGACATTACCGGAGATTTGCCGGAATTGCTGCGGCAGTTGCGGTGCTGGTGATTGCGGTCGGAACCTATGGATGGAATAAGTATGGAACCGATGATGCGCAACCGAAAAAGGCTGCTCTTTCCGTAACAGAAACTGTCGACAGTACGCAGGATACAGAAAAGAAAGAACAAATTGGTGCATTTACTCTGGCAAAAAGTTACCAGGATGTATATGCAGCGGTACAGAAAAAATCCAATTCACAAAAGGAGTTGGCAGAAGGCACAGTGGATGATTTGTTTTTCGTGGAAGATACCGGTTCTGCCGAGGCGAAAAAAGAGTCATCCGGTACCCATTCCGACACCAATTTGCAGGTAAACGGTGTGGACGAGGGGGACATCGTCAAAAATGACGGAAATTATCTGTATGTGCTGAATGATGACCGGGTGACCATTGTGGATATTCGGGACAAAAATATGCGTAAGCTGTCGGAAATACGGCCGGAACTGACGGAAAATGACATCCTTTTGCAGCTATACGTGGATAATGACCGGCTGTATGTTATCAAGCAGGGATGGGAAACACAACAGGAGGAGATTCAGTCCGACAGCACGGAGGCTGACAATGATTCCGGTTTTATCGGATGTTACAAAGATATCGCTTATGAACCGGACGGAAATGTGAGTACAGTTCTTTTGACGTATGACATTTCCGAACGTGCAAATCCGGTATTAAGTGCAACCATGAAAATGGATGGAGCATACCAGAGTTCCCGTAAGGTTGGAAATTTTATTTATCTGTTTACTGACCGTTGGGTGTCCAGAGACGGAAAGAACTGGAAGGCTCAGGTCATTCCGGAGATTGCCGGGAAAAAAGCAGATGCCGGATGTTTTTATGTGCAGAAGAATGGGACAACAGAAGTCATTATGGCATCTGTAAATCTTAAAGAGACATCGAAGGCTGCAGACCATATGGTGCTTCTCGACAGCGGACGACAGGTTTATATGGGAACGGATGCAATCTATTTGTATCAGATGGAATATGAGCGTGGAGAAAAGACAAAGATCGCCAAGTTTTCTTATAAGAATGGAATGTTTTCAGCAATTGCAGAAACAACCGTAAAGGGGGCGATCCGGGATACGTTTGCTATTTCGGAAAGTGGGGGAGAACTTCGTATTCTGACAACAGATTCCCAAAATTCTTTATCCGAAAACCGCCTGTATCTGCTGGATGCGGACCTGAAAAAAGAGGGATTGCTGGAAAATATTGCAAAGGGAGAAGAGATTTATGCGGCACGGTATCTGGGAAATATAGCATATTTCATTACTTATCATAATACCGACCCGTTGTTTGCAGTAGATATTTCCGATCCGGCACATCCGAAGCCGCTGGGAAATGTGAAGATGACAGGATATTCCGATTATCTGCACCCGTTTGGAGATGGATTGTTGCTTGGCATCGGCTATGAAACCAATGCTAAGACAAGCGAGAAGACAGGGGTAAAACTGACAATGTTTGATATCTCCGATCCGATAAACCTCAGGATTTTGGATTCTGTGACGATAAACGAAGATTTCTGCAGTGCCGCAGAGAATTACAAGTGTGCATTTGTAGATACCGGACGTGGACTGGTCGGATTTGCGACAGAGACCTGGACCAAAACCAATTATAACAGGTATATGCTGTTTCAGTGGGATGGAACGTCTTTTGTAAAGAAAATTTCCTTAAAGAGAACACAGCAGAAAATGGATACGTGGACCGGTGCAGAACAGATGAGGGGACTTTCTTCGGGTGACCGTTTTTATGTGCTTCATGTGGAACGGGATGATTTTTCACTTATTTCGTATGATATGAAAAATGATTTCCAGGAGATTGAGACCAAAAAATATTAAAAACACATAAAAAATGAGATAAAAATGAAACTTTTTTGCACATTTTTCTTGAAAAAGCCTCTGATTTTTGTTACTATATGTTATAGTTAAGTAACAAAGTTGTAACAAATTGGAGGATAGGCATTGAAGTTTAAGGTTACATGGGGTAAGAAGCTGATCGCAGGTATTTTGTTGGCGGCTGTTGTAATAGGGGGTACTGCAGCACCGGCAGAAGCAGCAGGAAAGAAAAGTACCGCGGTTGTGGCACAGGATAATTACCGGAAAACATTGTGCAAAGGATTTCTGGGAAAGAGTTATGGCAGTGTGGTTGATGGAATCCGCTGTGACTGCAGTGGATACACACGGGCAGCTCTGAATCGTCTGGAGAGTAAGGGACGGAAAGGGACTGCACTGAAAAATGTCAGTGTTGGAGCACATTGTACCAGAGACTGGGTAAGCGGATCGAGTATTTCGTATACAACAGGGGTTGCAACAAAGGGTGCGATCCGGTGGAATTCCGGCACAAAGAAGTCTATTGGAAGAAAAAGCAGTGGGAAAAGCCTTTCCCAGTTGGAACTTGGAGATGTTGTTGTTTATGGCAAGGGCGGTTCTTCCTCCCATATAGCCATATATTTCGGAGAATTTTCTTCGATGGAAGCGGTAAAGGATTATCTGGAAGATATTGGTGTCTATGCGAAAGGAACGATTAAGAGATCTGCAGGAGATAAGTACAGTTACAGTGGCCGCACGATTGTGCATAAGTATGGAAACAGTAGGTACTGGCGGATTCATTCTACATGCAGCGGAATCATGATTGACAATGATATTGCAGGAACCAGCAGATACACATCTTCCTTTGGTCAGTGGAAATGGACCTTTGATACTGGAATTGAAGTAGAATAAAATAACAGACAAAAAGCCCTGCGTTTTCGGAATTTCCGAAAGCGCAGGGCTTTTTTACATGGCAGATACTTAATCCACCAGTTTATCCAGTTCTTTGATGTATTCGGTTTCGCTTGAGAACTGATGGTTTGCTTTTTTGGCATACAGACCGACCGCTGTCTGGGATTTCTTGATTGCCTGCATGGTTCCGGCACCGGCGACACATCCGCCCGGACAGGCCATGCCTTCAAGCAGATAGCCCGGATATTTGCCTAATGTGGCAAGCTTTAAAAGCTGACGGCATTCCTTTAATCCTTCGGCATTTGCCACCTTGATCTCCTGTTCCGGATGATCCCGTTTGATGACATCTACGACAGCCTGAGCAACGCCACCGGCAACGGCAAAGTTTCTTCCATCGGTGGAAGCGTCACTTACACCATCCGGATCTTCTTCCATGTTTTCCAGATCCACATGTTTTGCATCAAAAATACCGGCCATTTCTTCAAAGGTGAGCACGAAATCTACTTCACTGCGGACGCTGCGGCGCATTGCTTCGAGTTTTTTAGCCGCACATGGTCCAATAAAGACAACCTTCGCATTTGGGTTATGCTTTTTGATAAGACGTGCAGTTAATGTCATCGGAGTCAGTGCCATGGAAATACAGTTGGCGTGATCCGGGAATAATTTCTTTGCCATGACAGACCATGCCGGACAGCAGGAAGTTGCCATGAATGGAAGTTCATCCGGCACTTCTTTTAAGAAATCTTCTGCTTCCTGCTTTGCGCACAGATCCGCACCGATTGCTACCTCAAAAACGTCTGCAAACCCGAGTTCTTTCATGGCAGCACGCAGCTTGCCAGGGGTAACCTTTGGTCCGAACTGACCGACAAATGCAGGAGCGACAGCTGCATAAACCTTTTCACCGGACTGGATGGCACGGATTGTCTGGAAAATCTGGGATTTGTCAGCAATGGCACCGAACGGGCAGTTTACCAGACACTGACCGCAGGAAACACACTTGTCATAATCGATATTGGCTTTGCCGTTTTCATCTGAAGTAATGGCATCCATACCGCATGCTTTGGCACATGGACGTTCCTGAATGATAATGGCGTTATAGGAGCAGACACTTGCACAGCGGCCGCACTTGATACATTTCTCCTGGTCAATGATAGATCTGCCGGTGGTACGGTCTAAGGAAACAGCTCCTTTCGGGCATACTTCCATACAGGGATGTGCCAGACATCCCTGACAGCCGTCTGTTACGTGCACACGTTTTGTGGGACAGGCATTGCAGGCAAATTTAATGACATTAATGAGAGGCGGAGTATAGTAAGTTTCTGCCTGGTCAGCAGCTTCAATGCCATCGGATACCGGGGCATGCTCTGCTGCACTGCGGTTTGGCAGGCCCATTGCCAGACGCAGGCGTTCGCCTACAATTGCACGCTCCAAAAATACATCGTTTCTGAAATTTCCGGTTTCTCCCGGAATAATCTTATATGGAAGTTCTTCCATACGTTCCTTTACAGGCCATTCGGTATGATAAGCCATACGGGCTACTTCTGTAAAAATTTTGTGACGGATTTCCTGAATTCGGGTTTCAACGCCTCTCATGATAATTCCTCCTTGTGTTTGTAATGGATCATTGTAAAATAAAGTTTTCTGCATTTCTATAAGATAATACCAAGAAACTCACAGAAAAACCTGTTTTGTCATATTCCGGGGATATTGTAGCAAATAATACACATACTCTCAATAAGTATGCTGTTCTTTTTGTAGAACAAATTGTATTTTTGTGCTTACTACATGATAGTTTATACGATAATGAAACGATAGAAAGGACAGGGCATGGTTCAGACAGAGGCAATCCGGCGATTTCTCTTGCATTTTAGAGGCTGTTGGAATTTTTTCGATTTTCAGCAAGCCTCGTACATGGATGTACGAGGCAGGTGGTCACTGAGCCCGGAAGGCGAATGACCACCGGTTGCGTCCGCCTGATAATAATTGAAATAAAAATTCCTACAGCCTCTTAATTGCAAGGAGCATGAGCCGGATTGCCTCTGTCTGAACCATGCCCTGTCCTTTCGAGCCACTATATTAAATGACATTATGCACAAAATCCCAGTTCTGTTTTTGTGAATGATTTTGACGGAAAATGATTGACCGTGACAGAAAACCACACTATAATGAAAACTATCAAATGAACGATTTTGAAAGATTGTGAACGAAAAAGAAAACAAAGGAGTGAGGCATATGCTTGCAGAAGAACGATTTTCAAGGATACTGTCCATAATAGAAGCGGAGGGAAGTGCCACAATACAGGAACTTATGACTGCACTTGACGCTTCAGAATCAACCGTCCGCCGGGACTTAATCACAATGGATGAGAATGGTCTTCTGACCAAGGTGCATGGCGGTGCAATCGCCAGACGGCCGAGTGTGAGTACACATGATGAGGATGTCAGAAACCGTAAGACGATGAATGCGGAACAAAAGAATGCAATTGCAAAGTATGCAGCATCCCTCATCCGCCCGGATGATTTTGTTTATCTCGATGCCGGAACATCCACCGAGGCGATGATCCCTTTTATTAAGGAGACGCAGGCGGTGTTTGTGACAAATGCCATCAGCCATGCAAAGCTTCTGGCGGAAAAGGGCTGCCGTGTTTATCTGCTGGGAGGCGAATTCAAATCCCAGACAGAGGCGATCGTCGGGGAGGAAGCCATGGAGATGCTTTCCAAGTATAACTTTACCAAAGGATTCTGGGGAACGAACGGAATCAGCGTCAGCAAAGGATATTCCACCCCGGAGATCAAGGAAGCCATGGTAAAGAAATATTCCATGAAGAATTGCAAACGCTGCTATATTCTGGCAGATGCCAGCAAGTTTGACCAGCTTTCCAGTGTGAAATTTGCTGATTTTGATCAGGCAACCATCTTAACAACGGAGCTGTACAAGCCGGCACTTAAAAAATACAAAAATATTGTGGAGGTGAAAGAATGATCTATACCGTAACATTTAATCCGTCCATTGATTACGTTGTAAATGTGGACAACTTTATGACCGGTGTGGTCAACCGTACCAGCAAGGAAATTATTTTTCCGGGAGGCAAAGGAATCAACGTTTCCATGGTACTGAAAAATCTTGGGGAAGAAAGCACCGCACTTGGTTTTATGGCAGGATTTACCGGAGATGCCATTACCCGTCTCCTGCAGGAGAAAGGTGTTACCGCAGATTTTATTCACGTTACCGAGGGATTGTCCCGTATCAACGTAAAACTCCGGGCACAGACCGAGACGGAAATCAACGGACAGGGACCAAAGATTGCATCTGAAGATATTCGGAAACTTTACGGAAAACTGGATGCATTGCAGGATGGCGATACACTGGTACTTGCCGGAAGCATTCCGGACACAATGCCGGAATCCATGTATATGGATATTATGGAGCATCTTCAGAATAAAAAACTGAACATTGTGGTAGATGCGACCAGAGATCTGCTGATGAATGTACTCGCGTATCATCCGTTTTTGATCAAACCGAACAATCATGAGCTGGGAGAGATTTTCCACACGATCATCAATGACAAAGATGACGTTGTGAAATATGCGAAACGCATGCAGGAAAAGGGTGCAAGAAATGTTCTTGTTTCCATGGCAGGTGACGGAGCCGTCCTTGTGACGGAAGACGGTCAGGAGTTCCGGGCAGATGCACCGAAAGGAAAGCTTGTCAATTCGGTAGGCGCCGGAGATTCCATGGTGGCTGGTTTTATATATGGATATTTAAATGGTGGCAGCTATGCAGATGCGTTCCGCTACGGTGTATGTACCGGAAGTGCCAGTGCTTTTTCCGAAGAGCTGGCAACAAAAGAGGAAGTACTTGCATTGATGGATGCAAATAAAAAATTATTTTAAGGAGGTATACTATGAGAATCAGAGATTTGCTTGCAGCCGAGAGCATTGAACTGAACGGTTCTGCAGCCGGAAAACAGGATGTTTTAAACAAAATGGTTGATCTCATGGCAAAAAGCGGAAAAATCCGCGATGTGGAAACTTACCGCAAGGGGGTTTTTGCAAGAGAAGAAGAAGGAACAACCGGAATTGGAGAGGGAATTGCGATCCCACACTGCAAGTCAGATGCTGTGAAAGCACCGGGACTGGCAGCTATGGTAGTAAAGGATGGTGTAGAGTTTGACGCGTTAGATGGAGCACCTGTCAATTTACTGTTTCTGATTGCAGCTCCAAACACCGAGGATAATGTACATCTGGAGGTGCTCAGCAAACTTTCCGTACTTCTGATGGATGAGAATTTTACCAACGGACTGAAAAATGCAAAGACCGTAGACGAATTCTTAAAAGTCATCGATGATGCGGAAAGCGCAAAAGATGAGGATGAAAAAGAAGACGAAACTGGGGCAAAATACAAGGTACTTGCCGTAACCGGATGCCCGACCGGAATCGCACATACTTATATGGCAGCGGAAAGCTTAGAGAAGCATGCGGCTGAGATGGGGATCACGATTAAGGTAGAGACCAGAGGTTCCGGCGGAGCCAAGCATGTGCTTACCGATGAAGAGATCGCAGGAGCGGCCGCAATCATCGTTGCAGCCGACACCAAAGTTCCGATGGACCGCTTCGATGGGAAGAAAGTCATCGAGTGCAAGGTTGCAGACGGCATCAACAAGGCAGAGCAGCTGTTAAACCGTGCGGTAGCCGGTGATGCACTTGTCTACCATGCGGCAGAGGGCAGCAGAAAAGAAGAAAAAGCAGAAGGTGGTTCTACCGCACACATGATTTACACACACCTGATGAGTGGGGTATCCCACATGCTTCCGTTTGTTATCGGCGGTGGTATCATGACAGCGATTGCATTTCTGATCGATACCCTGCTTGGCTATGGTGCAACGGGTGGATCGGCATTCGGTTCCTGCACCCCGTTATCCGCATTCTTCAAATATGCCGGTGGTCTGGCGATGGGACTGATGGTTCCGGTACTGGCAGGTTACATTGCATATTCGATTGCTGACCGGCCGGGACTTGCGGTAGGTTTTACGGGCGGTTTGTTAGCTTCGAGTGGTAATGCACTTATCACCGGATATAACTGGGCAGATTCTACGACTGGTTTCCAGAAATTTATCGCAGATTTTGCATTCCAGGGAGCCAACGGCGGTAACACGGTTTCCGGTTTCCTCGGTGGAATCTTAGCCGGATTCCTTGCCGGATTTATTGTACTGTTCCTGAAAAAAGCGTTTTCAAAACTGCCGGCTTCCTTAGACGGAATCAAGCCGACACTGATTTATCCGTTACTTGGTATTTTAATCATCAGTATTCTGATGTGCTTTATCTTTAACCCGCTGATCGGACTGATCAATACCGGACTCAGCAATGGACTGACCGCAATCTCCGATGCAGGATATATTACCGTACTTGGTCTGATCCTGGGAGCAATGATGGCCATTGATATGGGTGGCCCAATCAACAAAGCCGCTTATGTATTTGGTACCGGCGTACTGGCAACTGCAAGCCAGATGCTTGAAAAAGGCGCACAGCCAGGTGATCCGGCGGTTCAGGCATGCTACATTGCCATGGCTGCAATCATGGTTGGTGGTATGGTTCCTCCAATCGGAATCGCACTTGCCTGCCAGTTCTTCCCGAAGAAATTCACAAAGGAAGAACGTGGATCAAAGGTATCCAACTTCGTTATGGGTGCTTCCTTTATTACCGAGGGTGCCATCCCATTTGCAGCAGCAGATCCGCTTCACGTAATTCCATGTACCTTGGTTGGTGCCGGAGTTGCCGGATTTTTATCCGCATTGTTTAAGTGCACACTGATGGCTCCGCACGGTGGAATCTTTGTATTTGCAACGGTAGGCCATCCACTGTTATACATCCTTGCATGGGCTGTCGGCTCTGTTATTACAGCCGTAATGCTTGGCGTAATCAAAAAGGATGCAGCATAATAAAACCATTTGACAGGAGATACACAAAAAGCTTCCTTCGGAAATGGAGGAAGCAACAACAAAAAGAAAAGGAGAATGATCATGAAAGAATTTACGTATACCATCAAAGACGAGCAGGGAATCCACGCAAGACCTGCAGGAGAACTGGTGAAAGCCGCAGCCGCATATCCATGCAAAGTAACCATCAGTAAAGATGGTAAGGAAGTTGACGCCAAGAGAATCCTTGGAGTTATGGGACTTGGTGTAAAATGCGGACAGGAAATCGTCTTAAAGACAGATGGAGACCAGGAAGAAGAAGCAATTGCAGCACTTGGCAAATTCTTAGAGGAGAAACTGTAAGAAACCGTTCCGGCAACCGTTTACGGAGAATGAATCAGCAAAAGGATGAGGTGACGCTATGACAATTCAGGGTAAAAGCGTATACAGCGGGGTGGCAATCGGCCGCCTTGCCATTTATCAGAAATCAGAAAATCAGGTGAAGCGGGAGAAAATAACCGATACCGCAAAAGAAATCAAACGTTTTGAAGATGCCAGGGAGACAGCGAAACAGCAGTTGGCGGGACTTTATGAAAAAGCGTTAAAGGAAGTCGGTGAAGTCAACGCTGCAATTTTTGAAGTACATCAGATGATGCTGGAAGATCTCGATTACGTAGAATCTATCACAAATATGATCGAAGGTCAGCAGGTAAATGCAGAATATGCCGTGGCATCCACAGGAGATACGTTCTCCGAAATGTTTGCAGCGATGGATGATGACTACATGCGCGAGCGTTCAGCAGATGTCAAGGATGTGTCTAATCGCGTGGTTTCCATTTTACAGGGCAACGGAGGAAATGGTCTGGACGCCGATGAACCGGTGATTTTACTTGCCGATGATCTGGCACCAAGTGAGACCGTACAGCTTGATAAATCGAAGGTGCTTTCTTTTGTTACCCGTCATGGTTCCACCAATTCCCATACCGCGATTCTGGCCCGTACTATGAATATTCCGGCATTGATCGGAGTAGATTTTCCGGAAGACGTCAATGGAAAAATGGGTATTGTGGATGGTTATGAAGGAAAAATCATCATCGATCCACCGGTATCTGTGATGGAGGCTTATCAGAAGAAAAAAGCAGAGGACGAAGAAAAGAAGCGTCTGCTGCAGGAGCTCAAAGGCAAAGAAAATATCACAAAGGATGGAACAAAAATTAACCTGTATGCCAACATTGGAAGTGTCGGGGATGTGGCATCGGTACTGGCAAATGATGCCGGCGGTATCGGCCTGTTCCGAAGCGAATTCCTTTATCTGGAGAGCAGGGATTATCCAACCGAGGAAGAACAGTTTGTAGCATACCGCAAGGTAGCCGAGGCAATGGCAGGAAAGAAAGTAATCATCCGTACTCTGGATATCGGCGCGGATAAGCAGGTTGATTATTTTGGACTCGACAAAGAAGATAATCCGGCAATGGGTTACCGTGCGATCCGTATCTGCCTTGACCGCCGCGAGGTATTCAAGACACAGCTTCGTGCACTGTATCGGGCAAGCTATTACGGAACCATCGCCATCATGTTCCCGATGATCATTTCTGTCACAGAGGTACAGACCATAAAGAAGATCATCGAGGAAGTGAAAAAAGAACTGGATGAGGAAAAGATTCCGTACAAGGATGTCGAGCTTGGTATTATGATCGAGACTCCGGCAGCCGTCATGATGTCCGAAGAACTGGCACAGGAAGTGGATTTCTTCTCTGTCGGAACGAATGATCTGACACAGTATACACTGGCGATCGACCGGCAGAATCCAAAGCTTGATAACATTTATGATTCCCATCATCCGGCAATCTTAAAGATGCTGAAGATGATTGTAGACAATGGTCACAAGGGTGGCTGCTGGGTTGGTATCTGTGGAGAACTTGGGGCAGATACCACGCTGACCGAGACCTTCCTTCGTATGGGATTTGATGAGCTTTCTGTCAGCCCATCCATGATTCTGAAGGTTCGACAGGAGATTCGTTCGCTGGATCTGAAAGCGTAAAAGAGTGGCTGACTTTAACAGCCGGTACAAGGGAGTATTTTATATAGTAAACGGAAAAACCGGTGCATCGTCTGGGATGCACCGGCTTTTTTCTGTTTGGAATACTATTGGAATTTCGCATGTTTTTCTGTATAATTGAGGAAGAAAGTACGCAAGATAATACGCAAGATAATTCATACTTGCCCGGACCGCGGATGCGAAAAACCGGAAATACAAGGCGGGCGATTTTTCCTATAATACCGGAAAATTAAAGTGTCCGGTCTGTGACGGAACCGGGCAGATCAGCCTCGATGTGCAGTTTCTGCCGGATGTGGATGTGCCGTGTCCAGAGTGCAATGGTTCCCGGTATGCAAAAGAGGCATGGGAGATCGGCTATGAAAACAAACAGGGAAACCGCTATTCCCTGCCGGAATTGATGGAGATGGATGTAAATACCGCTTTGCAGGCAACCGCGGATTTAAAGGTTGTGCATCAGCGGCTGGAAGTGCTCAAAAATCTGCCAGAACATTTTTCGGAGAATGTGATCAAAGCAGGGGCGATGAACAGAAATTCATGGAAGTCAAAAAATATCATAGTGTTGCGATACTGCTGGGACAGTATGTGGCAGTCCAGATTTTTCTGCACTATTCTACGGGAAACTTGTCAGAAGCCGGAGCGATGGCAGACTGCTCACGACAAAACCGGATTCCAAAAATCATGGACTGGGGCTTCGGAATATTGAAGTGTGTGCGGAAAAATATTATGGAAAAACGGAAGTTACCGTTCGGGAGGATGAGTTTGAACTGGCGGTTATGCTTCAGGAACGAATAGAATAATTGACACCATATACGACACCATGTATAATATAAGCAGGAGGGTATAACAATGTCAAAATGGGATAAACTCATAACACGTATATGCAATTTATCAAAAGACCTCCGGTTTGATGAGTTACGGAAAGTATTGGAAAGCTGCGGGTACGAAATGAATGCACCAAGAAGTGGAAGCAGTCATTACACGTTCAGAAAGCAGGGATGTGCGCCTATCACAATACCAAAACATGAACCGATCAAAAAAGTATATGTAGAAATGGTAAGGCAGATTGTAGAAAGCGAGGCGGAGAATGATGAAGACGCTGAATGATTATATGGCAATGTCCTATCGTATGGAAATTATAGAAGATAAGGATGAGGGTGGATTTGTGGTTTCTTATCCGGATCTGCCAGGGTGCATTACCTGTGGAGAAACTGTAGAAAGTGCGGTAGAAAATGCGTTAGATGCAAAAAAGGCATGGCTTGAAGCTGCAATAGAAGATGGTGTAGAGATTCATGAGCCAGATAGTCTGGAGGATTATTCCGGGCAATTCAAATTGAGAATTCCACGAAGTCTGCACAGATCGTTGGCAGAACATTCCCAGAGAGAAGGAATCAGCATGAATCAGTATTGTGTATATCTTCTTTCCAAAAATGATGCGGTGTTTTCAAAATAAGATGATGCAGCAAAAATGTAAAGGAAATGCTTTTCAGTTGCGTGAATTGATGAATATAGATTGCAGATAAGAAACAGAAATCAGCGGGCACAATAATATGCCCGCTGATTTATTCGCAAAAGAAAGTTACAAACTGAAAAATCATCATTTTTCAATGACGCGATGGTTTAACCATTTCCGGGAGTGGAAACGGATGGAGAAAATGATCGCGCGCAGCGTCCAGTCGGAAAACATGCCGATCCAGACTGAGATCGGGCCGAATCCCCATACCCGGCAGAGATAAATGCACAGGCTTACACGGCACAACCACATCGTGCAACAGGAGGTGATCATGGAGAATTTTACGTCACCTGCAGCGCGCATACCATAGGGTGGGATGAAGGAAAGTACCCAGGAAACTGGCTTTACGATCGTGATGAAGCTTATCATGAAAAAGCACAGTTTTGCGCTGGCAGGTTCCATTCCGGCAAGCATGGTAATCGGTTTGGTCAGTGCAAAAACGAGCAGGCAGCTTGCGATGATGACTGCCTCTGACAGCCAGGACAATTTCTTAATATAATAGATGGCCTCATCTTTGCGCCCTGCACCCAGGCACTGACCGACCACGGTCATCAGTCCGATTCCGATACCTATGGCAGCAATACCGTTTAAGTTTTCCAGAATATTGGTCATTGCCTGCGCGGCAATCGCTACGGTTCCAAGTGTGGAAACCGTAGACTGGATGGCAAGTTTACCGAACTGAAACATACTGTTTTCAATACCGGACGGAATTCCGATAAACAGAATTTTTTTAATCAGATACCAGTCGGGGCGGATGGCAAAATAGTTGCGGATGCAGATCGGTTCATTGTTATTGCGCAGCTGCCAGATGACAACGACCGCGCAGAAAATACGTGAAATCAGGGTAGAGATTGCAGCACCTTCGACACCCATACCCAGTCCAAAAATCAGAATCGCATTTCCGCCAATGTTCATGAAGTTAGAAATTACGGAAATAATCATAGGATTTCGGCTGTTATTCTGGGAGCGCATAATAGAAGCTCCGGCATCGTAGAGTCCGATAAACGGGAAGGAGAGCAGGGTAAAGAAGAAATAGATCTGGGAGTTGGTCATGACATCGCGTTCTACTTTTCCAAAAATCACATGCAGCAGTGGATCACGGAAGATCAGACAGAACGCAGAAAGAGCCACGGACAGGATGACCATGACAAATAAAACCTGCCTTGCAGAGCGGTTGGCATCTTTTTTGTTTTGGCTGCCGAGATATTGGGAGCACAGGATTGCACCTCCGGCGGAAAGCGCAGACAGTGCCTGAATGACAAGAATATTGATGGAATCCACCAGAGAAACGGCGGAGATGGCTGCAGATCCGACGTTGCTGACCATCATTGTGTCGGCGGTTCCCATTAAAGAAGAAAGCAGCTGTTCCACAATGATGGGAATCAGTAGCTTTCTTAATTCAAAATTGTTATATAAATGTTGTGTGTTATCGCGCATAAATAAAATCCTCTTTTCTACCCTCAGATGTTATTTTAGCACGATATTTTTCAATGGAAAAGGGGTTATTCGATTACCAAAAGCAGAGCCATCTTAAACTGCTCGTCTGCGGTCACACTGTGCAGACCATCTTTCTCAAAACGGAAATTTTCTCCGGCTGAGATTACATGATCCCTGCCCTCATAATTGATGGTTGCTTTTCCGTCCAGTGCGAAAATAATCGCATTGCCTGGTGCGCGATGTGGAGTCAGCCCGGTTCCTTTGTCGAATGCCATGAGCACAAACTTCATTGTGTCGGTGCTTGCTACATCAAGATTACTGATGCTTCCTTCTTCATAGGAAATCAGATCCTTTAATTTCATTACTTCTCCTGCTTTTACCAAATTGTTCATAATAGCCTCCTGTTTGATAATGATTTCTGTGTAAATAGCTCCGGTGTCGCTTTGCACACCGCAGAGTGTGCCACCTGGAATGACCAGCAGATCGCCTTTGACCAGGTCTTTGTTTGTCGCATCGGTATCGATTAGAAACGTACCTTTGCCATCTCTGTCGTTCTGTTATTACAGAATTAGTTTTTTGAAATTTAAAAAAAATATACAATATAAAATGAAAAATGTCTGTTGTTATAATCACAATTTTGCGACTTGACAAGTATGGCTTTTTAATCATATTCTAAAATTATAGCAGAACATTGCAAAACGAGAAAGGAACAATCATGGAACAACATAAAACCGGCACACTTTATCTGTGTGCCACCCCAATCGGAAATCTTGAGGATATTACGTACCGCGTACTGCGGACACTCAAAGAGGTGGATCTGATTGCGGCAGAGGATACGAGAAACTCCATCCGGCTGCTCAACCATTTCGAGATTAAGACGCCGATGACAAGCTATCACGAATACAACAAAATTGAAAAAGCCTACCAGCTTGTTGCAAAAATGCGGGAGGGCAAAAATATTGCTTTGATCACAGATGCAGGGACACCGGGCATTTCCGATCCGGGGGAGGATATTGTGCGCATCTGCTATGAAGAAGGCATTCCGGTCACTTCGCTGCCGGGCGCAGCCGCCTGCATTACAGCACTGACCATGTCAGGACTTCCGACACGCCGGTTTGCATTCGAGGCTTTTCTCCCGAAAGATAAGAAAGAGCATCAGGCGGTACTTGAGGAGTTAAAAACAGAGACGCGCACGATTATTATTTATGAGGCACCTCATCATCTGGTGAGGACTCTGCAGGAACTGCACGATACCCTCGGCGGAGACCGCAGGCTTACCATCTGCCGGGAACTGACGAAGCGTCACGAGGAAAAACTGCAGATGACACTGGCAGACAGTCTATCCTATTATGAAGTCAATGAGCCACGTGGGGAGTATGTGCTTATCATTGCCGGCCGTTCGTGGGAAGAAATGAAAAAGGAAGAACAGGCTGGATGGGAAACACTTTCCCTGGAGGAACACATGGCGCATTACGAGTCCCAGGGGATTGACCGCAAGGAAGCCATGAAACGTGTCGCTAAAGACCGTGGGGTCAGCAAGCGCGATATCTATCAGGCACTGTTAAAATAAAAAAGATCAATGGACTTTATTTTAACTGATCCCGCACGGTTTCTTCGAGAACGGAAAAAGGCGAAGGACCGGTGCGAAGGATTGCTTCGTGAAATGCAGATACCGAAAAGCTTTTGTTTTCGAGCGCAAGCTGTTCACGCATCTGGCGGAATTTCAGATAGCCAACATAATATTTCAGGTAGTTTCCCGGTTCTTCGAGGATCAGATCCGTGATTCTGTTTACCGTGGCAGTATCATCTACGCCGTATTCGCTCCAGAATGCGGCGGTTTTTTCTTTTTCCCATCCAAAGTAATGAATTCCGATATCGGCAGTGGCATAGAGACTGAGCGTAGCTGCCTGGTTATGCTGTAATAGGGAGGCCAGATCCGGGTCAAGTCCTGCATAATAGAAGGCCTGCATTTCGGTATAGGTTGCCCAGCCCTCGGTGTAACCAGGATAGTTGAGGAGGGAGCGCACTTCGGGAGCACCGTAGGATGCCGTGCAGATCGTCTGGTACAGATGACCGGGATATCCTTCATGCGCAAGCGTTGTAAAGTAATAGATATCTGTATCATTTTTAGCATCGTTTATGTAGATCCGGTTATGTGAAATATCATCAATCGGAGCCGTAATATAAAAGGCGGGAGCCAAGTACTCACTGAGTGCCGGATCAACGTGGCAGATTTCCACTTCTGTCTGTGGTGGTGCCGGGAAGTCAGTAAGGATTTCTTTTTGCAGCCGGGAAAGCATGGCATTTTCCTCTTTCAAGGCAGCATCGGGTTTCGGAGACTGGGAAGCAAGTTTCGGATTTTTTTCCAAGAGATTCTGACAGAACGTGAGATCTTCCCGCCGGGCTTTGGTAATCTGGGAAAACAGATCTTCCACACTGTCATCACAGCCCGTATCTGCAGACACGACCGCCTCGTAATAGGCTTTTCCTTCCGGAAAGTTACAAAGCCCCCAGTTGTTATGTCCCCGTCCCAGCAGCATGGTAAGTCCTTTGATCATCTGGCGGTAAGCTGGAATGACATGTTCGCTCAGAACTTTGGAATGCTGTTTTATATAAGTATTCTTTTGTGTATCCGTAAGCACATCCATGGCATTTAACCGGTTGGAAAACGTATCGATCAGAAAATTGTCATCGGGATGTTCGGTGAAAACTTCACACCCTTCAATGACTTTTAAGCAGGCTTCATCGGACATGAAAAGTCCTGCATCGGCTTTCTTTTGTTCATAATCTAAAATCCCTAAAAAATAAGTATCCATCTGCGACAACAGTCCGAGATAATCTTTAATATCTCTGGTATTGCGGAAAGTATACTCTGCCAGAAGCACAGGCAGCTGTGAGGTGACACCACCGGAAGGGGTCAGAGGTTCATCGTAATAGGGATAGGCAGCAAGGTTCTGCTGGCGTGAAATATAATCGGAAAGCAGCCGGCAGGTCAAGCGGTCTTTTCCTTTGAGAGAGCGGTGAGAATATTTTTTGAGTTCTTCCGAAAGTTTTTTGAGCTGTTTGGCCTGGTTGTGAGGACTGTCACCGGACAGACTGCCAAGCGTGATCTCATAAGAGTCAATGCCGGCAGCTTTTGGATCTTTTAGCGTAAAGTGCAGATTCATGGTGTTGGATTTTATCTCTTCGCGAAAAAGCGTGGTACAAAATTCAGAAAAAGAACCGGTACTTTTTCCGGCAGGGGAGAGGATGACTGCATAAATAATGGAGAGTACCGCAGCCAGAAAAATACCCACGGAAAGCATCCGGTGTTTTTTCAAAAGATGTTTCATACCAGAAACTCCTGTAAGAAAACTTAAGAAAATTTATGCAGGGAAAGCCTGGGCTATGCCTTCCCTTTTGGGTTTATCTGGTAATTGCAAAAGGAATATGAAAAAAGCAAAGCCCATACAATGATTTAAGAACGCAAACAGGAGGCGCGGATGAACTATTTATGGGGTGGAATGATTCTTGTCGGGGTGGTGTATGCTGCAATGACTGGAAATCTTGGAGCAGTGACCGACCAGGCACTTGCTTCGGCAAAGGAAGCGGTAAGCCTTTGCCTGACAATGACAGGTGCCATGGCATTCTGGGTAGGACTTATGAAGATTGCGGAAAAAGGGGGGATGGTAAACCGTGCGGCATCTGCAATGGGACCGATACTACGTTTTTTGTTTCCGTCAGTTCCGGAAAATTCCACAGCAGGCAGATATATGGCAACGAATATGGTGTCCAATTTTCTGGGGCTGGGCTGGGCGGCAACCCCGGCAGGGATTTCTGCCATGAAAGAGTTAAAGCGGCTGCAGAAAATGTCAAATCAGGCGACAGACGCGATGTGTGATTTTCTTATCATTAATATTTCTTCCCTGCAGCTGATACCTGTGAATATCATTGCATATCGCAGCCAGTATGGAGCCGTAAGTCCGGCTGCAATTGTAGGACCGGCCATCATTGCCACTAGTATTTCCACGTTGGCAGCTGTCATTTTCATCAAGCTCCGGCAGGCATTTGGGAGGGTGGAAAAATGAATTTGATTCTGTACTTATCCGAGGCAGTCATTCCGATTCTGGTATTGCTCATTGTGGGAAATGGCCTGATGCACCGGCAGCATGTATATGAGGATTTCCTGGAAGGGGCAAAAAGCGGAATCCGCACAGCAGTGGAGATTATGCCGACACTAATCGGACTGATGGCAGCAGTAGGTATTTTGCGGGCTTCGGGTTTTTTGGATTTTATTTCCGGGTGGCTTGGAAAATTAATGGCGGCGACAGGATTTCCGACCGAGCTGATCCCGGTTGCTGTGGTAAAAATGTTTTCTTCCTCTGCAGCAACGGGACTTTTACTAGATATCTACAAAACACATGGTGCAGATTCGATGCTGGGACGTGCGGCATCGGTTATGCTCAGCAGCACAGAGACCATTTTTTATACCATGTCGGTTTATTTTATGTCGGTAAAAGTAAAAAAGACAAGATATACACTTCCGGGAGCCCTTTTTGCAACCACTGCCGGAATTGTGGCAAGTGTATTTCTTGTGTGGAAAACCTGAAGTTGTAAGAATAGTGTTATTGTTCGCATGGCAACCTGTGTGTAGCAGCAAAAGTGTCAAAAAATATCTGAATTATGATAGAAATATGTTGACTTTAAACATATTTTAGTTCAGAATAAAAGGCATAAGATACAGAGATTTGTATGTTACAACAGAGAGGAAGTATATAATATGGCATTTGGAAAAAAGACAGACAGAGCCGGTCTGCAGGCCGTTCTGGAATTGAAAAATGTAGATTATTCAAAAGATCCGGAGATACAGCAGCTGTATACCCGTCTGGTGAACGGACGCAGCCAGTTCGGTCAGATCTTGACAAAGAATGCATCCGCATCGTTACAGATCGCAGAGGTTGTGGATGCCTTAAAAGATTATAATTCCAAGATGGAATCTGTTTCACAGCAGATCGCACAGGCATCGGAGGACGCTACGAAGTCTGCGTCAGAAAGTTCGCGTGTGGCAGGGGAGGTTTCCAACCAGCATGAGGAACTGACCAATACGATATTGTCTGCATCGGAGGAATCTGCAGCGATTTACAAAAACATCGAAGAGGGACAGCAGGAGCTGACGGCTATCCGCGATCTGTCCGATAAGACGATCAGTGAATCAAGTACCATGAAACAGAATATGGAGAAGCTTTTTGACATTATCAGTAATATGAATGAAGTCATTGAAGGGATCAATTCCATTTCCAGCCAGACCAATCTGCTGGCACTGAATGCATCCATCGAGGCAGCCCGTGCAGGAGAAGCCGGAAAAGGATTTGCAGTAGTTGCGGAAGAGATCCGTAAACTTGCAGAACAGACCCAGAACATGACAGCCAACATGAGTGAGTTCGTGGAGCGTATCAAAGAAGCATCCGCAAAGAGTTCAGACAGTGCAAACACCGCGGTGGAGGCACTTGGGGATATGAGCGAGAAGATTAATTCTGCATGGGAGATCAATGATGCGAACCAGAAGAGTGTGGGAAAGATTTCCGATTCCATCAGTTCCCTGGCAGCTGTCAGCGAAGAGATTTCAAGTTCCATGGATGAGATGGCAAATCAGGCGAACCATATCCAGCAGCAGTGTGAGCAGCAGCAACAGGATGCGCAGAGACTGGAAGAACTCCGGGAGAATTTAAAAGACGCAACAACACCGGCATACCAGATATTGGATGATCTGGAGAATGCAAAGCAAATTGCCGGAGAGATGAAGAAAGATGTATTTTATAATACAGAGGCTGTATAGCGGTAACTGGCATCCTTATTATAAGAATATTAAAAATATCAATTTGCCATATAGCACAGGAAATCAGACAGGGGTTGTCACACAGTGACAGCCTCTTTTTTCCCTGTTTGCGGAGAAAGGAGAAAAAATGGAAGCAACGGAACAGTTTTTGCAATGGGTGGAGGAATCGGGCAACATTGTATTTTTTGGTGGAGCAGGGGTATCGACCGAGAGCGGAATCCCGGATTTCCGTAGTGTGGACGGTTTGTATAATCAACAGTATAAGTATCCGCCGGAGACTATTTTAAGCCATAGTTTTTACCGGCAGAATCCGGAAGAGTTCTACCGGTTTTACCGGAACAAAATGCTCTGTCTGGATGCACAGCCAAATATCACCCATTTCAAGCTGGCAGAACTGGAAAAATCAGGAAAACTGAAAGGGGTCGTGACCCAGAATATCGATGGCCTGCATCAGAAAGCCGGAAGTAAAAACGTCATGGAATTGCACGGAAGCGTATTGCGCAATTACTGCGAACGCTGTGGACAGTTTGTCAGCGCGGAAGATATTCTCCACTCGGAAGGAGTTCCGGTCTGTCCTGTCTGTGGTGGTCCGGTGAAGCCTGACGTAGTTCTTTATGAAGAAGGGCTGAACCAGAAAACACTGCAGGATGCGGTATTTTATATCAGCCATGCGGATATGCTGATTGTGGGAGGAACTTCGCTTGCCGTATATCCGGCAGCCGGTCTGATTGATTATTACAGGGGAAATAAGCTTGTTTTGATCAATAAGAGTGCAACTCCAATGGATGCGCGGGCGGATCTTCTTATCCAGGATGGACTTGGAAATGTCTTTTCACAGATCGAGTGTTAGCCGGAAAAAATAATAGACAATTGCGGCTCCTGCCACCGCGGGTTTTACAATTGTCTATAAGATGAGAAAAAGAAGGAGACCAGCTATGAATCAGTACCAGTATGAAGTGGGAGATATTGTGAAATTAAAAAAGCCACATCCGTGTGGCAGCCATGAATGGGAGATTTTGCGCGTGGGCGCGGATTTCCGCCTGAAATGCACTGGCTGTGGACATCAGATGATGGTGACACGTAAGCTTGTGGAAAAGAATACAAGAGGCTTGCGGAAGCCGGAATAAAGTGCATGTAGTGAAATTGTAATTTCCATAGTATTAAAAATTGCTTCTTTAGATACCATTAAAAACAGTATCTGGAGAAGCAATTTTTCTGTTATAAAGGCTTGCGGGCCTTAATTTTTGTAAATTCAATAATTTCTTTCTTATCCTCTTCGGATATCTTATTAAAATAAAAAAGCAATTCTTTTTCCAGATTCGTATGAAACATGTACTTTTTTTTATTCGCGGGATCATTAAAAAATTCAAGAAACTCAGATAAGTCTTCGCTGGACTGGGAAGGAACCGGTGCATCATAGGAAACTTCACGGTCAATATCAACGGTCAGATGCATGAGATCGTCAATCGAAATATTGTATAGTCCCGCCAATTTATATAATGCTTCGGCATCTGGTGTCCGTCTGCCAGTTTCGTAATGGCTGTATGTCTGGCGAACAATACCAAGCACCGCGGCTACATAATCCTGCGTGTAATTATTTACCTTTCTCAGTTCTTTCAATTTCTGAGGAAGTTTTTTTTCACTCATAATAAAATACCACCTTTTCTTAAAATTAGTCTATTTTTTCACATATCATGAAATGTTACAGATAGTAGCTATTGATAAAACAGAAGTTAATTTATTGTGGGAAGTGGAAAAATAGTCATATAGTTACAGAATGTTGCATAAAAATGTAAAATATGCACAAAAATAAACGGTTTTTAAACGAACGAGAATGGAGAAATTAGATAAAAAGTAACAAAATGTAGCAATTATAAAAAATAGAGGTTAACAAACTGTAGCGAATGGACGATATAAAAGATACAAAACGTAGCAAAAAGGTTTTGCGTACATGGAGGTAAAAAATGCTGAAACTTTCATTGAAACAGGGACAATACGTAAATATCGGGGATGACATCCGTGTGGTCTATGTCGGTGGTTCGGGTAATCACGCAAGGCTGCTCATTGATGCTCCGAGGGAACTTAATATTGCCAGAAGCACCACGGAAGAAAATCCGGCACGTAAGAAGGAAACCTATTATGCAGAGCCGGGTATTTCCAGGGAGGCACAGCAGGAAATTAAGAGAATCTTGTGGAACGAGAGGATGAAGGCAGAGGCAAAGAAAGATGCAGAGAGTTTGAAAGATAAATTTAACTCCTGATCTGTTTTAAATTCTGGTAATAGGCGGGGCACACCCGGGACGCTTCGCTTATTTGATACAAGGTCGCAAAGCATCAAAAGATGCTTGTGACGCGTTACTGCAAAGTGACGCAATAAGAACACCTTAGGAAAAGGATTTCCAGAGGAAAAAACATAATACCCCACAAAGTGGGAGTTCAAGGAGGATTCTATTATGAGTATGGTAGTACAACACAACATGCAGGCAGCAAACGCAAACAGAATGCTTGGTATCACATCCGGAGCACAGGCTAAGTCAACCGAGAAGTTATCTTCTGGTTACAAGATCAACCGTGCAGCAGATGATGCAGCAGGACTTACCATTTCCGAGAAGATGAGAAAGCAGATCCGCGGACTGGACAAGGCATCTTCTAATGCACAGGACGGTGTATCTTCTGTACAGACCGCTGAAGGTGCTTTAACAGAAGTTCACAGCATGTTACAGCGTATGAATGAGCTTGCAGTTCAGGCAGCAAACGGAACAAACTCTAAGGATACAGACCGTAAGGCGATCCAGGACGAGATCGACCAGTTAAATACAGAGATCGACCGTGTTGCAGAGACAACCAAATTCAATGAAATTTACCTGTTAAAGGGTGATGACGGTGAGAAGACAATTAATCTTAAGGCACATGATGCCGGATTAAAGGGAACTCTGACCGATAATGGTGATGGAACAGCTACATTTAAAATGGATGCATTGAAGGCTGGAGATAAAGTTTCAATCGGAGGCCAGACGTTTTCCATTGGAGCATCTACAAAAGAATTAAAGGACATGTTGACAACTGCTGATATTGATACAAAGCACCAGGATGTTGTGGTAAATGGAGATACTTATAAATATGTGGCTGCAAAAGCAGCAGTTACAACTGGTACAAAGGCAGATGGAAATGCAGCTGGATGGTATAAAGACGGAGTTGTACCAGCGGATACTGGTGCCGGAATTGTAGCAGATGCAGATTATGCGGATGCAGCTGAATTTAGTACAAAGGTAACATCTGGAACTGTTAAAGTAGGTACGACGGAACTGTCCCTTATTGCAGATAAGGATAATGATGGAGTTGATGATAACAACAAAAATGTAATCACTAAAGAAAAAGCATATAGTCTTGCAGCAGCTGAATTATTGAAAGCAAACCAGATTGGTGATACTCAGAATCAGGCAAAGGTGGGTATTGATAAAAACTATACTGCAATGACACTTGCAAATGCAACTAATACAATTGAAATTCATACGGGAACTGCAAAAGTTGCCAACACATTAAGTTTCAGCCTCCATGTAGGTGCAGATGCTGACATGACAAACAAGATCACAGTTGACATTGACACCATGAACTCCGAAAACCTTGGAATCAAGGGCTTAAACGTAACGGACAAGAACGGTACAGCAGCAACCTACGCAATCGACGCTATTTCCGATGCAATCTCTAAGGTTTCTTCCCAGAGATCTGCACTTGGTGCTGTACAGAACAGATTAGAGCACACCATCGACAACCTGGATAATATTTCCGAGAATACCTCTTCTGCTGAGTCTCGTATCCGTGATACAGATATGGCAAAAGAGATGGTAAACTACAGCAAGAACAACATTCTTGCACAGGCTGGACAGTCTATGCTCGCACAGGCTAATCAGTCTAATCAGGGTGTACTTTCTCTGTTACAGTAAAAGTAAATATGGTCATTACACATCAAAAGGGACTCTTCGGAGCAATGTCATTAAGTTAAGATGACCAATCAAGATCTTAGCATCAGAAATGATGCTAGGGTCTTTTTATTTTGTAATAAATGCTTGACATATGATTCGAAATGTGCGGCCGCTTTCGCTATTGAATGATAATGAGGTAGCGAAAGCGGCCCTTGTAATTAAGAACATCTTGATTGCAAGGAGGTAACGCATATGAGCAATTATATTAATCAAGTTTCAGATTCTCTAAAGAATCATATTTCGGAATTAGCTAACAATCCATGTTTATTTCTTCGAAACCCCAATGTCGATTTCTCTCGAAAACGGAAAATTGATTTCAAAACTTTTATAGGAATCATGATGAATTCGGGTGGAGCTACTATGAGTAAAGAACTACTTGATTTCTTTGATTTTAACAAAAATACTCCGTCTGTGTCAGCATTTACGCAACAACGTTCAAAAGTACTTCCAGAGGCTTTTGAATATTTGTTTAAATCTTTTACGGATGACAACCTTCCAACTACTAATAATTATCATGGTTATCGTTTAATTGCATGTGATGGAAGTAACTTGACCATTGCAACCAATCAAAAGGATCCAGAAACTTTTTGGGAACGTAATCAGCATGGTTCAATTGTTAATAAACTACATCTAAATGCCTTTTATGATGTTTTGAATCGTATATACACCGATGTTTTAGTGCAAACAGCAGCGGATTGCAACGAGTTTAGAGCATGTGCAACAATGATTGACAGATCGAAACTAGAGAATGTAATTCTTGTTGCTGATAGAGGATATGAAAACTATAACATTTTTGCACATGCAATTGAAAAAGGATGGAAATTCGCTATACGTGTCAAAGATAAAAATAGTAATGGAATTGCATCTGGGTTAAATCTTCCTCCAAATGATGAGTTTGATATAGATATCACTCAGATTTTTTCGAGGAAAAATACAAAGACCACAAAAAATGCAGGCTATAAGTGGATGCCTGTAAATCAAGTGTTTGATTATCTTCCACGAAAAAGTGATAAAACATACGAATTATCATTTCGTATTATTAGATTTCCTATAGGGTCTAATTCTTATGAAATAATAATTACAAATCTTGATAGAAATATTTTTGATGTAAAAAAAATAAAGGAAATCTATCATTTGAGATGGGGAATAGAAACTTCATTCAGAGAATTAAAATATGCCATAGGATTAACAAGTTTCCATGCACGAAAACCAGATTTTATTAAACAAGAAATATATGCGCGATTACTTTTGTATAACTATTGCGAATTAATAACAACACATGTAATAAAACAAATGAAAAACAATGATAAAACAAAACAGGTGAACTTTACAATCGCCATTTATATTTGTAGAGAATATCTCCGTAATAAACGCAATCTTAGTCCACCTGATGTGATTAACCTAATAGAAAAGCATGTATTACCAGTAAGACCTGGTCGAAAAGACCCTCGCAAAGTCAAACCCCAGGCATCTGTAAGCTTTCTATATAGAGTGGCTTAATCATAGATAATTATAAGTTTTTTTTGACAGATAAACAATCTGTCTTTTTGTTGTGCTACAAAATAGATAAAAGAAAAAAACACATCATATTTATCAAACAATTGCAAATATGATGTGTTTTATAATTATGTCAAAATTCTTAACTTAATGACATTGCTCTTCGGAGCCCCTTTTGGTGTGTGTTTATACTTTTACTGGCATAGAATTTAATGCCTCTTCGTATTCATCTGAAGTGTAATCCAGTAAAATTTTTTCTTTTGGAACGTTATATTTGATCATATTTTGAATTGCATCAATTCTACCCTTGGCTTCGCCCTGTTCCAGCAATTCTTCAGACCGTAACTTCAAAATCTTACCACCCATAATCTCACCCAATCCTTTCCTAATATCATTGTCTTTTGGAATAATATAATCTGCGATTTTCTCAATTAAAACAATCATATCCATATAAAGATATGACTTTTGTTCTTTTTCGGACGCGTCCTCTAACCTTCGGTTGATCTCCCGGAAATCGTCCAGCAGATGCTTCACTTTTTTCGAATTCGTTCCATTGTGCTTCAAAAAATGTTCATACCGTAAGATATGATACGGAAGCAGAATCAGCAGCCGTTTTTCAAAAATCCGATCCACCGTGTATCTTTTCGCCTGCAAAACCGGAACGCGGTAACGTACTTTCTGACCATCTGCAAACGTTACGATTGCCTCATGATAATCCGGAAGCGAACGGTGATTGCGGATGTAAAGCACGCACGATTGAGGAAACGCAATCTCCCAAATTGCATGTTCCCCCAAAGAAGCATGCTCAAGTGCAATCGAAATGTCGTACTCGAACATTCGGATAACCATTGTCCTGTCCTTAGAGGACTGGCATTCCAGATGGTATATATGTCCACCAATCCGGATAATGGAGTCCGTGATCACGGTTCCGTACTTTTCGTAATGTTCGTTTCGCAATTGTTCAAACTGTTCCTCTTCGCTGTAAGAAGTATGGAAAACTTCGTTGATCAGCGGAATGAGAAGCTGCGGCATTTTTTGCGCAATGGTTCGGAATACATCGTCGAAAATCGTGCTGTGTTCTGTTGTGTTTTCTGTGCCGGCATCTAGCAACGAAGTTGTCAAAATGTCAGTGTTCCCCATGTAGTGTCCTACCTTTCCTTTAGTATATATCATAAGCATCTGCTTTTACAATATAGAAAGTATAAAAAACAGAGCTGTTATGACCAGTTCTATGAAATTGTGGTTCTAATGGAAATTTATGAGCGAAATGCTCTCCATGAGTGGTGATTGCGGTACAATGGCGATGTATCGCATAAGTAATTGTGGTATATAATTTTATAAACCCAATAAAAACAGAATATCGTATTTTCGGACAGAAGTCAAATGATTTATAACAGTAACAGAAAAACCTAAAATGAACAGAAAAACAACAATTGCGATACGATTGGAAAATAAATCGTATCACGATTGTTGTTGTAAAATTATTTTCTGGTTTATAGGATCTCCTCAAGCCCATACAATGCCGCACCCAGTGCACCGACAATCTCTGGTTCCTCATAGATATGTAGTTTTTCTCCAAGCTGCTCCTCCAGCACGGCGACGACACCCGGATTCTTGGCAACACCGCCAGTCATCATATATCCCGGATTCAGACCGACACGTTTCAGGAGGGACATTGCTTTCCCGGCAATTGCCTTGTGAATTCCATGTGCAATATCAGCAATCTCTTTGTTCTGTGCGATCAGGGAGATAACTTCCGATTCAGCAAAAACACTGCACATGCTGCTGATTTCAATATTTTCTTTGGACTGCAGGGATACCGGGCCAAGTTCGTCGATACTGATTTCCAGGGAGCGCGCCATCATTTCCAGAAAGCGGCCGGTTCCGGCGGCACATTTATCATTCATGACAAAATCGGCAACTTCTCCATTGTCATTCAGCCGGATGGCTTTGCTATCCTGACCGCCAATATCGAGGATCGTGTGAACGTCCGGGAAGAGAAGATGCGCACCTTTTCCGTGGCAGCTGATTTCGGTTACATTTTTGTCCGCAAATGGAATGCTGACACGACCATAACCGGTGGATACAATCAGGGAAATATCTTCCCGGTTAAGTCCGGCCTTTTTCAGAACGTCTGCCAGTGCGGCATCTGCACTCTGGGAAGATTTGGCTCCGGTGCGGACAACTGAAAATGCTTTGATCTGTCTGTTTTCGTCTAAGATTACGGTGTTTGTAGAGGTAGAGCCGCTGTCAATTCCTAATGTATACACTGTATCACCCTTTCTTTTTATCATTTGTTTTTCCCCGGTCAGGGACAATCCTTTTTTCATTTTCAATTCTTCCATAAAGGCTTCCACACGGGTCCGGACCTGTCCGGCACATTGTCTGGTGGAATCGGTTTCTACCAGCAGAATCGGCAGATCCAGCCGCTGGCGGAAATCCGCATACTCATAAGAATAAGAGTCACAGAATTTGACGGTATGATATATAATTCCATCCAGGCGGTCGGTAAAACCGTCAAGAAAATGTTCACGGTTCGCTGCTTTTAACATGCGCATGCATGGAATCTGGTTTAGCAGCGCGGCAGCATAAGAATGCAGGACCTGATCCTCTGTAATGGAAAAATCACGTGCAAGTCCGGTGCATGTTAAATCAAACAGCAGATTGGCACCGCGGTCGACAAGCAGCTGACGGATTTCATTGTTGCATCGGGCACCCATGATTCCGATATTGAGTTTCTGTCCGTTTCCTTTTTCGGACACTGCACTGGAAGACATGCGGGTGTTTTCCTGTTTTTTCAGAGCTGCTTTGTTCTGCATCATGGAAACAAAACGTTTCAGATCCAGTGTTTTTCCGGAGAAAGCCTCGTACTCCGTGAGCATTTGTTTTAACTGGCGCTCATAGAGTGCTACTGCGAAATCATTAAATTTGCGGGGAATATCCAGCAAAAAGAAAAATTTATCCGGGAACTGGCTTTTTAATGTGTCATACAGACGCCGGATGCTGTCGCAGCAGGTAGTCAGAATGACACCCTCATAGTCATGTTCCATCACATCTTCCAGCACGGCCTTGGTATAGGAACAGATGTTGGCGTGCATCAGGGTGTCCGCGTGGTTAAAATCCGTAACGGATGGTTCCAGACGTGTGATTTCCGTGTCCATGGCTTCAAATAATTCCATGGGGGTATATTTACATACATAACCTAACATGATGAATTCCTCTCTTTATCCAGAATTTCCAGAAAAGCTTCCAGACGGGTTTTGATCTGTCCGTCATGGCTGTTCCGGCGGTCCATGGCATCGCCATCCAGAACGAGCAGTGGAATATCCGCGGCCTTGAGTGTTTCGCGAAGCTGGAATACTCCGCCGGCAGATTGCTTACAGCCCCAGTGGCAGAAGTTAATGACGCCATCGGCATGCATTTCTTTTGCCAGTTTTACGAGCATATTTGCTTTTTTTTCGTATGGACCGTTATAGAGATTGTTTAGCATTTTAGTGGCAAGTGCTTCCAGTGGGTGGGTGGTATCCAGTTCGTCCATGTAATCCAGGTTCATTTCGGTACACTGGATCTGGTAATCTCTGTTCAGGTTAAAATAGTGTTTGAGTGTTTCCTGATAAAAGGGAAGCAGATGTACCCACACAATCCGGGTGCCGTCATATTTCGGATATTGTTTGATATCCTCGGCAAAACTGCGGAACAGGTCAAGGGTTTCCGGTGTTCCGATGTTTAAGTGGGTGGCAAAAAGCATGTACATCTGCAGAGTCAGTGTCGATGGATAATAGCGCTCTGCCTGCAGTTTTAAAAACTCTTTGTAATAAGCTTTCGACTGGTTTTCGCGGGCAAGTGTTTCCGACAGGTCATCCATGGACAGACGTTTTCCGGTCAGTGCTTCCAGTTTCTGAATCAGTTCTTTCAGCTGCATGGTCACATATTCCACGGCTTCCGGAGAACAGCTGTCCGGCACATCGATCACATAAGTGTCAAGATCCGTGTGCCGGCTGACATAGCGGAATGTGTTAATATTGCCGTCACAAATCATGGAAGTTGTCACACCGAGTCTGGCAGGTGAAATAATTCCGGAGTCTACGGCACCGATAAAATCTTTGTGATAGGAACAGAGCGTGGAGGCAATTCCCCGGCTTTCTGCGCGGTCGATAAAATAGTCTTCACACGTAAATCCTGAGAGAAACGAAGAAAGACATTCCATGGAAAGCGCACTGAGTCCGAAGCACTGGAAAATTTCCACGGGTGCAAACAGATTGCACCAGACCGTGGATTCCGGGTATTCCAGCGCATGAAGCGTATTTTTTACGCCGAGCGTATTCAGCTTCTGATATGCTTTCGGCATTGTTTTTTCTGCAAAATGTTCAGTCCGGAACTGTTCGAGATGTAATCCGATGTCAATCATTTTGCGTGAAACTGCCGGGTGGGTGCCGGCATATTTTTTAATATAATTTCCGTAAGTTTTGACGATATTCATAGTATATATCCTTTATTAAACAGGTTCATTTTCAAAAAATTATTATAACCTTGTGTCTGTAAAAAATAAAGTTTTGTGTAATAAAATTTAGAAAAACCTAAGAATCTAAAATATTGCGTATTATAGGGGGATTGATTATAATAGAAAGTACGGAATTATCTATTATGGAAGGAATCAGGACACATGGGAGCACAGGACAATACGGAAAAGGTACTGCGCAGTCTTCACGTTTTGCTGTCGAAGAGTGAGCCGTATCCGAAAGAGCCGAGTAAAGTTATCATAGATAAGCAGCAGGTGATTGATCTGCTGGCAGAATTAAATACCTGTATTTATCAGATTATGGATGAATACGAGCTGACCATTCGAAGCCGTGACAAGGCAGAGCGCGATTTCCATAAAAAGGGAGATCAGATCATCTGGGATGCAAGCCGTAAGGCAGAGGACATTTATGCGGCATCTGTCATGTATATGGATGAAACGTTAAACCGTATGCAGGATATCATGCAGGAGGCAGACAAAAAGGTCGGTGCCATCTATCAGGAAATTAAAGAACAGATGGAAAAAGAAGAAAAGACATTAAGAACCAACAAGTCCGAACTCAAAGGACAGCTGCAGGATCTGGTTGATACCGAAAAGTACTTAAAGATCATCGAGGAGCGAAACCGCGAGATTGAGAAGGAAAAGATGGAAGGAAGACCGGAGTACGAGCAGGAGAAGCGGGAAGAAAAAGCGATTTATGCAAACCGGCAGACCGATATCAGGATTAATCAGGAATATCTGGATAAGCTTGGACTTTCCGTACCGGAAGAACCGGTAGAAGACCTTGCGGAAGAACCAGTAGAAAAGCCAGTGGAAAAGCCGGTGGAAAAACCAAAGAAGCTGTCGCCGAAGCCGGAGATTCCGGCACCGGTTACGGTAGAAGATGACGATGAAGAGTTAAAGCAGCTGGAAGAACAACTGCGTGTGAATCTGGATGCTGATTATTTTAAGTGGAAAGATGAACAGGAAGAACAGGAAGCAGCAGAAGAAAAAGAAAAATCCGCCGGCTTTCAGAACAAGATCAAGAACCTGATAGGAGGACATCCGCATGACGATTCTGGTGTGTGATGATGACAAGGAAATTGTAGACGCAATTGAGATTTACCTGATTCAGGAAGGATACCAGGTAGTAAAAGCATATGACGGGGAACAGGCTCTGGATATGCTTCGCACAAAGAAAATTGATCTGATGGTGATCGATGTGATGATGCCGAAACTGGATGGAATCCGTGCGACATTCCAGGCACGTAAAACAAGCAGCATTCCCATTATCATCCTGTCTGCCAAGACAGAAGATGCGGATAAGATTCTGGGGCTGAACGTGGGGGCGGACGATTATGTGACCAAGCCGTTTAATCCGCTGGAACTGGTTGCCCGTGTGAAGTCACAGCTGCGGCGTTATACCACACTTTCGAGCACCCCTTCCGGTGATGCCGTTTATGAAGCCGGCGGTCTGGTTATTAACGATGAATTAAAAAAAGTTACGGTAGATGGGGAAGAGGTCAAACTGACTCCGATCGAATACAACATCCTTCTGCTTCTCATGAAAAATAAAGGAAAAGTATTTTCCATCAGTCAGATTTATGAGGAAATCTGGAATGAAGAAGCAATTGGCGCTGACAATACAGTTGCTGTCCACATCCGGCATATCCGGGAAAAAATCGAAATCAATCCGAAAGAACCGCGGTATCTGAAAGTGGTCTGGGGTGTCGGCTATAAAATTGAAGCGGGGGCGTAGCTGTCTATGAAAGAATTCTCCAGCGGAAAAAAGGGCGCAGCCATTGTCATGCATCAGATGTTCCTGATTATGATGCTTTGCGGAATCTATGGGATCGGATACAATCTGCGCAGACATATCGGAGGGCTGAGGATTCTCAGCCTGTTTATGGTGATCGGCATGGTCGGAAGCTTTGTATTTCTTGCCTATCTGACAGGTGTTGCAGGGCGCCGGTCGGAGGAGGATGCAACCATTTACCTGACCTGGATCGATAAAATTTATACGGATATCCAGATGGTGCTTTTTGTGGCATTCATTTATCTTGTGCTTTTTTTGGGGAGAAATCTCCATGACATCCAGTTTGAACTGTCCGGACTGATGGTAGCGGTCGGAACAGTCGGGTATCTGGTCGATGTTGTATTCCTGCTGTTTTATATGAGCATTGTCCGGCGGGTCAAAAACAATACCCTTCTGACATACAGTCTGATCTATCAGGCAGGAAGCTTCCTTAGACGGGTATTTATCTCCGGACAGAATCCCAGACTGTGTACGCGTAAGGCGCGCGAAAGATATGAGATCCAGCATGCAATTGAAAAAATTGCGGCAGGGGCACTGGATACAACACTGGATGTGGAGCAGTTTCACGGACAGGAAAGAGGCATTGCAGCTTCTGTGAATAATATCCGTGCAGGGCTGAGCGAAGCCATTCAGGAGCGGATCCGGAATGAACGGATGAAGGCAGACCTGATCACGAATGTTTCCCATGATATCAAAACACCGCTTACTTCCATTGTCAATTATGTGGATCTGCTCAAACGTGAAAACCTGGAAAACGAAAATGCACGTAATTATATCCGGGTTCTGGATGAAAAATCCCAGCGGCTGAAACAGCTGACGGAGGATCTGGTCGAAGCATCAAAGATCAGTTCCGGAAATATCCAGCTGGATATGCAGACCATTGATCTGGTAGAACTGCTGTACCAGACGGGTGGTGAGTTCAATGAACGTTTTGAGGCACGTGGGCTGACCATTGTGACGAAACTGCCGCACAATTCGGTGATGATCCGGGCAGACGGACGGCAGCTCTACCGTGCAATTGAAAATCTGTATACCAATGCGGCAAAATATGCACTCGAAAATACCCGGGTTTATGTAGATCTGGAAGTAGAGGAGAACAATGCGGTTTTCCGTATCAAAAATATTTCGAGAAATCCGCTGCCGGAACAGGGAGCGGCGAGGAAAGACCTGACGGAGCGTTTTGTGAGGGGAGAGGAATCCCGCACGACAGAGGGAAGCGGTCTTGGACTGTCCATTGCAAAGAATCTTACACAGTTGATGGGCGGTGAGTTTGCAATCCTGGTAGATGGCGATCTGTTTGCGGCATCCATTACGTTTGCAGTCGTTGCATAAAAATACATTTTATTATATAATTATCATTAACTATGATTTCGAAAACAAGGAGGAAACTATGAAGTTATATGAGAACGGCGCATACCTGGTCAACGGCAGGGATGTTGTCATTAATTCACCGGAAGCAGCATCTGCTGTCAATGCAAAGACAGGAAAGACTGTTACACCGGAAGATGCAAAGAAACAAACCATTGCATATGGAATTTTAAAGAACCACAATACATCTGGCAACATGGAAAAACTGCAGATCAAATTTGATAAGCTGACTTCCCACGATATTACATTTGTCGGCATCATCCAGACCGCCAGGGCATCAGGTCTTGAGAAGTTCCCGATTCCTTATGTACTCACTAACTGTCACAACAGTCTGTGTGCAGTCGGTGGAACCATCAACGAAGATGACCATATGTTTGGACTGACATGTGCAAAGAAATACGGCGGAATCTATGTTCCTCCTCATCAGGCAGTTATTCACCAGTTTGCAAGAGAAATGCTTGCAGGCGGCGGAAAGATGATCCTTGGATCAGACTCCCATACCCGTTACGGAGCACTGGGAACCATGGCAATTGGAGAAGGTGGTCCGGAGCTTGTAAAGCAGCTTTTGAATAAGACTTACGATATTGATATGCCGGGAGTTGTCGGCATTTACCTGACAGGTACCCCGCAGAAGGGTGTCGGACCGCAGGATATCGCACTTGCCATTATCGGTGAAGTATTTGCCAACGGATTTGTAAAAAATAAAGTGATGGAGTTTGTCGGACCGGGCGTATCCAATCTGAGTGTTGATTACCGTATCGGTGTTGATGTTATGACAACAGAGACCACCTGTCTGTCCTCTATCTGGAGAACCGATGACCAGGTGAAGGAATTCTATGAGATTCACGGAAGAACCGGAGATTTCGAGGAACTGAATCCGGGAGAAACTGCATACTATGACAGCTTTATCGAACTTGATTTAAGCGAGATTAAGCCAATGATCGCCATGCCGTTCCATCCAAGCAATACATACACGATCGAGGAATTAAATGCAAACCTGATGGATATTCTCGATGACTGTGAGAAGCGTGCACAGGTAAGTTTTGATGGAAAAGTAGACCTTGACTTAAAGAGCAAAGTAAAGAACGGAAGACTGTATGTAGATCAGGGTATCATTGCCGGATGTGCTGGTGGTGGATTTGAAAATATCTGCGATGCAGCAGACATCTTAAAGGGCACTTCCATTGGAGCGGACGAGTTTACGCTGAGTGTTTACCCGGCTTCCACTCCGATTTATATGGAATTGGTTAAGAACGGTGCCGTTGCCAATCTGTTGGAGACAGGTGCCATTGTCAAGACTGCATTCTGTGGACCGTGCTTTGGTGCCGGAGATACACCTGCAAATAATGCATTTTCCATCCGTCATTCTACACGTAACTTCCCGAACCGTGAGGGCTCTAAGGTACAGAACGGACAGGTTGCTTCCGTAGCACTGATGGATGCGCGTTCTATCGCTGCAACCGCTGCAAATAAGGGATTCCTTACCGCAGCTACCGATATTGATGTAAACTACAGCAAGCCGAAATACTTCTTTGATAAGACCATTTATGAAAACCGTGTATTTGACAGCAAGGGTGTGGCAGATCCGGACGTAGAGATCCAGTTTGGACCAAATATCAAGGACTGGCCGGCTATGAGCCCGCTTCCGGAGAATCTTGTGCTGAAAGTTGTTTCCGAGATTCACGATCCGGTGACCACAACGGACGAGCTGATTCCTTCCGGAGAGACATCCTCTTTCCGTTCCAACCCACTGGGACTGGCAGAGTTTGCACTTTCCAGAAAGGATCCGGAATATGTTGGACGTGCCAAGGAAGTACAGAAGGCACAGAAGGCTGTCGAGGCAGATACCTGTCCGGGGGATGCACTTCCGGAGATTCATCCGGTTATGGATACCATCCGTGCAACGTTCTCCGATGTCAACCGCTCAAACGTTGGTTTCGGAAGTACGATTTTTGCAGTAAAACCGGGAGACGGTTCTGCGCGTGAGCAGGCGGCTTCCTGCCAGAAGGTACTTGGCGGATGGGCAAACATTGCAAATGAATATGCGACCAAGAGATATCGTTCCAACCTGATTAACTGGGGTATGATTCCGTTTGTTATTGATCAGGGAGACCTTCCGTTCCACAATCTGGATTACCTGTTTGTTCCAAAGATCCGTGAGGCGATCGCAGACGGAAAAACAGAATTTGAGGCATATGTGGTAAAGGATGGTGCTTTAAAGCCATTTACCCTGCGTATGGGAGAACTGACACCGGATGAGAAAGATATTATCCTTAAAGGCTGCCTGATCAATTATTACCGCGGATAGGAGATCTTGTATGACAGACGTGGAAAAACAAAAACAGATGGAACAGATCAAACAGAGTGAGGATGGCATGCGTCAGACGGTTCTTCTGATTAAAATCGGATTGATGGTATTTCTCACCTTTGCCTGTTGTACCGTATTTTTCTTCCTGGTGCTCCGGTACAAGGGGGTTGCAGATACCTGGCATCTAATTACAGGTGCATTGCAGCCGATTATTATCGGACTGGGACTTGCTTATCTGCTTAACCCGGTTATGAAATTTCAGGAGCGGCGCTGGCTGCCGTTTCTGAAAAAGAAAATGAAATCGGAAAAATCTGCGGCTAAAGTGGCACGTGGATTGTCCATTGCCGGGGCAATCCTGTTCCTTCTGGTGATCCTGGTGCTTTTGATCGCCGCAATTGTTCCTTCGGTGGTATCAAGTGTTACCGGGCTGGTGGAAGCACTGCCTGGTAATGTGGAGAGCCTGATCCGTATGGTGAAAAGCGGAAAACTCGGAGCCTATGGAGTGACAGATACCATCAGTGATATGCTGACAAAGCTGACGGATTATGTGGAAAACTGGGCAACGAACGATCTGCTTCCACAGATGCAGCAATATCTGCTGCAGATTACTTCCGGCGTAATCACGATGGTCAAATCCATATTAAACTTCATCATTGGAATTATTGTTGTTGTTTATGTCTTATCCATTAAAGAAAGCCTGGTGGGACAGGGCAAAAAGATTGTGTATGCGATCTTTAAACCGAAACATGGAAACATTATTATCGAAGTTTTCCACAAGGCAGATGAAGTATTTGGTGGTTTCATCATTGGAAAGATTATAGATTCTGCCATCATCGGTGTGATCTGTTATTTTGGATGTCTGATTCTGCATATCCCAGATACGATACTGGTTGCGGTTATCATTGGAGTAACCAATGTCATTCCGGTGTTTGGACCGTTTATCGGTGCGATTCCGACACTTCTTCTGGTGGTGATCCAGAGTCCGCTGCATGCGTTGTATCTGCTGATATTTATTATCGTTCTGCAGCAGGTGGATGGAAATATTATCGGACCGAAGATTTTAGGTGATTCCACCGGATTATCTGCGTTCTGGGTAATGTTTTCGATTCTGATCGGAGGCGGACTGTTTGGATTTCTGGGAATGCTGCTTGGAGTTCCGGTGTTTGCGATGATTTACTATATTATCCGCAGACTGGTAAACCACAGCATACGAAAGAAAAATCTTACAACCGTAACGGCGGCATATGTGGAGGCGGCCGGTGTGAATGAGGCAACCGGTGCGATCATATATTACGGGGAAAAACAAAAGAAAAAGAGAACTTTAAAAGATTCCGGGAAGAAAGACGAAACAAAGAAAAACCAGTAATTTCAAGGGCTGTACGCGTTTGTGTGCAGCTCTTTTTTTCGGATTATTTTTTGACACTAATTGCCGCCTATGGTATACTTGAAAATAGACAGATAGACCTGTTTGGGGATACTTTAAGGAGATAACAATTGGACAAATACGAATATAATCTGAAGCTTGATCAGATGAAATCCCGCTATGCGGAAGAGAAATATGATGAGGCAGCAGATATTGCAGATACCATCAATTGGAATAAGGTTAAAAATGTAAATGGTCTGGTAAAAGCTGGGGAAGTGTACGAAAAAGTACAGCGTTATGAGGAGAGCCGGGAAGTTTTGCTGATGGCATATGATCGCTCGCCGATCGGAAGAATGATTATTTACCGTCTTGCGGAAGTGGCGGTCAAGATGAAAGATTTTCAGGCGGCACAGGATTATTACGATGAGTTTGTGGAGATTGCGCCTCATGACACCCTTAAATATGTACTTCGCTATGATATACAGAAGGCACAGGGGGCTTCTTATGAAGAACTGATACCGATTCTTGAAGAACTCAAGGAACAGGAATACACGGAAGAGTGGGCATATGAGCTTGCTTATCTGTATCACAAAGCAGGGATGAGTGAGAAGTGTATTGATGCATGTGATGAGCTGGTTCTCTGGTTTGGAGATGGGCCATATGTAGAGCGTGCATTGGAACTGAAAATGCTGTATCAGCCATTGACGAAAACACAGGAAGAAAAGTATCGGTCGTTTTGTCAGGCAAAAGATGACAGAGCAGGTTTGACACACATTGATGTGGAGGAGATGGCGCGTGCCGGGGAGACCGTGCATGATCCGGTCGCAATTCCAAAAGTAGAAGTAAACACAGAACGGTTTAATACCGTCAATCTTCAGGCGGAAATTGCAAAGGGTATGCAGCAGATCATGGATGCAACCGAAAAAGAGACGGTCACGGATACGCTGGACAATATCAATCGTATGGTGGAAGATGTCCCTTATCTGAAAATGCAGATGGAGGAAGAAAAGCCTGAGGCACAGCCGGAACAGAATACACGGCACATTGAGACAGATGAGGAGATTGATGGTTCACTCAAGACAAATTTCAAAGAGTTGTTGGGAGAAGACTCCGATGGTCAGATGAGCATGATGACAAATGAGAAAAACATGATTGAGCATCAGATCACAGGCCAGATGACAATTGAGGAAGTGCTGAGTGAGTGGGAGAAAATGCGCAAGGCTGCGGAAGCTGCATTAGAAGATGCCAGAAAGCGGAAACTCGAATCCGCCAAAGCGCGTGCACTGCAGGAGGCAGGCGATATTATGGACCGCCTGACAGGAGTATTGCCAAAACTGGATGCGGTACTGGCAGAGAAGGCGGATATTGTGGAGGAAACGATGGAAACACCGCCACAGACGCCGGAAAGGGAAACACCGCCGGCAACGAATGAGCCGGAAGAACGAAAGGAAGAAGAGGAAGAGAACAAAAAAGAGGAACAGCCTGCCAGGGATACAGATGCCGAAGAACTTTGGCCAGAGGGAGTATCTTTAGAAGAAATGGTACGTTCCCAGCAGAAAAAAAAGACGGAAGCTGCCGCACAGAAAGCAGCAGAAGAGACATCCGATATGACAGAAGATGACCAAAACTTAAATGAGAATCGTGGTGTAGAAGAAATGGAAACAGAAACAGAAACAAAGAAAAAGGATTTTGAGGAGGTTCCGATCGAGGATCTGCCACAGAAACCAACACTTGCACAGGAGAGGGAAGAAGAGTTTGCTTTTGTAAGAAGAAAAACAGATCGCTCTTCCTGGAAAGGAAAAACAGTACATATTCCACAGGTAGACACACCGGTGGATCTGGGAAAAGAGGAAAAACAGAATATCCCGCTTGTAGAACTGACCGATGAACAGAAAGCGATTTTTTCGTATTTTATGCCGGTGAAGGGCATGGAGGATCAGCTCTGCAAAGCGTTGACAGTTGCTTCGTCCCATCTGAAAAATAAGGAAACTGCATCGAGGGGGAATCTCGTAATTAAAGGCGGACAGGGAAGTGGAAAAACAACACTTGCCACCAGCATGATCAAAGTCCTGCAGCAGGAGACCGGGGTTTTGGATGGAAAGATTGGAAAGATCCATGCGGAAGCATTGAACCAGAAAAATGTCGGCGGGCTGCTGGATAAGGTGTCAGGGGGATGCCTGATTATTGAGCAGGCGGGGGATATGGAGAAAAAAACTGTATCGGAATTATCCAATCTGCTGGATGCCGATGAGAGTGGTCTCTTCGTTATTTTGGAAGATACATCCAAGGGCATCAAGCGGTTATTCGCACAGAATGAGACATTTGCACAGAAATTCAGTGAGCAGATTTCCGTTCCGATTTTTACTAACGACGAACTGGTAACGTTTGCACGTTCTTATTCCAGGGAACTTGGATACAAAATTGATGATATGGCGGTTCTGGCATTGTATAACCGGATCAGCAATATTCAGAGACTGGATCAGGCTACAACCCTGACAGAGGTGAAAGATATTGTGGATGAAGCAATTCACCGGGAGGCACATGGAGGGTTAAAGAAAGCTATCAGTATTCTGACCGCCAGCCGTTATACGGATGATGACAGAATTGTACTAACGGAAAAGGACTTCGAGTAAGATAGATAAGAGAAGACAGGGAGGGTATTTATGAGTAATTTTACAGAGATGGATTGTTACCTGTTTGGACAGGCAACACATTATGATATTTATCGCAAAATGGGTGCTCACAAAATGACAATTGAAGGAGAAGAGGGAGTATGCTTCGATGTCTGGGCACCACATGCAGATCGTGTATATGTGATTGGGGAATTTAACGGCTGGAATGAAACGTCCCATGAGATGAAACGTGTGACACCGGAGACGATGGGGGTATACGAACTGTTCGTACCGGGTGTCCAGCTGGGCTGCATGTATAAGTTCCTGATTATCGCGCAGGATGGAAGAAAGCTGTACAAAGCAGATCCTTATGCAAACTATGCACAGCTGCGTCCGGAGACCGCTTCCATTGTCACAGATATTTCCAATTTTCTCTGGTCCGATACGGAATGGATGAATGCCAGAAAAAAACTTTCCAAAGAGGAAGTATATGAGCAGCCGATGGCAATTTATGAGGTACATCCGGGTTCCTGGATGCGGCATCCGGGGCGTGAGGATGATGGATTTTATTCTTATCGGGATCTGGCAAAGACCTTGATTCCTTATGTGAAAGACATGGGATATACCCATATCGAGCTGATGGGAATTTCCGAGTATCCATACGATGGTTCCTGGGGATATCAGGTAACGGGGTATTATGCACCGACTTCCCGTTATGGAACACCGGAGGATTTTGCACATCTGGTCAACGAATGCCATAAGAACAAGATTGGCGTGATCCTTGACTGGGTGCCGGCACATTTCCCAAAAGATGCACATGGATTGGCAGAGTTTGATGGTACTGCAACTTATGAATATGCAGACCCGCGCAAAGGAGAGCATCCGGACTGGGGAACCAAAATCTTTGATTACGGAAAGAATGAGGTCAAGAACTTCCTGATCGGAAGTGCGCTGATGTGGATTGAGAATTATCACGTAGACGGACTTCGTGTGGATGCAGTTGCATCCATGCTGTATCTGGATTACGGGAAGGAAGATGGACAGTGGGTTCCGAATATTTATGGTGGAAATAAAAATCTGGAAGCCATTGAGTTTTTCAAGCATATCAATACGCTGATTCTCGGAAGAAATCCGGGGTCTGTGATGATTGCAGAGGAATCAACGGCATGGCCGAAAGTGACGGGTACGGTAGAGGATGACGGACTTAATTTCAGCTACAAGTGGAACATGGGCTGGATGCATGATTTCCTTGACTATATGAAGCTTGACCCGTATTTCCGAAAGGACAATCACAATAAGATGACCTTTGCCATGAGTTACAATGAGAGTGAGAAGTACATTCTGGTATTATCCCATGATGAGGTCGTACATCTGAAATGTTCCATGCTCAACAAGATGCCCGGACTCGAAGGGGATAAGTTTAAAAACCTTATGGCTGGCTATGCATTCATGATGGGACATTCCGGCAAAAAACTTCTGTTTATGGGACAGGAATTCGCGCAGGAGCGTGAGTGGAGCGAGAAGCGCGAACTGGACTGGTTCCTGCTGGATGATCCGAAACACAAACATATGCAGGATTGGGTAAAGGCATTGCTTCATTTGTACCGTAAGAATCCATGCCTGTACGAGCAGGATACGACCTGGGCAGGATTTGAGTGGATGAATGCCAACGACTATGAACGCAGTATTTTCAGCTTTGTGCGAAAGAGTAAGGATGGAAAGAATAACCTGCTCTTCGTGATCAGTTTCACACCAGTAGAGCGTGACGATTATCGGGTAGGTGTGCCGGGCAGACATACCTATAAGCTGATATTAAACAGTGCAGATCCGCAGTTTGGCGGAAGCGATACAGAAGATACGAAACGTCCGGTTTCCTACAAGGCGGAAAAGAAGCCTTGCGATGGACGGGATTATTCGATCGGATATAAGCTGCCGCCTTACGGAGTAGCAGTATTTAAATTTTAACTAAAAAAGTGGAACCGGGAGTTCATGTTTACAACGTGGATGCCCGGTTTCTTTTTTAATTATTTGATCGTAATACGGGGAATCGTGTTAAATAATGTATAATTTTAGAAATAATTCATGCAATTTAGTGTAAAAACAAATGAAAAATACGTTGATTTTTACATGAATAATTGATATGCCAAAAGTAAACATTTCATGGAGGTGCAGTGATGTATAGAAAAATAATGGATTATTTAAAGGAATGGAAGCATAGTGAACATCGCAAACCTCTTATTCCGTGGGGATATCCGGTTTGTTTTAAGAGTGTTTGTGTTTCCTCAAAGGAGAATGCGGCGCTCCAAGCATATTGAACTGGAATACGATATTAATTTCTGGCAGGACAATAAAATTGTATTTGTAGGCAAATAAAATATTTGTTTTTAAGATAGCAGAAGATATACCTGTATAAAAATTGGCATCTGGAATGTTTTTCCCGTCACTTGTATCCATATTTAATTTGTGTATAGGAAATAAAAAATTTCTTCCAAACTGTTCAAATTCAATTTGATTTTCTGTGATTTTAAAATCTCACAGAAATACTTTCCAAGTTATTTCCTGAAAATGAATTTAACACATATGCTTGGTCGTTATGTTGCATATTATCTAATTCTGCAGCATATACGTTGTTATTGAAAGTAATCATGAATACCATAACTAAAATTATACTTAATATTTTTTTTATAATTAATTTCCACCTTTCTTATTTGAATGTAAATAATGTTGATCTTGAGGTTGATACCAAGTGTACTTTGGTTTTGGGGGTTCATACATAAGGCTAAGACAGTTTGTATTTGCTTTTTTCAGGGCGATTTTACAAATTGTATCTTTCACAATTCCTATAGTATTTTTTTTACTCTTAATCATGGTTTTCCCTTCGTGTAAATAGTTAATTGGCAACATAATATTTTCCAGAATATATATTTAATTTTACAATAGCATATTTGCATAAAAAAGCAATAGAGTTGGTGCGAAGCAGGGAGCCAGGTTTTAAAATTTCAATCAGCCAGAAAAATATACTTACAAAATATACCGTTTTTCGGTTGCGGAAATAAAAGGATGTTGCACAACAAAACATACCCATAATGCCATAGATAATACATGTGATCAGAATATGCACGATGGTTAGTCCAAAACATTGTAAAAACATTTAAAGCAGAAATTTCAGATGGGTTGTATTTTCCTCCACGAAACATCAAGTGAACACAGAATAGATTCAGGGAAAGAGAAAGGAAAACCAATAAGGACAGCAATATAAAATTTTTTATAAGAAGACCGTAAATCATTTTTCTCTTTCCAATCCGGCTGATAGGCATAGTTTCCCTGAATAATCTGATATATGTACCACCAGGATTCCAGAAACGGAAGAATAAAAATCCATTTCCTTTCCCCGAAAGATATGATATTCTTTCGGGGAAATTTTTAGAAAATTATTTTTTTATGTAAAAAATGAAACATGGTCATGTCCTGACACGGTGGGATTTGCGGAACTGCTGTGGCGATTCATGAAATTTTTTCTGGAAGGACTGCGAAAAATAGCTGGTAGAGGAAAACCCGATACATCCGGCAATCTCTTCGATGCTGTGATTGGTTGTGAGCAGCAGGTCACGCGCAGACGCCAGCCGAACTTCGTTCAGGTAAGCGATGGGAGATTTCCCGTACAGCTCTGCAAAACGGTGTGAAAGGTAATATTTTGAGAGACTGCAGTTTTCGGCAAGCGAATCCAGAGAGATCATGCTCTGGTAATTGTGCTCGATAAAGCGTTTTACCTTGTGGCATTCGCGGCTGCTGTTCTGCGCATCCACCACTTCATAGGATACATGGTCTTTCCGGCAGAAATATAAAATTAAAATATCCAGATAATGCTGGCAGATCTCTGCGTAGCGGTCCTGTTTGTTATGCATTTCCCGCAGGATATTTTCAAAACACTGGCGGATAAAAGGCGAGTTTGCAAAAGCCGGGACATGAATGTATTCCGGTTCTTTGTCAGTATTCAGTTTTAATCCTTCCACCCCGAGCACATAATAATCCAGTGGATTTTCCGGATCGGAAAACTCTGTGTGTGTTACCTGTGCACCGATCACGACAAGGCTGTTTGAGGAGACAGGAAGAGATTCATTTTCAATCAGCATGCGTCCGGTGCCGTCTTTAATAAAGAAGATTTCCGTAAAATGATGGCTGTGGGGAAACGAAGTCCAGTCATTTTCAAATTTGGATGCTGATATGGAAAGCAGGCGGAAATGGATTTCCGGCTGTACCTCATTATCCAGATTAAATTTGCGGTTGCTCATGGAAAATACAGTCCTTTCATGTTATAATTGCAATGATTTCCTGGTCAAAATGGAACGATGTTGTACTTAGTATACAATAAAAAAAACAAAATAACAAGATTTTTAAAATAAAGCAAGAATTATAAAATATAGAGCAATATATGGATAGGAAAAAGAGATGGCGTACTATATAATAACAAATGTAGGGAAGGAAACATAAGAACTTATAGTAAAAAATAACAAAAATGGGAGGTTACTATGAAGAAAAAAATTTTATGTACAATGATGAGTATGGTAATGGTAGCATCTTTATTTGCAGGGTGCGGTACAGATTCAGGAACGGAGAATTCTGCGTCAGATAACAGCAAGACAGAAGAAACTGGACAGACAACATCAGATGATCCATATGCAGCTTATGCTGGAACAACAATCAGTGTAGCTGCGATTGAGACAGGTTATGGTTCGCAAATGTGGCAGGAAGTGACAGATGCATTTACAGAAGAAACCGGAATTCAAGTAGAACTTACAACAGATAAAAAATTGGAGGATGTAATAGGACCATCCATGCAGGGAGGCGAATACCCGGATGTTATTCATCTGGCCACGGGACGTGAAGCTGCGTTAACGGAACAGTTTATTAAGGGAAATATGATTACTGACATTACAGATGTCTTATCTATGAAAGTTCCGGGAGAAGATAAACTTGTTTCAGAGAAGATTGCAGGAGGATTTACAGATACATCATTGACGAATCCTTATGGTGATGGAAAGACATATCTTGCACCAATGTTTTATTCCCCATGTGGTCTGTTTTATAATGCAGGTCTTTTAGAAGAAAAAGGATGGGATGTTCCAACAACCTGGGATGAAATGTGGGAACTTGGAGATAAAGCAAAAGAAGAGGGAATTTATTTATTTACATATCCGACAACAGGATATTTTGATGCATTTTTCTATGCATTAATGTATGCCGCAGGCGGACCTGAATTCTTTGATAAGGCTACAAATTATGAAGAAGGTATCTGGGAAACACCAGAAGCACAGACATGTTTTGATATTGTTGCAAAGTTAGCTGAGTACACAAATCCTATTACACCGGCACAGGCAAATGATCAGGATTTTACACAGAACCAGCAGTTAGTACTTGATAATAAGGCAATTTTCATGCCAAATGGAACCTGGATTGTCGGTGAAATGGCAGATGCTCCTCGTGCAGATGGATTTAAGTGGGGTATGACAGCTCTTCCGGCGGTAAAAGCGGGAGGAGACAGTTATAGTTATACATGGTTTGAACAGGCATGGATTCCTTCTGGTGCAGAACATCAGGATGCAGCAAAATTATTTATCTCATATTTATACAGTGATAAAGCATGTGAAATTTTTGCAAAAGCAGGAGCTATTCAGCCGGTATTAGGAATTGCAGATAAATTAGAAGGTGATAATGTCATGTTTTATTCTATCTATGATAATGGAGCAAAGGCAGCCATGGGCAATTTTGCATCATTTGAAGCAATTCCGGGTATTGAAGTACGTACTGTATTCTTTGACCCTGTAAACTCTTTGGTATCAGGAGATATGACAGAGCAGGAGTGGATTGATGGAATTATTTCGGCAAGTGACCAGATGCGGGCAAATTTGAAATAAGAGTTTTTAGTTTTCCTTAATGCTATAGTGGTAAAAATGAGTCGGCGGACAGGATTTTTGTCCGCCGAATTTTAAATAGTATGGTTTGTTTGAAAGGAACGTGAAAGTATGAAAAAAGCCAGAGGACGAAGCGGTTTTTTGGCGGTATGCATAGCACCAGCAGTAATTTTATTTTTTGTGTTTATGATATTGCCTACCTTAAATGTATTCAGGATGTCGTTATTTGAAAAAGGTGCATATTCACCGAATGAAACATTTGTTGGCCTGAAAAATTTTAAAACATTAATATCGGATACTAATTTTATAAGGTCCATGCAAAACATGATTTTACTTATTGTTGTTGTTACAATAGTTACCTTTGCATTTGCACTTGTTTTTGCAGGCATTCTGTCAAGAGAAAAAATCAGGGGACAGAATTTTTTCCGTATTATTTTTTATATTCCCAATATTTTATCGGTTGTAGTAATTGCAGGTATTTTTTCTGCAATTTATAAGCCGGAGAACGGAATGCTAAACAGTATTATCGGACTGTTTCATAAAATGGAGAACCCGATTTTGTGGAAAGGTGAATCGCTTGTGATCGTCAGTCTTATTATTGCAATGATCTGGCAGGCGATTGGTTACTATATGGTCATGTACATGGCATCTATGGCGAGTGTGCCGAAAAGCCTGTATGAAAGTGCCGGATTAGATGGTGCAGGCAGGCTCGTTCAGTTTTTTCAGATTACAATTCCGTTGATCTGGACTAATATTCGTACAACATTAACATTTTTTATTATTTCTACTATTAATATGGCATTTCTTTTTGTAAAAGCTATGACTTCAGGTGGCCCAAACGGAGCTTCTGAAGTGTCACTAAGCTATATGTATGGACAGAAGGATGCCGGATTATATGGATACAGTATGGCAATAGGTGTTGTAATATTTATTTTCTCGTTTGCATTGTCTGCACTTGTAAATAAAGTTACAGAGCGTGAACCACTGGAGTTTTAAGGAGAGAAAATATGAGAGAGAAAAATAATCCGAATTCTGCGGAACGGTTGTATAAATTTTTTATCTATTTAGTTTTAATAATGCTTGCAGTCAGTATTATTATTCCGGTGGTATGGGTGTTTATGGCATCCATTAAGCAAAATAAAGAGTTTTATGGAAATCCGTGGACTTTGCCGAAGGGTTTTTATTTTCAGAACTTTATTGATGCCTGGAATACAGCAAAAATGGGAGATTACATGTTAAACTCCGTATTGGTTACAGCTTTGGCACTTGTAATTCTTTTAATTGTTGCACTGCCGGCAGCTTACTGTTTGTCACGTTTTAAATTTAAAGGAAGCAAATCTTTAAATGCGGCTTTTATGGGTGGTCTTTTTATTAACGTGAATTATATTGTTGTTCCAATTTTTCTGATGCTGCGAGATGGAGACAATTGGCTGAAATCAGTAATTGGGAAAAGTTTTCTGTTAAATAATCTGGTCATACTTGCAATCGTATATGCTGCGACAGCACTTCCGTTTACAATTTATCTGTTGTCAGGGTATTTTTCAACATTGGCACATGATTATGAAGAGGCGGCATATATTGATGGAGCAGGTTATAGTACAACGATGTGGAAAATTATTTTCCCAATGGCAAAACCATCTATTATTACAGTAATCTTGTTTAATTTTCTTTCTTTTTGGAATGAATATATCATTTCCATGACACTAATGAGTTCGGCAAAGGGACCGAAAACGTTACCGGTAGGATTATTAAATCTGATGCAGGCACAGCAGTCAGCAGCACAGTATGGAATTATGTATGCAGGACTTGTAATAGTAATGCTTCCTACATTAATTTTATATATATGTGTTCAGAATAAACTGACACAGGGAATGACTGTTGGTGGTTTAAAGGGTTGATGAGAAGGGAGATTAAAATGGAATTTTGGAAAAAGCACACAAAATGCAGAATAATTTTAATGGCAGCTCTTTTTATTGCCGGAATAAGCCTGTCTGTTTTTGGATGGGGTATGACAGGAAAAATGACAGGTTTAGGAATTATGCTTATTGGAATTATCTGTTTATTAATGGCATTGTGGATTTATAATTGCCCTTTTGCAGAAAAGAAGAAAAGAAAGTAATTATATGGATGAAATAGAGTGAGGAAGAAAAATGAGTGAGAAAAATACAGGCCGTGTCACAATTCCTACAAATCTGGATGTGGTTCCAGAGACAATTGAGTTAATGAAACGCTGGGGTGCAGATGCAATCCGCGATTGTGACGGAACAGAATTCCCGGAAGAGCTGACAAAGACCGGGGCAAAGATTTATGCAACTTACTACACCACGAGAAAAGATAATGAGTGGGCGAAGGCAAACCCGGATGAGGTGCAGCAGTGTTATATTATGAGTGGATTTTATACGGCTGTTGAAAGCGAACTGCAAATTCCTCTGATGAAGGGGATTTCGGATGAGTTAATGCAGGTCAATACAAGAGATGATATTAAACGATGGTGGGAGGTTGTTGACCGTTCCACAGGTCAGGTGGTATCGACCAAACAGTGGGAATATAATGAGGAGTCAGGGTGCGTCTGTATTCATGAGGCAGAACCGTTTCATGAATATACAGTAAGCTTTCTGGCATATATTATCTGGGATCCGGTACATATGTATAATGCAGTGACAAATGACTGGAAGGATTTTGAACATCAGATTACATTTGACGTAAGACAGCCGAAAACACATAAATATTCCATGGAGCGTCTGCGCAAGTTCTGCGCAGAGCATCCATATGTCAATGTCATCCGCTATACGACGTTTTTCCATCAGTTTACATTGATGTTTGACGAGTTAAAGCGGGAAAAATATGTGGACTGGTATGGTTATTCCGCGTCAGTAAGCCCTTATATTTTAGAGCAGTTTGAAAAAGAAATGGGTTATAAATTCCGCCCGGAATATATCATTGACCAGGGATATTATAACAATCAGTACCGTGTACCTGGTAAAGAATATAAGGATTTTCAGGCATTCCAGCGCAGGGAAGTTGCAAAGCTTGCAAAAGAGATGGTTGACATCACACATGAATGCGGCAAAGAGGCAATGATGTTTTTGGGGGATCACTGGATCGGAACAGAACCATTCATGGAAGAGTTTGCAACGATCGGTCTTGACGCAGTGGTAGGAAGCGTTGGAAACGGAAGTACACTTCGTCTGATCTCTGATATTGAAGGTGTAAAATATACAGAAGGAAGATTCCTTCCATACTTTTTCCCGGACACCTTCCATGAGGGCGGAGATCCTGTCAAGGAAGCAAAGGAAAACTGGGTGACAGCACGCCGTGCCATCTTAAGAAAACCAATCGACCGTATCGGATATGGCGGATATTTAAAGCTTGCATTAGATTTCCCGGAGTTTTTGGACTATGTGGAGAGCGTGTGCAATGAATTCCGTGAACTGTATGAGAATGCAAAAGGAGCAACACCGTACTGTGTGAAGAAGGTTGCTGTTTTAAACAGCTGGGGCAAAATCCGCAGCTGGGGCTGCCATATGGTACACCATGCCTTATATCAGAAACAGAATTACAGTTATGCGGGAATTATCGAGGCGTTAAGCGGCGCACCGTTTGATGTGAAATTTATTTCCTTTGATGATATTTTAAAGGATAAGGATATATTAAAGGATATTGATGTCATTATCAATGTCGGGGACGGGGATACGGCACACACCGGCGGGGCAGTCTGGGAGAATGCAGTTATTTCCGCAGCCATTCGTGAATTTGTCTACCGGGGCGGTGGATTTATCGGTGTCGGGGAACCGGCAGGACACCAGTATCAGGGACATTATCTGCAGCTTGCCGATTTAATTGGTGTGGAAAAAGAAACCGGATTTACCTTAAACTACGATAAGTATAACTGGGAAGAACACAAAAATCACTTTATTCTTGCAGATACAACAAAGCCTGTTGACTTCGGAGAGGGCAAGAAGAATATGTTTGCGTATGAGGGAACAGAAATTCTGGTACAGAGGGACAAAGAAGTTCAGATGGCTGTGCATGAATTTGGCGAGGGCCGTTCGGTCTATATCAGTGGACTGCCATATAGCTTTGAGAACAGTAGAATTCTTTATCGAAGCATTTTGTGGAGTACACATGGCGAAAGTTTATTACATCAGTGGTTTAGTACAAATTTCAATGTGGAAGTACATGCATATGTAAAAAATGGCAAATTCTGTGTTGTAAACAATACCTACGAGCCACAGAATACGGTTATCTATCGCGGCGATGGAAGCAGTTTTGCGTTGAAAATAGAGGCAAATGAGATTAAATGGTACGCTGTTTAATCAGGAGGTATAAAGAATATGAAGAAACCTGTACTTGTAATTATGGCAGCCGGAATGGGAAGCCGTTACGGTGGAATGAAACAGATTGATCCAGTAGATGAATATGGACATATTATTGTTGATTTTTCTATTTATGATGCTTATCTTGCAGGATTTGAAGAGGTTATTTTTGTAATAAAAAGAGAGAATGCGGAAGATTTTCATAATGTCATAGGGAATCGTATAGAAAAGATTATGAAAGTAAGATATGCATTTCAGGAGCTGGAAAATCTGCCGGAGGGATTTGAAGTTCCGGCCGGAAGAGTAAAGCCATGGGGAACTGCGCATGCAATTTTAAGCTGTAAAGATATGATTGACGGACCATTTGCAGTGATTAATGCAGACGACTATTATGGAAGAGAAGCATTTAAGCAGATTTATGATTATCTGAGTGTGCATGAAGATAATGAAAAGTATCAGTATGCAATGGTAGGATATCAGTTGAAAAATACTTTGACGGAGAATGGAAGTGTGGCAAGAGGTGTCTGTGAGATTGATGGTGCTGGAAAACTTGTCAGTGTAATAGAACATACAACGATTGTAAAACGTGGAGAGAATGCCGCATATACGGAAGATGATGGAAAAAGTTATACGGAATTGGCAGGAGATACGATTGTTTCCATGAATTTATGGGGATTTAGCAAGGGATTTTTGTCAGAAGTTGAGTATGGATTTCGTGATTTTCTGCAGGAGGGGCTGCAACATAATCCACTGAAATGTGAATATTATCTTCCGTCAGTTGTCAGCAGACTGTTAGATAACAATAAGGCAGAAGTAAAAGTTCTTCTTACAACAGAAAAGTGGTATGGAGTTACCTACAGGAAAGACAAACCAATGGTTATGACTGCATTGAAAAAGCTGGAAGAGAATAATTTTTATCCAAAACAGCTCTGCGGAAAATTAGAAGTGGCTGCAAATTTCTGTTTTGAAGGTGTATATAAAGAAGAAATTCCATGGGGAAATGGACATATTAATAATACTTACCGTGTTACATTTGAAAATGAACAAGGAGTAAAAAGGCATTATATTTTACAGCAGATGAACAAGAGTATTTTTAAAAACCCGGTTGAATTAATGGAAAATATCGTTGGAGTCACTGAATTTTTAAAAAGAAAAATTTCAGCTAACGGTGGAAATCCAGAGCGGGAGACATTAAATGTCATTCCGGCAAAAGACGGGAAACCCTATTATGTGGACTCAGAAGGTGAGTATTGGAGAGCTTATGTATTCATTGAAAATACCGTAAGCTATGATTTGATAGATAATCCTGAAATACTTTATGAGGGAGGTCTGGCATTTGGCAGATTTCAAAGTATGTTAGCGGATTATCCGGCGAAAACACTTCATGAGACAATTCCGGGATTTCATGATACCAGAGAAAGATTTGAGAGATTTAAAAAGGCAGTGGAAGAGGATGTGTGCGGTAGAGCGGATTTAGTCCGGGAGGAAATTCAGTTTGTATTGGACAGGGAAGAAATTGTGGACTGCTTTCAGGATTTGTTGAGAAGTGGAAAAATCAGCTTTCGTGTGACACACAACGACACAAAAATTAATAATGTCCTCATGGATAAGGATACCAAAAAAGGAATATGCGTGATTGACCTGGACACTGTAATGCCTGGGGCAGCCATGAATGATTTTGGAGATGCGGTGCGGATTGGAGCAAGTACAGCATTAGAGGATGAACAAAATCTGGATAAAGTGTGGTTCAACTTAGAACTTTTTGAAGCATGTGCGAATGGCTTTATAGAGGGATGTGGTGGAAAACTTTCACAGGAAGAGATAAAGCTGCTTCCGATGGGCGCTAGGCTTATGACCTATGAATGTGGAATGAGGTTTCTTATGGATTATATTCAGGGAGACATTTATTTTAAAATTCACAGACCGGGGCAGAATTTGGACCGGGCAAGGACACAGTTTAAACTTGTCTCTGATATGGAACATAAGTGGAAAGTAATGGAGAATATTGTGAAGAAGTATATGTAAGACAAAACAGTGGAATTGACAATTTCCAATGCTTAAAAGGCGTCAGTTCCGGAAATACCGGACTGACGCCTTGATTGCATTAAACGTTTGTATTTGATTCTTCTTCGCCCCAGAAATCTACAGGTTCATAATCCTGCAGTTTGGCCAGAAAACCTTTTTCTGCGAGTTCATTTTGAATATCATCTAAAATATCTTCGGATTCAGCTTCAATTGTATGGTAATGATAACCACCGGTTACATTCTTAAGAAGGCTGGAACTTCCGGTAGAGAGTCCTTCTAAAAATTTCTTGACATCGCGTCTTGTACGGATATTCATATCTGCCCGGACAACACCATAAACCACAGCGCAGTCTTTTCAAGTACAACTTAAAAACAGGATCATTGCTTAGAAGTAAATATAATCATTCTCGTCCACATATTTACCACAATGTGGACAATATCGATTACAACCTGTTTTAAGAAAACTACCACAATGAGGACATCTTCTGAACACAGCAATAAAAATTATCGTTCCAACAAGTTCCACTAACCCGGCTCCTAATATTATCAATCCTATCATAGTTCCTGTGCAAATACCTATGATCACAAGAAGTAAACCTATGACCGTAAATATAACGGATAATCTTGTCACAATTTTAAGTGGAATACGGTGCATTTCAATCATCTCCATTCTCCCAATTCTGTGGTGTATATCCTTTATAGAACCATTTGTTTAAGCAGAAAAACTCAAAATTAAATCCGTGATATCAGAAATTGTATCTGATAAAGTGCCATTAATAGTGTATGACTCGGTATCCTGATAGATAGTTAATTGACAACATAATATTTCCTTAAAAATATATTTAATTCTATAATAGTATATTTGTATAGAAAAAGCAATAGAATTGGTGCAATTGGTGTGAACTGCAAAATATTGGCTTCAAACGACAATTAAATCAAGAACAGCATTTTATGTATATATGATATAATGAAAGCAGTATATTAGAAAAATGGTGAAAATAAATATGAGTATTCCCTTTATGGTTATATTTGTGTGTGCATGGTATTTTAAAATGTTGATCCCAATGTTGATTTGGTGTGTGATGTTTTTAATGCTTCGGAATTATATTGGAGGCCTGTTATTGATTAATATTTTTACAGAACCTGTCATTCATGATGAAAACTTGAAAGGTTATAAGAGAAACTATTGTAAAATCGGTGTTGTTATATTAGCAGGTGGAGTAGTTTGTGCGGTATTTTTAAATCTTTGCAATGTAAAATTAGGGAATGCTGTTTTTATGGGGATAATTTCTGCCGAGTTTTTATATGGAATGGATTTGTTAATAAATCGGAAAAAAGATAAAGCTGTATAATGAGATGAATTAGGAGAAAAATGAGAATGAAAAAATATCTTGGAACAATTTTTTTAATATTTGGTTTTTTGGAAATTATAGTATTGAGTGCAATTTCAACCTTTGACAGGGTAATGTATGAAGATACAAATCATTTTATTGGATTTATAAATAATTATGGGTTGTGGCCATTTCTAATAGGTTCTGTAATAGTACTATTTTGTGGAGTGGTTTTGATAGTGTTAGAATATAGTAAAAAATAGTGAAATAGGCTATGTGATAAAAGATGAGACATAAAATAAGGTCTCCCATGAAAAATATGGCATATGCGGAGAGAGTTTCCCTTGGGGAGATGGAGAAACGATTGCCTCCGCAATTTGTTCGTTGTCATAAATCATATATTATAAATATCGTGTACGTGGATTCTATAGTTGGAAGTCTGATTTACATGGCGGATGGAACGCGGATTGTGGCAGGACGAAAATATCTGGCAGATGTAAGAAAAGAACTGCTTGCGTTTGCACAGAAATAGGATGGAATACGTGTCCGAAAATTACGTAGAATCTAAAAAGATGGCGAAAAGTTCAGCAGGGATTGCGGCGCAGCGGATTTCAGAGAACAACCGGGAAATTGTCAGCGAACTTGAAAAAATAATAGAACAGTTTAAAATATAACATAACTGCTTATTATGAAAGAAGGTCAAATTGGAGTTCATACAGCAGTTCGTTGGTATCTATTGGCGACATATGATGCCGGAATGCAAATATGATGGCACTATCCCTGGCTATCCGTGCGTAAAGCATGGGATAGCCGGTTTGCTTTAAAAGGGTCTGTACTTCCTCAAAAGAGAAAGAGGCTCCCAGGCATAACAAAAGCACTTTGTCGCGGGAAGGCTGTTTTTTATCGGAAAGGATGTCATAAGCATATCCACGGTCGATTCCGGAATTGCGGATAACATCACTTTTTTTCAGTTTTTTCTGTGTCAGGATTTCCTGAAAGGCTTCCCCTAATTTCCGGACGGAAATCAGTTCCTGTCTGCTTTCGGAAATAAAATCCTGATAATTTTTACACGACTGGATCGTTTTAAGTAATTCTTCGGTTTTTTTCATCACATGGTTTGTCCTTTTTGCTATAATGACAACAGACATTATATATAGAATTATGAGGAACTGTCAAATATGAATCAGGATATGAAATATGGGTATCTGGATGAAACGTATGAAACGATTTGTCCGCTTGGGGAACAGGATATCTTTCTTGCAAAAAACCGTGATAACGGAAGAATTTTTGTAAAGAAATATGTAGCAGCTTCTGTAATCCCTGTTTATGAAAAGCTGATTGCCATTCGCAATGAGCATCTGGAAAACATATACGATTTTGCAGCAGGAGAGGAAAGGGGAATTCTGATTACCGGCTATATTTCGGGGATTTCCGTGCAGCAGTATCTGGAATATTATGGCGTGTTTGCAGAAGAACGTGTGAAAGATTATATGGCGGATATTCTGGAAGTACTGGGACAGGTACATGCGCTTGGCATTGTCCACAGGGACATTACTGCCGGGAATATCATGATTTCAGATGACGGCATTGTAAAACTGATTGATTTTGGAATTGCCCGCGAAGTCAAAAAAGAACAGGGAAAAGATACCGTGGTACTTGGAACCGTTGGATATGCAGCACCTGAACAATTTGGATTTCACCAGTCGGATGCAAGGACAGACCTATATGCTGTAGGGGTACTATGCAATGAAATGCTGACCGGGAAATTACCGGGGGACGGCTTATACAATGGTTCGCAGAATATGCAGAAAATTATTTTAAAAGCAACGGCAATAGATGCAAAACAGCGGTTTCAGACCGCAGATGAAATGCGAAGGGCACTTGCCACAAAAAAGCGAAAGCAGAAACTGTCAGAGATTTTGTTGCCGCTTCCCGGTTTCCGCACAGGAAAAACATGGAAAAAGGTGACTGCCTGTCTGGGATATGCCTTTTGGGGAATTTACAGTATTGGCAGTATCGCAGAGTGCAATAAAAATACTGCGACCATGCTGCTGGAAGCTTTGTCTTTGGGTATCTATCTCTGGCTTCCAATGGCTGTGCTGACCAATTACGGCTCATGGAATCAAAAAATCTATCCGTTTTCCAGAATGCCTGTGGCAGCAAAAATTATTCTGGAACTGGTGCTTAGCCTTGTATTTTTCGTGGGAGGGTATGCAATTGAGAACTATTTGCGCGTGGATGTCATGCATATTGTGGGAAAATAAATAGAAAATGTCTGCTGTGGGCAGACCATAAAAAAACAGCTTCTGGTATGATTGGCATATGACGGATGCCAATCATATGCGGAAGCTATTTTTTATGGTTGAGAACCGAATGGATGAAAGACAGATACGGTATAATAGAGTCAGTTAATTACAAACGAGGAGGAAGGAATATGGCAGAAGAAAAGGAAACAAAAGTGTGCAAATACTGCAAATCGGAAATCCCAAAGAAAGCGAAGGTGTGTCCGAACTGCCGGAAGAAGCAGGGAGGGATTGGAAAATGGATTGTGATAGCAGTCATTGTGATCATTGTCATTGCCGCAATCAGCGGGGGTGGGGATGATAAGGATAAGAACCCACAGAAGATCAGCCAGACACCTTCGGATGACAAGCAGACATCTTCTGAAAATAAGAAAACAGACGATACAGAAACTCAGGACAAAAGCAATGTTTTTCAGGTGGGCGATGTTGTAGAAACAGAAGATTTTAAAATTACATTTGTTTCGGCAGGAAAATATAAGAGTGATAATGAATACATCACACCAAAAAAAGGGTACGAATACTGGCAGTTCAAGTTTAAGTTTGAAAATACATCGGATACCGATCAGAATGTGTCGACAATGATGGACTGGGAATGTTATGCAGACAACAGCAAGGCAGACCAGCAGTGGATCGGGGATGACAGTGGTCTTGACGCAACCTTATCCGCAGGAAGACAGACGGAAGGAACGGTTTATTTTGAAGTCCCGAAAGACTCCAAACATATTGAACTGGAATACGATATTAACTATTGGCAGGATAACAAAATTGTATTTGTTGGAAAATAAAAGACGCTAAAAGATTGACAGCAGCAGGAAAATACGGTAATCTTATCACATAGGTTCCGGTCATAAAAGGAAAGTATATTTTATGACCGGAATCAGTCATGGGAGTTTCATCCCGATATACCCAGTGTAACAGAAAATTAAATAGCAGGACATCACAAAGGAGAAGATGTATGGGGGCAAAAGACCGAAAGGCAAACGAGTATTTTGCCGATAACAGACGTTTTGCAGATATGTGTAATGCGGTACTGTTTGGAGGTAGAACGGTCATCCTGCCAGAAGCACTTGAAGCAACTGACACAACGGAGTTGTTATCGGTGCTTGGAATGGATGGAAAAGAAATTTCATTTCAGAAGTGGAGAGATTTATTAAAACGTGTTATAATCAAGAAAAATCAAAATGTCTATCTGGTTTTGATTGGGGCAGAGCTGCAAAGCGATATTCATTATGCAATGCCGGTAAAGGACATGGTTTATGCCGGGTTAAATTATGGGGCACAGGTCAGGGAGGCTGGAAAACGACACAAAAAGGAAAAGAAATGGGGAACAAAACCAGAATTTTTGTCAGGGTTTCACAGGAATGACACCCTGACTCCGGTTATTACGATTACGGTGTATCTTGGAGCAGAAGCATGGGATGGACCGCGAAGCCTGCACGAGATGTTTGGCACATTAGATGAAGAATTAAAGCCGTGGATACCGGATTACCGGATCAATCTGCTGGCTCCACAGGAAATCGAAGATTTTTCCGTATTCCGGACAGAAGTTGGACAGTTGCTGCAGTTTATCCGGGCATCCGAAAGTGAGCAGGAAGTGCAGGAACTGCTTGGCAAATATCCGGAAAAGTTTTCCCGGCTGGATTCAGAAACTGTGGCGGCGATCTGTCTTTTTACCGGGATTGAAATAGCATGTGAGGATGAGAAAGAGGTGGTAGATTTGTGTAAAGCATGGGAAGAGCATCGGGAAACAGGATTGCGTGAAGGTCGGGAAACAGGCCGGCGTGAAGAGCGCATATCATCCATTCGAAACATGGTCGAACTTGGCGTGCCAAAAGAAAAAATTCTTATCAAATATACATTAGCAGAATATGAAGAGGCAATGAAACAATCGTAAATCAGGAAAAAAGATCTGGTGAAAACTCCGGATCTTTTTATATGGATCTTCCCCTTTAGCTTCCGGGATAACCTGCCGATACATGTTATAGCGTAAAATGTAATGGTACGGAGGCAATACATGCAGGTTGAGCAGAAAAATATATGGGAAGATGTAACGCGGAATGCAAAACGTGATAACAGTAACAGGGCAATTGCGGCTTATCAGGCAAATATGCCGGATGCCGGAGCGGTTGCAGCTTTTGGCGGACAGGAAGCCTATGTGCAGCAGAAAACTGCGGTGTCCGAGGCTGGAAATATCGATATGGCAACGTATTCCAACCCGGCAAAGCAGGGGCAGGAAGAAAAGACAGTAGCGGAAAAAATTGCAGGGCAGGAGATTTCTTCGGGACAGGCGCGCAGCAACGAAATCGCTGTAGTGGCAAATACCACTTCCACAGAAGATTTAAAGAAGATGGAAGAGGACGGATTTTCCATTTCCGATGCAGACAGCCATACCATTATTACCGTGACAGACAAGATTAAAGCGGCACTGGCAAAAGCCGGAGTGGATGTGTCTTCCATGGGCGGAACACTCACAAAGGAACAGTTAGAGGAGATCACCGGAAGTCCGGTTGTGACGCAGCAGATCATGGACTCTCTTGCGGCAAACGACCTGCCGGCGACGGAGGAAAATGTGCAGGACAGTGCGGAGGCACTGGCACAGGCTGCCTCGATTCCGGAAATCACGAAACAGGCGATGAGTTATCTTCTGAAAAATGATATGGAGCCGACCATCCGCAATCTGTATCTGTCCAATTACAGCAGCAGCGCAGAAAATATTGTGGAGCCGGAGCAGAGCGGAATTGATTTTGGGTCCCTGATGCCGCAGATTCGTGAGATTATTGCAGAAGCAGGCCTTTCCGATGACGAACATGCGGTGGACAACAGCAAGTGGCTGGTGGCAAACCAGATTCCCCTTACACCGGAAAATCTGCAGTATCTGACAGATCTGCAGGGATTATCGGACGATCTGCAGACCGATCATATAGACTGGGACCAGATCGTGGATTCCATGGCGAAGGCAATTGCGGCAGGAAAACGTCCGGCAGATGCTTCCATGATTACTGCACGCAGACAGATGGAGGAAGCACGTCTGGTAATGACCAGTGAGGCATCCGTGGCGATGGAAAAAGCAGGCGTAGAGATGGATCTGACACCGCTGGCGGATCTGGTCGAGGATTTAAAATCCCAGGAGAGAGAATACTATAAAGACCTGCTTGCCGGTGCCGGAGTTGAGCCAAGTGAAAAAAATGTGGATCTTATGGCAGAAACCATGGATGTGTTTGCCGAACTGAAACAGCAGCCGGCATATGTAATCGGGCAGGTGGATGCGGATGATTCCGTTCAGGAGATTCATGATGCCGGAGCGCAGATGCAGCGCGCATTTGCACAGGCAAATGAAAGTTATGAAACACTGATGACTGCTCCGCGCAGTGACATGGGGGATTCCATAACAAAGGCATTTTCCAATGTGGACGATATTTTACAGGATCTGCAGCTGGATACAAGTGAAACAAACCGCCGTGCAGTGCGGATACTGGCATATAACAATACCGAAATTACACCAGAAAATATTATGGAAGTAAAAGCACTGGATGAGCAGATGCAGCATGCGTTTTCTAATATGAAACCGGCAGTAACGCTGGAAATGATCCGCCGTGGGGAAAATCCACTGGATATGACTATGGAGCAGCTGAATCAGGCGGCACAGGAGATTCAGCAGGAGAACGGAACACAGGAGCAGGAACGGTTTAGCAAATATCTGTGGAAACTGGAGCAGAATCATGAGATTTCTGAGGAAGAGCGCAGCAGTTATATCGGCATTTACCGTCTGATCGCACAGGTGGAAAAAGGAGATGGGGCAGCACTTGGATTTCTGATGAATCAGGGATCGGACGTGACGATGCGAAACCTTTTGCATGCTGTGCGTTCAGAAAAAAAGAGTGGTCTGGATTATCAGGTGGACGATGATTTTGACGGAGTTGACAGCACAGCAGAAGGTCCGAAAATTGACGAGCAGATCTCGGCTGCGTTCCAGCAGAATTGTCTGCGCGATGTGATGGAACATATTTCACCGGAAAAACTTTCCCGTCTGGGAGAAGAAAAGTGGCAGAATATGTCTCCGGAACAACTGGCAGAGGCACTCCGGCAGATGGATGAATCCGTTGGGGAACAGGAAGCGGAAAAAAGCTATCGGCAGGAACAGCTTGCGCAGTATCAGCAGCTTGCAGAAACACCGGAAGACGTATATACCTATCTGGAGCGGTATGATATTCCAAACAGTATGATAAATGTCATGGCAGCATCGGAAATGCTGCGCAAACCAAACCGGATGATGGAGCGGTTGTTTCAGCAAGATCATGTTTCCAAAGATTCCATGACAGAGATTGCAGAGATGAAAGAGCAGGTACTTGAACAGTTTTCAAAAGCCCTTGAGAATCCTTCGGATCTTGCAGATGCCATGGAGACGCTTGCGGATGTGGCAGAGCATGTGATGGATACGATGATCGTAGAAGATCCGGATGTCCGCACGATTGATATCCGGGAAATGCGCCAGATGACCGCACAGTTTCAGATTGGTGCGAAACAATCGCAGGAAGAATGTTATGTGATTCCGATGCAGACAGGAGATTCTGTCACCGGGGTTTCTTTAAAAATCGTAAGAGGAAAAAAGAAAAAGGGTCTTGTGGATATTTTTCTGGATGGAGAAAAGGCAGGAAAGATTACGGCATCTTTTCAGGTAAAATCAGACCGTATTTCTGGAACAATTGTGACAGGCAGCGAAGAGACCGCAAAGCAGATCGAAGAGCATCTGCAGGAGATGCAGGATGCCATGCAGGAACCGGCAGATATCCATGTTGCATATACACCGGATCTTTCTTTGTCGCAGTTTGAGATGTCCGGAATCCGGAGGGAAAGTGAAATGAAAGAGCAGGGAGAACTGGAGGAAGACCGTTCCAATCAGGTACAGACAACGCGGTTGTATCATACAGCGGAAGTTTTTATTAATTCCATAAAATCCCTTTTGACAAAAACAAAAGATCTGTAGTAGGATAGTGCGGAAACCAGATTACAGGTGGTTTCACGATAAGAATGAAAATATATAGGATCTGGAAGGAGAATGGCGAATGAAAAAGAAAATTGTGGCAATGATACTGGTGCTTGCCTGTGTGACAGGAATATATGCACCGGAAAATGCATGGGAAGCACCGGTGACGGTAGAAGCATCCACGCAGAAAGGGAAGAAAACCCCATCCATACAAAAAGTATACAATGCTGTAAAGAAAGCGTATGGGGATGATTATATCCCAAGTGAAAAAGTATCAAAGAAAGAATTGAAGGAACGCTACGGAATTTCTTCCAAATGGTACAGTGCTGCAATTGCGGAGGTGCCGATGATCAGTGCAAATGCAGACACACTGGTTATTGTAAAAGCAAAGAATGCAGCTTCCAAAAAGAAAATCCGGTCGGCATTAAAAAAATACAGGGAGGAACTGATACAGGATACCTGTCAGTACCCGATGAACCAGTTAAAGATTCAGGCTTCCAAAGTTTATGTAAAAGGAAACTATGTATGCTTTATCATGCTTGGAACAATCAGCAACAAGCAGGAGGAACAGTCCGAGGACAAAGTGATTGCTGCATATAAAAAGCAGAATGAAAAGGCCGTAAAAGCCATCAATAAACTGTACAAATAGAGAAAATTATGATACGGATATTCAAACGGCTGCCGGGGGTGATTTTTATGGTGCTTCTCCTCGGCCTGGCAGGAAAAGAAGCACTGTCGCATCAGAGAACCTATTCTCCGGTTGAAAAAAGAGAACTTCAGACACGCCCGGAAATAAGTATAACGAAAGTTCTGGATGGAAGATTCCAGAAAAAATATGAATCGTATCTGCGGGATCAGTTTCCCGGAAGGGATCATTGGGTTTCGTTCCAGACAGACATGGAATTGTTTATGGGCAAAAATGAAATTCATAATGTTTACATCGGAAAGAACCATTACCTTTTGGAACACTATACAGAAAAAGAGTTTGATCCGCAGCAGATTTCCAAAAATCTGCAGGCTCTGGAGAAGTTTGTCGGAAAAACAAAACAGAACGCGGATGTCCATGTGATGATGGTGCCGACAAAGTCGTGGGTACTCCGGGAAAAACTTCCGGCATTTGCCCCTCATTATAAGGAGCAGAAGTTTTATGATGCATTGCAGCAGAAATTGGAAAAAGAGGATGTACTGATTTCCGTGGAGCCCGTACTGGATGCACATAAAGAGGAAGAAATCTATTACCGGACAGACCATCACTGGACGACGCTGGGAGCATGGTATGCCTATGAACAATACACAAAGGCGGTTGGTGGAGATCTTCAGAGGGCACAGGGGAAAAAGAAGTTCCGTTGCATCAGTAAAGATTTCTATGGAACAACCTATGCAAAAATAAATTATGCCAGACAGGCAGACAAAATTGAGATTTATGAGCCGGCGGATAAACTGCGTGTTGTTTATAATATGGGAGAAAAGAAGACAAAGACACTGTACGATTTTTCTTTTCTGAAAACAGCAGACCAGTACAGCGTTTTTACCGGTGGGAATCAGGCAGTGCTTGAGATTACCGGGGGAATAAAGAACGGAAAAACGCTGCTTTTGATCAAGGATTCTTTTGCGAACAGTATCCTTCCTTTTCTGGCAGAAGATTATGAAAAACTTGTCGTTGTGGATCTTCGCCAGCTGAATGTAAGCGGAGACCGGCTTTTGGAAATGTTTTCACCTACCGATATACTGATTCTTTACAACAGTGCACAGTTTGCACAGGATAAAGAGTTTGAGATCAAGTGTAACTAGTATATCGTTTTGTAAAGAAACGGATTAGGTGGCAGTATCCGGTACGTCTTTTCCGCTTTCCAGATAGGTTATGGCACCGAGGTAAACGGCGCGGACCAGTTTTTCCTGATAGGCATCTGTGACCAGCAGAGCCGCTTCCGTTTCATTGCTCAGAAACCCACATTCGACAATTATGATCGGTGTGGGTGTTTTTTTTAATATGTAGTAGTCGTTGTTGGATTTACAAACCCTTGGCTTTGGAGGATTAAGGCTGTTGTTTAGGGTATCCTGCATGACTGAGGCAATTGCAGAACTTTCCGCAGACTGTTCGAAGTAAAACACCTGTGGACCGGAGACAGAGGCATCCGGAAAACTGTTCTGATGGATGCTGATGGTCATAACCGGATTGGTATCTGTGATCAGTTTTACGCGGTTTCGCAGATCTTCTACTTTTACACTGCGCGAGTTTTCATCTGCAGGAACGGTATCATCACTTCGCGTGAGTACAACCTTATATCCTTTGTTTTCAAACAGGGTTTTGAGTTTTAGCACAATAGACAGGTTGATGTCTTTTTCCAGAGCATCGTTACAGCCAACTTTTCCAGGGTCGCTTCCTCCATGTCCGGCATCAAGAACGATACAGGTTTTGGAGGAAGCCGCATGTCTGGAAGATGTCAGTGCAGCTGATGCACGCGCAAGTAAGAAAGCACTTATAAACAGACAGGCAACCATAAGAATTTCAAATTTCTTTTTCATAGAACCTGCTTTATGGAATTATTTATTCCTATATATATGCAGGTAAGTCAGTGGATATACCTGGTAACGGTATCCCAGATATCACTCGTTTCAAATCCGAGTTTCCAGAAGGATGCACCGGCAAGCTTCTTTTCTTCTACCAGTTTCAACCGGCATTCTGCGGAGGCGGAGTCTTCCAGCCATACCTTATAGGTAGTGTCATTATCTGTAAATTCCGAATAGTTCTGTCCACAGTCATCCTGCCATGTTTTGGTTGCACCATGTGTGGCGAGAAAATCGTTTGCAGCTTTCATGCCATAAATTTTTGAGGGAATTTTGGCACCGGCTGCTGTGTCATCGGAACTGCTCTCGGACGGGATTTCCCATACACGCGTATAAAATGGCATTCCAAGAATTACCTGATCGGCAGGAACCTCTTTTAAAGTATCGCTTACACCCTGGGTTACCCAGCTTAAAGAGGCAACAGACCCGGCTTCGGGGCTTCCGGCATAATGCTCATCGTACCCCATAATCACAACATAATCTGCAAAATTTGCCTGTTCTTTTCGGTTATAAAAGGAAGTATGTGACATCGGAACGTAATTGTCTACAGAAAGAACAACCCCGTTGTTTTTGCACTTGATGGAAAGCTCCCGGATGAATTCAATAAATGCATCCCCGACTTTCTCCCCGTTCATACTTTCAAAGTCTACGTTGATTCCATCCAGATTGTATTGAATCGCCATGGAAACAATCTGGTTTACCAGATTCTGTCTCTTAGAGGTATGGGTCAGGACTTCTGTTGTATCGACATTTTTATTTTCCAGATTGCTGACAAGCGCCCAGACTTCAATCCCCTGGTTATGACAGTAATTTACATAATTCAGGCTTGCCAGGTTGGCAATGTTTCCATTGTTGTCATTCAGATAAAACCAGGTAGGAGAGAGTACATTGATTCCTCTGGTATTGGCAAGGACAGAGGAAACCGCGTTATTTGCAGACTGGTTTGTGACCTGATGCCAGGCCATACAGATATTGTAATCTTTCTTTATATGTGCAAAGGTATCCGGAGTGAAATCGCTTTTTCTTGTTTTTTCTTTGACGGAGGAAAGCATACGTTTCTGCATGTATCCGATAATACCGTCGTCTGTCATTACTTTGTCCCAGTTGTCGCCCTGTTCGATCACGGTGACTTCCTCTTTGGAAGAAACTTTTTTCAGAATCGGGCTTTTGATGCCTCCTCTTACGCGCAGGGAGGCATTTTTTTTGGCAGTGGCAGTCTGGTATTTTCCCCACTGGCTGGTAATAATGATCCGGTGGGGATCTTTTACATGTTTGTATTTAAAATCGGAATATTCCTTTACAAAATCCAGATCAATATATGCAGTATCAGAGTTTATGGTAACAATTTTACGACCGTAATCTGCGGAAGATTTTGTAACCATATAACTGGTCTGCTCTGCCTGTGCCGAGATCAGATTTTGTGTTGTTGCATAGAGAAGGATATTCTCGTTATTGTCCCAGTAAAAACGTGAATTTAAATTGTCATGGACAAAATCATAATCAATATAAATATGACCGTCAATGACCCTGGCTTTGGAAGAGGTTACTTCATTATTTAAAACAATGGCAACCTCATCGGAATTTGTCAGATGATAATAAGTGGTTAAATCTTCGTGTTCCTTACTCGGTGTGTATTTGCGGATCAGGGCGAAGACTACGATCGCTGCAGCAATGACAAGTGCCAGTGCAAGCACAGCGAAAATGGAATGAGATTTTTTCTTCATGAGCCGTCCTTCCTTTGTCTGTTGGCAAATTATATATTTATTCCGATTATAGCATTGTGCCTGTACAGATTCAAATGGAATCAGATAAAATTAAGAAATAGAAGTTGTTTGAATTTTTTCGGGAGGGCAGTTGTGTCTGTGGATCTGCCCTCCCATTTGTCTTTTTTCAGTTTATTTTGTGCGTGACGGAGTTGCATTGAGACTCATTTCACACCCATAATAATAGCCCATTTGTTATTTTATTTTTTTTAATGGATCGTTTTAAAAAGTAACGATCAGACTTTCATATACTTCTGGTCTGAATTCAATGACCAGCTGATTGTCAGTAGATAAATTTAATGTGATAACTGTTTTCCTTTCCATATTTGTTCAAAGAATCCAAAATCATGAGAGGACACTTGAAACGGGTTTTCGAGAAAGGGAACCGGAATCACACGGATTCCATAGGACGTTTCGACTCTTTTTCGGTCTTTTTTGAGGTTTCCCATACTCATAAAACGGACATTTGTTTTATAATCCTTTCCTAAATTTGTTTTTTTCAGTTCCTCAATAAATTGTAAGAGCTGCCGATCCTTCCAAATACTCACATTTGTCAGTACAATACAGTAATCACAGCGGACAAATTCCGGAAATGAGTATGGAGTCAGAACCCCGAAATCCAGAATTTTATACTTGTGTTGCAGATGTAACTGTTCCCGCAGCTGCCGGAGTGTAATCTCCGGATAGTAGCTGACACCATTGCAGCGAAAAGGAATGGTTGGGTCCTTTTTCGAAGAAAGCGCAGCGATTTCATGACTGGCATTGACTTCCAGGTATGCGGTGCGGGCCAGAAATCTGCTGTGTAAAAAGTTGCAAAGCGAAATACTAAAGTGTGTTACACCGGAATTTACTGTTGTACCGCAGACTCCTATGGTTGCAGGAGCCGGAATAAATGGTTTATGAAACGTAAAAATAGGCGATTCCGTCCTTTCTCGGGTTGTTGCAGCCAGTGAACAAAATCCAGCTTTTCTTTGTCTGCACGAAAGATGTCCGTGTTAAACGGATAAAAATAGACCGGCTGTGAAAATGTTCTGGCAAAATAAATGGCAGAATTGTGGTCGCACAGATTCGCAACAACATGCAGGCGGTTACCAAAATTTTGTAAAAGAAAGTCTTTGGACTTTGCATCGTCCCGATGCCACAATGCTCCTCCACACACATAGATAATATGATCCGCCGTTGCAAGGCAGGAGAAAGAAAAATCACATCCGTAATCATTTACCATGATTTGTGTGACAGGCTCTGGGATGTCGATGCCACTGTCATATTTTGGAAATCCTGTAAAATTGCGATAAAAGAAACAACCGTTTTTTTCCCACACATGTTTCAGCTGGGCAACCGTCTTGCGCAAGTCGTTTGACCAGTTTTTTTCCTGGTAAACCGCGGAAATGCCAAGGTAGTTAAGTGTTGTCACCAGTGCGATTGCTATGTGTGTTGCACCACAGCCGCTGTGACTTCCAACGACTGCAATTGTCTGCCTGAGATGCGTTCTTCCCGTAGTTTCAATTACTTCTTTTAATGCAGAGTACAGAGCCTGCGGTGATTCATATCGCAGGTCGGGATCTGCTGAAATTGCTTTTTGAATTTTGGGATAAATGGATCGGTTGGTGGCTGCATCCAGATATGGCATCATATATTCCATGATTTTTCCAATGCTGTAGATATCGGATCTCAGGGTTACCGGTTTTCCTGAGATAAGTTCCGGAGCAGAAAAATCCACGTTTCCGAAATGGTTGAAGTCTTTTCCAGAAATGGCAGCAAAAGATGCGACACTGAAGTCAATCAATTTAAGCTGTGTTCCACATACTATAATATGTTCCGGCTTAAGATCCTGATAAAGAATCGGAGAAGGCCGTAATGTATGCAGATATGCAAAAATGTCACAAAGCTGCTCACAAAAATATAAAAACTGGTTCTGGGATATTGACTGTTGATGAAGCAAAAATTCTTCTAAAGAGTCACCCTGAATATATTCTTCCACAAGATAGTAGAATGATTCATCTTCTTCAAAATCATAAATTGTGGGAATTCCGGGATGCTGAACAGACTTTAGAATCTGTGCTTCGGATATTGCGAAGAGCGGTTGTGCAGAAGTATTTTTGGGGAATCGCTTCATTGCACGGTACTGCTCTAAAGATTGCTGTCTGACAAGAAAGACACTTCCGCATTCTCCCTGGCCAAGGGGACGAATCAGCTCGTATCGGTCAGACAATATTAAATTTTTGTTATTCATACGCTCCTTTGGGTCAGAGACGCATCTCATGCATAAACTTATAACACACTTTATTTTGCAATGCAAGTATTTTTTTTATAATTTTTTAATCCGTGGTAACTTTACAACGGGAGGGCATTTGATTATAATAAGTGTACCATTTACGGAAAGCGATTTCCAGAGAAGGATGTGATAGAGATGAAAATTGAAAAAGTAAATGAAAATCAGATTCGATGCACATTAACAAAACAGGATCTTGCAGATCGTCAGATTAATCTGCGGGAACTGGCATATGGTTCTGAGAAAGCAAAAGGACTTTTCCATGATATGATACAGCAGGCAAATTATGAGTTTGGATTTGATGTGAGTGACAATCCACTTATGGTAGAGGCAATTCCATTGTCTTCCGAATCCCTGGTTTTGCTGATTACAAAGGTTGAATACCCGGAAGAACTCGACACCCGTTTTTCCCAGTTTACGGAAGCCGGAGATGAGGAACTGTTTTCAAATACGGGAGCAGTCGGAAATGTGGAACGCAAAGGCGCAGATGATATTTTGGAACTTTTCCAGAAAATACGTGAAGCAAAAGCCTCTCCGGAGAGTGAAAATGCACAGCAGACAGAGGCACCGGAAGAAGTACCGGAAGTACCGGCAGATCTGACGAAAATGTTTGAATTTACGACGATAGATCAGGTGGAGCGTCTCGCACATGTACTTGTAAATTATTACAATGGACGAAATGACCTGTTTAAGAACGAGAAGAAAAACCGGTTTTATCTGGTGATCCACAAAGATGACCACACACCGGAAGAGTTTAATAAAGTCTGCAATATTATTTGCGAATATGCACAGCAGAAAAATTATAATCCTGCAGTTGGAGCATATTTTGCGGAGCATGGAAATAAAATTACGGGACCGCAGGCACTGCAGGTGTTTGCATCTCTTTAGAAAATTTAAATCAAAAAGGAGTGCTGAAATTCAGCACTCCTTTTTGATACGTGAAATCTATGCGGTTGCATCATGCTCGATGAAATCGTTGATATCATTTACCAGATCATCCGGGTCGATTCCATGAACCATAGCTGCCTCAGCAATAGTCTCCATCTGGGATGATGGGCAGCCAAGACAATGCATACCAATGTTTAAAAGCATAGGTGCTACGTTCTCATCAATCTGAAGAAGTTCTCCGATCATAGTATCCTTGGTTACTTTAGCCATGGGATAAATCCTCCTTTGCAAATATCGTTTAATGTTGCTATTATAATACGATTTCCCGTTAATTGCAAATTATACTTTTTTTTATTAAAGAATTGGCATTTTCGGACGATATATATGTCAGATGAAATGACAGGGAGTGTCAAATCAGAGGGCAGGGATGCTCAAACGTAGCGTATACGGGAAGGAATAAGTATGAAGATTAATCGCAACATGTCTGCTGTTGTTGCCAACCGGCAGCTGCTCCGGACAGAAAATAAACTGAGTATTTCCATGGGCCGTCTTTCCAGTGGATATAAGATCAACAAGGCAGGGGATAATCCGGCGGGAATGGCAATCTCCAGCAAGATGAAAGCACAGATTGATGGTCTGGATCAGGCAGAAGCGAATTCTGATGATGGACAGTCCGTACTCAGAATTGCAGACGGGGCATTAAACGAAGTCAGCAATATGCTGCAGCGTATCCGTGAACTGAGTGTTCAGGCGGCAAACGGAACAAACTCTTATTCGGACCGTCAGAGTATTCAGGACGAGATTGATCAGCTGACACAGGAAGTTGACCGGATTTCCACAGATACAGAGTACAACAAGAAGACGTTGCTTGATGGTTCGACTAATACACGTGTATATGTGAGTGGAACACAAACAGCAGATGGAACAAAATTTGCACGGAGCGCAACAAGAATTGACTTTTCCGAGGAAGTTCTTCCGGGCGATTATACGGTGGAAGTGAAGACTCCGGCAAAGCAGGCAGAGTATCAGCTGGATCTGTCCGGTCTGATCAATGATCCGGATTTCGAAGGAGGCACAATTTCTGTCAACGGAGTGGGGATCGAGTATAAAAAGGGAATGAGTGCCGATGACGTATATAACCAGATGATATCTGTGGCAGATGAGATCGGGTGCAAGTTTGAAAAAGATCCAAATACGGCAGGGGTTTATAAGATTACTGCGGATAACAGGGGATCAAAAGAAACACTGACCATTGGTATGTCAGAAGAGATGGCAAAAAAAACAGGTCTGTCAAATGCGCAGGGAGTTGTTCAAAATACAGATGACAAAAGTTACAAACTTGTGGCAAGCGGAACCGATGCAGAGATAGAACTGAAAGATGGGTTTGGAAGTACAGTAATTACAAATGTCGAGGGAAATCGTGTGAAAATCACGGATAAGGGTGGATTTTCCATGGATTTTCTGCTGAGTGATGATATACAGGCAACAGGAGCGACGCTTGTATTTGACGTGACGGATGTCGGTGCAATGACAATTCAGATCGGTGCAAACCAGTATCAGAATATGGATGTACATATTCCAGAAGTTTCCTCGGAGAGTCTGTATCTGGATACGGTGAATGTGGCGGTCAACGGAGGTGCAGACAAAGCCATCAGCACGATGGATGCAGCAATTGCAAAACTGAGTGCGATCCGCTCCGGAATCGGTGCATACACAAATCGTCTGGAGTACGCAAGTTCGAGTCTGGCAGAGACACAGGAAGATATGACAACCGCGTATTCAGGGCTTATGGATACCGATATGGCATCTGAAATGACAGAATATACACAGCAGAATATTCTGGAACAGGCTGCTGTTTCGGTGTTATCACAGGCAAATGATATTCCACAGCAGGTACTGTCTTTGCTGCAGAAATAGGAGTAGCATATGGATAATGAGTTGAAAAAAGATTTTACGAGACGACTGAGCCAGTGTAATTCCGGTGAGATGATCGTCATCATTTACGATATCTTTTTTGCCTATGTGGATGATATTCGGCAGGCACACTGCAAGGGAGATCATGATGGACAGAAGGATGCGATCCGGAATGCACAGAGTGTTCTGGATGAGCTGATCGGAAGTCTCAATTTTTCGTATCCGATCTCGCACAACCTGTATAAACTCTATATGTTCTGTAAAAATGAGCTTTCACGGGCGATGTACGAGAATCGGCTGGATGGAGTGCAGGAAGCGGAACATATCATGCACCGGTTGTATACTTCTTTTGTAGAGGTGGCGAAACAGGACAAGAGTGCACCCCTTATGAAAAATACCCAGCAGGTATATGCAGGGATGACTTATGCGCGCGGTGCCGTAAACGAAGATTATATGGATGTGGACAGTCACCGGGGCTTTTTTGTATAAAATTTCCGTAAAATGAGAACGGTCAGGAGGGAAGCGAATAGTTTCCCTCTATTTTTTTTACACATCCCAGAAGAAATTTATAGCGCATCTGTACGGCTTTTGCCTGATAAATGTAATAGTCGATCAAATCCGGATCAACGACATTTTCAAGATTGGCATAGGTATTTTGCAGTTCTGCGGTTGTCTGTTTCAGATTATCGAGAAGTATTGCATAGCCGTCAGGGGGCTGAGGGGTTGTCTTAAACAATTTCATTGGATCACCTGCTTTCTGAAGTCTCTCTTTTACAAGTATAAGCAAAAATGGAAAAGTTATACAAAAGATTTGTAAAAAACTGCTTGACAAATAAAATTGGCATTGTTATAATTCGATTCACAACAAAGGGGTGATGCAAATTGATTTCGATGCAGGGGGCATCGGTTCTGACACTGTATGCAATCCTAATTGTGGCAGTCGTTCAGGATATTACCAGCATGAGGATTAGTAACCGGCTGATTATCATGGGTTTATTTTTATCGATGGCATTCGGTATAGTTTTGGGTGGAATGCCGCGAATCATTCAAGTTCTTTTGAATATTTCTATTCCGGTTATCATGTTATATCTTTTTTATCTCATAGGTGTGTTGGGCGCCGGAGATATCAAACTTTTTTCCGTTATCGGTGGATTTACAAATTTAAAAACATTGACAGACTGTGTGCTGGCAGCATTTGTGGCAGGAGCAGTAATAGCCGTGCTCAAGATGTTGTATATGCGCAATCTTAGAATCAGCCTTTTTAAAGCACAGGTTTTTTTAAGGGAACTGTTTTCGGGGAAATTCTCCTCTTATCGAAATGGCTGGGTTCAGGAGCAGAATCTGATGCATTTTTCTGTTGCGGTTTTACTGGGAATGTTATACGCGCATCGGACAGTATGGCTGTCACTGTTTTGAAAAGAAAGGAGGAGCTATGAGGAGAGCTCGATTGGGACTCTGTATTGGAGACCGGGAGTATGGTGACCGTTTTACCAGCTGCCTGATGAATCATTATCGGGATCAGCTTGAGCTGCACATGTTTTCCCAGAAGGAGGCACTTCAGGAGAACTGGAAAACCCTGGATGCAATTGTTCTGTCGGATGATTTGGCTGGGGAAAACAGGATAGAATGTGAAATTCCACAAATTTATCTGTTTGATGGAAATGAAAATGTGGATAAAGAGGTGGAAAAAGGGGTGGTGTTTGTGGATAAGTATCAGGAAGTGAATAAAATCGTCGATGAGATTTTAAAACAGATTGGGGAGGAAATAAAAAATGCCAGTGGGGGTGTGAAGCAAAAATTACAGGTTCTTGCAGTATATTCGCTGGCAGAAAATGAAATGCAGCTTCCGTTTGCGGTCACGCTGTCCTCCATTCTGAGTGAAAACGAAAAAGTTCTGCTTCTGGATTTGCAGGAAAACAGTGGATTGTCGCAGCTGATGGGGGAATTTTATTCGTCCGGGATGGAAGAACTTCTGGTGATGGCAGAAAGCGGAAAATACTCAAAGAGCAGGATGGTTTCCTGCATCGGTCATCTGGACAGGACAGATGTTGTGTATCCTTTGGGAAATACCGAGTGTCTGTGTGAAGTGAAAAATCTGACGTATCAGAAATTGTTTCAGATTTTAGCGCAGGAAATGAATTATACAACCATCGTTTTAAATCTGGGGTCACGGTTTATGGGATTTTTTGAATTGCTGGGGAGCTGCCAGAAAATTTTCCTGATGAAAAGCAGAGGAGGGCTTGGACAGTGGAGAGAGAAAGAATTTTTGACAGAAATTCAAAAACGTGGAGAAGAACGGTTATCCGAGAATCTGCGGGAAATACAGCTTCCGCTTGTGGTATCCCCTGTGGTATCCTGCGAGCGGCTCATCGAGCAATGGAAATGGAACGAATTTGGAGACAGTATCCGGAGGATGATGCCGGTTGGATGAGTATGTAGGAGATATCCGGCAGCGTGTATTGGAACGCATGGATCTTTCACGGGAGATGTCGGATGAAGAAATTGAAAATCTGATTGGGGAAGAGGCATCCCGGCTGATGCAGGAGGAACCCATTTCCATTCGGGAACGTCTGATGCTGGAAGCAAGAGTATTTAATTCACTCAGAAAACTGGATGCTTTGCAGGAACTTCTGGATGATCCGGAAATTTCCGAGATCATGGTTAATGGCCCGAAACATATTTTTTACGAAAAGGCAGGAAGGGTTCATGCATGGAATCAGGCATTTGCCAGCGAAGAAAAAATGCAGGATGTGATACAGCAGATCGTTGGAAGACATAACCGGGTGGTTAATTTATCGAATCCAATCGTAGATACAAGACTTGCAGATGGCTCCCGTGTAAATATTGTCCTAGCACCGGTTTCTCTGGATGGTTCTACAATCACAATCCGGAAATTTCCGGAGAAACCGCTGGATATGCAGACCCTTATTCAAAAAGGGGCACTTCCGGAAGATGCAGCAGAGTTTTTAAAGATGCTGGTAAGGGCAAAATACAACCTGTTGATTTCGGGAGGGACAAGCTCCGGGAAAACGACATTTTTAAATGCTTTATCACAGTATATCCCGGAGGATGAGAGGGTTATAACGATTGAGGATTCCGCGGAACTTCAAATACAGGGAATCAAAAATCTGGTACGTTTAGAAACACGGAATGCAAATATGGAGGGCGTCCAGCCGGTAACAATCCGGGATCTGATCCGCACGGCGTTGCGTATGCGTCCGGACAGAATACTCGTTGGGGAGTGCCGTGGAGCGGAGGCATTTGATATGCTTCAGGCATTGAACACCGGACATGACGGCGGATTATCCACCGCCCATGGAAATTCAAGCAGAGATATTCTCTCCCGTCTGGAAATGATGGTACTGATGGGGATGGATCTGCCGATTGCTGCAATCAGACAACAGATTGCATCGGGGATAGACCTGATCGTTCATCTGGGAAGATTACCGGATAAAAGCCGCAGGGTATTGGAAATTACAGAGGTATGCGGAGTGGAAAATGGCGAGATTCAGATTTCTCCGATTTATCAGCTGGAAGGAACCGAGGGCAGCTGGAAGTGGAAACACTGTGGCATATTAAAGAATCGTAAAAAACTGGAGATGGCAGGGTTGACCCGGGAGAAGGGAGAGATAGAGGATGGATTATCGTGTGTATCATCTGAGTCGGAAGGAAGTCTGTAGAAGCATTACTTTGGCGGGGCTGCTGACAGCGGTAGTTGCGTATTTATTTTATGCCAGCTGGCTGGGGATAGTATTTTTCCCTGTTTTTATCTGGTTTTTCATGAAGCGTCAGAAAAAAGCAGGGAGAGAACAAATGCAGATACAGCTTGCAAGGGAATTTATGGATACTCTTCGGAGTATCAGTGCGGCTTTGCTTGCTGGTTTTTCTATAGAAAATGCGTGGAAAGAGGCAGAAAAAGAAATACTCGCATTATATGGGAAAAAATCCTATATGTATCAGGAGGTAAAGGAGATGAATTGTTCCATCAGTCTCAATCAGCCATTGGAGGCATTACTTGCGGACTTTTCTGCGCGAAGCGGAAATATGGATATTGCAGGTTTTTCGGAAGTTTTTTCGTTCGCAAAACGCAGCGGTGGAAATTTTGTGACAATCATTGATGCGACATCCCGACATATGCGGGTGCGCCATGAAACGGAGAGGGAGATTCAGGTACAGATTGCTTCCAGAAAGATGGAACAGAAAGTAATGAATGTTATACCTGTATTCATATTGGCATATCTGAAAGTGACATCCATGGATTTCTTGAATGTTTTATACGGAAATGTGGCAGGTGCGTTGTTTATGACGGTGTGTCTTGCAGCTTATGGCGGGGCAATTGTACTGGCAGAGAAAATAATGACAATACACATGTAGAGGGGGAAGCGTGAGAAGGAAAAAAATCATAGAGGCATCGGTTGTTTGTATTCTGTTATTGTTGCTTGGAGCATATATGGAATTTTCCAGTCGCAGTATGGATGATAAAAACAGGATTATCCGAGGCAGCCCGGGCAGTGGGAGACAGGAAGTGGAACTTACGCTGAATGCGGGAGAACAATTGAAAGATTATGATTATCAGATAAGTGTTCCTGCACAATGTATTGATGAAAAGACTGCACAATCCTATTTTTCTCGGGCAGAAAAGGAAATAGACGAAACCTTTTTCCCAGAGGGAGAAGAGGCTGCACATGTAACAGAGCAGGTGCATATGAAGCCAAGCTATGTGAAAGGATTGGTAAAAGCCGACTGGACATTGGATCAATACAATGCAGTGGACGTGGATGGAACGATCCGGGAGGATCAATTAGATCCCCAGGGAGAACTTGTACAGGCAAGTGTGGCACTTACCTGTGAAAAGTACCGGGAGGAATATACGTTTTCTTTTCAAGTATACCCGAAAGTGATGTCGCAGCAGGAAAAGGTCATTCATGAAATTGCAGCTGAAGTAGAGCAGCAGAGTACGCAGGAAGGGGAGAGGTATCTGACTTTGCCGGATCAGGCGGCAGGGGTGAAGCTGCAATGGAAAGAAAAAAAACAGCAACTGGTATGGAAAATTTTGTTTTTTGAGGTGCTTGTCTGTTTCCTGATGGCGGGAATTGTTCTGGAGAGAAAACGTACTGCGGATCATATAAAAAAAGAGCAGATGAAACTGGATTATGCGGAAGTTGTGAGTAAACTTCTGATTTTACTGGGAGCAGGCATGTCATTAAAACAAGCATGGAATAGAATTTCCGCTCAATATTCTGATAAAAGGCAGAAAAAACAAATAAAAGAACGGTATATCTATGAAGAAATGATAATAACGAATCACGAAATCCTGGATGGGGAAAGTGAACGTCTTGCATACCAGAAATTTGGAGAAAGAGTGGATTTGGGAGAGTATCAGAGACTCATTCGGATTCTTTTACAGAATTTACAGACCGGAAGCAGGGGATTATGTAAACTTTTGGAACAGGAATCGGAGAATGCACTGGAAGAAAGGAAGGCACTGGCCTGTAAATTGGGAGAAGAGGCAGGAACGAAAATGCTGTTGCCGCTTATGATGATGCTTGGCATCGTGATTGCCATCATTATGATTCCGGCAATGCTGTCATTTCAAGTATAAGGAGGAAAAATTATGTTAGGATTTAAAAACTTTTTGATGGAAGAAGATGGGGTAGGCGTTGTAGAAATGGTGTTGATTGTTGTGGTATTGATAGGAATTGTTGTGTTGTTCAAGAAAAAACTGACAACATTGGTTTCGGATATTTTTACCACAATTAAAGAGCGTGCAGGAGAGGTATAGTGAGAAAAAAGGCGAGTATTACTGTGTTTGCAGCCCTTTCACTGATGCTGGTGGCGCAGCTTCTTTTCACACTTTTAGAAGCAGCGAGACATTATGAACTTCAGAAAGTATTGTATATGAATACGGATACGGTTTTGGAATCCGTTTTTGCCGATTATTGCAGTCCTTTGTGGGAAACTTACAAAATCCTTGGAGTACGGGTGGAAGATACAAAAGGTAAATTATGTTTTAATAACAGGGAAGCACAGCTACGTGGCCTTACATCGGATCATCTTGGAAGCAAAGAGCAGAAAACTTTGCTTTCCGGGATGAGTCTGTTGACCGCGGAGATGACAGATGCAAGGTATGACCCCTATCGATTGCTGACAGATCAGAATGGTGTCGTATTTCAGAAGGCTGTGTGTACTTATATGAAAAAGAATATTGCCTACGAGATGGCAAAGTCCGTCTACAATCATTATGAAGCAGTAAAAGAAGTAAAAAAGGACTATAAAAATCCGGATGAGGGTATTGCAGATGCAATGGATGCACTGAAGCATCCGGAAAAATATGAAACGGAGGGGGCAGGTAATTCATCATCCCGGCAGTTAAAAGGGGAAGCGCGTCAGGGGGATAAAACAAAGAAAGAGGATTCTGGGGAAAAGGCAACGCCAACAGAGAATCCTTTAGAAACGGTGACAGAAGTAAAAAAAGAAGGGGTACTATCCCTTGTTTTGTCGGAAAATACAAAGGTATCCGGAAAATCTATTAATATAGAAGAAACTGTTTCACACAGGAGTCTGGAAAAAGGTACGATGGATTCTTATGTGGGAACAGACTGGTATCAAAAAGTATTGTTTTATCAGTATCTGGTGAATTATCTTGGAAACTATGTGGAAAAAAAGCAGGATCGCGTATTGGAATATGAGCTGGAGTATGTTCTGGGCGGAAAAAGAAATGACGCGGATAATTTAAAAATTGTGGTTACGGAGCTGCTGGCAATGAGAGAACCGTTAAATATGGCGTCATTAACCGCATCTTCCCAGCGACAATCAGAGGCAATGGCACTTGCGGTCACGTTGGCGGGAGTATCCGCAAATCCGGCCGTAATCGAAGCTGTAAAATACGGAATCTTAGTAGCGTGGGCATTTGCAGAAAGTGTGTTAGATGTAAGGACACTATTGTCCGGTGGGAAAATTACAATGATAAAAAGTGATGCGGACTGGACTTCAAATGTACATATGATTCCGGAACTTTTGTCGGGCTGGTCTGTGGCGAAAGATTGTTCTCAGGGATTGGATTATGGACAATATGCTGCCATTTTGCTTTTGTTTCATAAGGGAAATACCCTTGCAATGCGCACCATGGATGTGGAGGAAGCGTATGTACAGACACAGGAAGGGTACGAAAATTTTCAGATGGACCACGTTTTGTGTGAAACTGAGCTTACTGCCACCTATGAATTCCAACCGGTATTTCTTGGCTTTATATCCATCCTTGAAGATTTCTCAAATGGATTCCGGATTCAAAATCATTCCGGATATAGTTATTTTCATGGGAAGGAGGGGATGTAAGGATGTCTTTTGGACAATGGAAACCGACAATTACCCTCAAATTTCAATCTTTTCCGAAGCAGGCATGTATTCATAAGATAATAAACGAACCAATAGATTCGAATCCGCAAGACGATATCTATAACCTGGGAGAACATCCTTGCCAAAAGGCATCCTTATGTTCCCTTTTTAAAGGATCGTATACGTTGGAGGCAGCAGTGATTATTCCTGTTACAGCGGTGTTTTTCCTTACGCTCCTATTTTTCTTTCGGGTGTTGCAGATTCAGACAGAAGTTCAGGAGGCATTGAATTATGCAAGTAGAAAAACAGCATGTGAAGCATCTGCCGTTTCATCGCAAACGGGGCTTCTGGTATCTGCGGAAGCGTATTTTAGAAAGGAGCTGGGAACGTACAGTTTGCCGGAAAAATATATTCGCGGTGGAAAACATGCGATTACAATGGCGAAATCCGATCTGTCAGGAAGTTATATTAATTTGCAGGTTAACTATTACATAAAAATTCCAATCAGTTTTTTTGAGGTAAAGGGTGTTGGTATCTGTCAGAAAAGTAAGAGTCATAAGTGGATTGGCGACCGTACAGATGGGGAGCAGAGTGATTATGTGTATGTTACAAAACATGGAACCGTTTATCACAGGAGCAGAAAGTGTCATTATCTGGATTTAAGTATTAAAAGTGCGGATTATGCACAGATCAGCGGCATGAGAAACAAAAATGAACATAAATACAGCGCATGTTCCGGGTGCGTGGTGAAAAATTATGTCTCCGGAAAGGTGTATGTGACGGATTACGGAACCTGTTATCACAGTGATCTTGCCTGCAGTGGATTAAAAAGAACCATTTATCTGATTCTGTTGGAAGAGACGGGAGGAAAAAGGGTCTGTGGCAAATGTGGGGCGAATGCGGAGGTGAGGTAAAATAATACGGAACAACTATGAAATAATCAGAATGTGCATATTGACCTTTGGATTGGCAGGACTCTCCTGGGAAGATATGAGAAAACAGGAACTTCATGGCTGGGCAATTTTGCTGCTGGGAATATCAGGTATGGCTGTATCACTGCTGGGAGGCTGTTGGAAAAATCCAGTATGGTTTTTGGGATTACTGCCGGGGATATTTATGCTTATACTGGCCTGGAGTACAAGAGAAAGTATTGGATATGGGGATGGTCTGGTAATCTTATGCATGGGATGTTTTTATGCATTGGGTGAAATGATGGCAATTGTCATGATTGCCATTACCATTGCGGGAATTGCGGCTCTTGGTTTACTGATATTTGGGCATAAAAATAGAAAATCTGAGTTTCCGTTTGTACCATTTCTGCTAGGGGCACATCTGGTCATGTGGGGATTACAGGGATAAAAGGAGAAAATATGAAATGGAGAGGAAGTTATACCGTAGAAGCGGCTGTGATCATACCGGTTCTGATATGGACGATGGCAGCAGCTATGTGTACAGGAATTGATTTGTTGCATGAAGTACGTGGGGAGCATGAAGAAAAACAGATAGAAGATATGTGGGCAGTAGATTCCTTTTATCAGTATCAGACGTTAAAAGAGGTGAAAAAATGATCAATCGGGAAATAGTATATGAAAGAAATCTTACGGGAAGTTTTATGAAAATTGCGGCGGGAATCCATGCGGGGCTGGATGAAAAGCTGATGTTGCGGAGAAAATTGCCGGGACTTCTTGCAGTGGAAAAGGCATATATGGATGGGGAGGGACAGTACTGGTATAACATATCCGGCAAACAGTCGCTTGATATGTATTGCAGGGTAAAAGAAGTAGATATTTCTTTTATTGAAAAACTGATTATGAGCATTTGCAGTGAGATGGAGATTCTGGAATGGAATCTGATTCAGACCAATTGCCTGATGCTGGATCCCGAGTTAATATTTATTACCAACAGCAACCAGGAAATTATTTTTACCGTATATCCAGGTGGGAGTGGAACTATTGAGACAGAATTTCAGCAGTTAATGGAATTTCTGCTTACAAAAGTGGATCATAAAGACACACGGGCGGTAAAAGCAGCATATGGAATTTATGAGAAGACGCTTCTGGATGGTTATTCTATTACAGATATCCGGGATGAAATTGTAAGAACCAGACAAAATGAGGGGAAAAAGGCGGCTGTGGAGGAATCCGGGGGAAATGGAATGGAAAAAGTTTGGAGAGAGGAAAACAATCAACCCGTAGTTTCTGAAAGAAAATATGAAGATTATCCAGACAAAAAAAGAAAAGATGAAACTGTAAAAAGAGCCAACAGAAAGAAAAAGGGGGAAAAGAAAAAGGAGGGAAAGAAAAAGGGGCAGAAGGAGTGGATCAGAAAATTAAAAAAGCTACTGATAGAAATAGGTCTTCTGGAAGAAGAAGAAACCGAAAAACAGGTATATGAATCTTATCATGGAAGTAGGGAATGCCTGCAGGATACCAGAAAACTTTCGAAGTCTGCGGTTGTATATCCGGAGGAAGTAATAAAAACGGTGGCACAACCCGAATATCGGCCAACGGTATGCCTGAACAGCATGACAGGGAAAGTCAGGGGAATGTTGTTGTATCAGGGAGCTGAATCTTACGAGGATATCTGTGTTACAAAGAAAATGACAAGAATCGGGTACGGTCCCGATGCGGACATACAAATACAGGCAGATACGATCAGTCAGCTGCATGCGCGGATTGATCATGATGGAGAGATCTATTATATTGAAGATTTAAATTCGACAAATGGTACGTTTGTGAATGATGAGCCGCTGGCTTACAAAGAGAGAAGAAAATTAAACAGTAATGACATGATCCGTTTCGCGGATGTCCGATATCGTTTTTGCTAACTGCCTTGTCTTTCCAAATGGAAGTGAGTATACTGATAGCATGTGAAAAAATCAGGAGGGAAAAGTATGCCACAAAAAAAGAAACTTCCATTTGTAACCGTGGGATTTGTCGCTGTGAATGTTCTTGTTTATGTGATTCTGGAAATCCTTGGAAATACAGAAAATTCGGAGTTTATGGTAAGAATGGGGGCGGTCTGGCCGCCATATGTGAAGCAGGGAGAATACTGGAGACTGTTTACAGCTACTTTTATGCATTTTGGATTTGAACATATTTTGAATAATATGCTGGTACTGATCTGTGCCGGTCCGATTCTGGAGAAAGCGATAGGACATATCAAATACCTGTGTCTGTATCTGATCGCCGGTGTGGGAGGAAGTACACTGTCCTATGTGCAAATGACCGCATGGGGAAAGCATGAGGTATCGGCAGGGGCATCCGGTGCTATTTTCGGTATTATCGGGGCATTGCTGTGGATTGTGATGATACATAAAGGAAGATATGAATCTCTTACGGGCAAAGGGCTGCTTTTTATGATTGTGATCAGCCTGTATTATGGAATTACCAGCGTGGATGTGGACAACTGGGCACACATCGGTGGCCTTGCAATGGGATTTGTTCTTGCAATTATTTTATACCGGAAACCTCGTAAAGCAGTTGATTTATCGGGGGAAAATCCCTATACTAATTAGTATCAAAGCAAGGAGAGTATACCGATGAAAATCAACGTGTATTATGGAGGCCGGGGACTTTTGGATGACCCGACACTGTATGTATTAAAAAAGATGGAAGATGTTTTACGGGAACTTCGGGTAAACATCGAACGATTCAATATATATGAGCATAAGAATGAAATTGCAACCCTTCCGCTGACGTTCAAAGAGGCAGACGGAATTATTCTTGCCACAACGATTGAGTGGCTGGGAATCGGTGGTTATATGCAGCAGTTTCTGGATGCCTGCTGGTTATATGGTGATAAGGAAAAAATCAGCCATACCTATATGCAGCCGATTGTTATGTCCACAACCTATGGAGAGCGCGAGGGAGAACTGACTCTGATGAATGCATGGGAGATTCTGGGTGGATTACCATGTGCAGGGTTATGCGGATATGTAGAGGATCTGGTGGAATTCAAGCAGAATAAAGATTATACGCTGATCATTGAAAAGAAAGCGGAAAACCTGTACCGGACCATTTCCCAGAAGATCAAAAACCTTCCGACCAGTAATCAGGCAGTAAAGCAGAGCGTTCTGCGGACGCAGCAGCTGAATCTGACACCACAGGAGAGCGAACAGCTCTCGAAGTATGTATCGGATGATACTTATGTGAAGCAGCAGAAAGAGGATATTGAGGAACTGGCATCAATGTTCAAAGATATGCTTGGAAAACCGGATGATGATATGGATACACCGTTTGTGAAGGAACTGGAAAGTCATTTTGTATCTACTGAGGATTTTGCTGCCAGCTATTCCTTTATTATCGAAGGAATCAAAAAGCCATTGTATGTGGCAATTCAAAACGGAGAATTGGAGATTCATTACGGACAGGAAGAAAAGATTGACGTGGTTGCAAAATTAAGCAGAGATGTTCTGCAGTCAATCATTGACGGACGGATGACATTCCAGAGAGCGTTTATGACGGGTGAGATGACAGCGAAAGGGAATTTTAAAACGCTTCGTATGCTCGATCAGATATTTGTATTTTAGGAGGCAAAAAAATGAGAGACGACAATTGTATTTTTTGTAAACTGGCAAACGGAGATATTCCGACCAATACGATCTACGAAGATGCGGATTTCCGTGTGATTCTGGATGCAAGTCCTGCAGCAAAGGGACATGCGCTGATTCTGCCGAAACAGCACTATGCAAATATGTTTGAGATTGATGATGAAGTACTCGCAAAGGCTGCAAAGCTTGCAAAGAAAGTTATTACACACGAAAAAGAAGTGTTGGGATGTGACGGTTACAATGTGCTTCAGAATAACGGAGAAGCAGCAGGACAGACCGTATTTCATTTCCATATGCATCTGATTCCGCGTAAAGCAGGAGATCAGGCAGTTCCTGAGTGGGAGCATTTATCTCTTTCCGATGATGAGATGAAAGAAATCTGTGATAAGATGAAGATGTAAAAAATCTGTATCTCTATATACAAAAACATGCATATCGCTGGAAAAACGTACAGCAGATATGCATGTTTTTTGTTTTGGCGTGTGAATTATTTAGAAACACTTTCAATCAGTTTTAATATCGTTCCGATGGAATCCATCTGACCGCTCTCTGACATGGTACGGATGTATTTTTCACGGTCGGCATATACTTCGCGTACTGCATCAAGTAATGTCTGATCGGTCAGTTTTTCTTCCTCAATCACATAAGAAAATCCCTGCTTTGCAAAAGATTTCGCATTTAAAATCTGATCACCACGGCTGGCAGCGGCAGAAAGCGGAATCAGGATGTTTGGCTTGTGTAATGCAAGAAGCTCACAGATGGAATTCGCTCCTGCGCGGGAAATGGCAAGATCTGCCAGGGCAAACATGTCGGTCAGTTCTGCACTTGCATATTCAAACTGCGCATAGCCAACCACGCCTTTTAATTTCTCATCAAGGTTTCCTTTTCCACAAAGATGAATGATATAAAACTGTTCTAACAGTTCCGGAAGCACTTTCCGTACCGCTTCATTGATGACCTTGGAACCTGAACTTCCGCCGACGATCAGGAGTACCGGTTTGCTGTGATCCGGGAAACCGCAGTAGTGAAGAGATTTTTCCGCATCTCCGTGGAACAGTTCCCGGCGGATCGGTGAACCGGTAAGAACTGCTTTTTCCGCTGGAAGGTATTTCATGGTTTCCGGGAAATTACAGCATACTTTTTTTGCACCGCGGATTGCGATTTTGTTTGCAAGTCCCGGTGTGATATCGGATTCGTGGATAATTGCCGGAATATGGCAGTGCTTTGCGGCAAGGACAACCGGAACAGACACAAATCCACCTTTGGAAAAGACGACGTCCGGTTTGAGTTTGCGCAGGATGGAGATTGCCTGCCCATATCCTTTTAATACTTTAAAAGGATCGGAAAAGTTTTTCCAGTCAAAATAACGGCGAAGTTTTCCAGAAGAAATTCCGATATAAGGGATTTTTTGCGCTTCGATAAGTTCTTTTTCCATTCCGTTATAGGAACCGATATATGTAATTTCATAACCGGCTTCCTGAAGTGCCGGCATAAGGGCAATGTTTGGAGTAACATGTCCGGCAGTTCCGCCACCGGTCATAACAATTTTCTTTGATTTAGCCATTCGATATTTCCTCTTTTCTTTACTTAAGTCAACTCTATATGATCCATATAGAAATGTCAAGCAACATGAGCAGTAACGACATATGTCGAAACTTGCGACCGAAAGGATATTCCGGTGATGACGTTCTTTCATTATAATAAGATTTATACAGTAAGAAATGATTTTATATAATATGAAAGGATGGGAGCAGATATGACAATACTGATGTGGATCAGCAGGTGGCAAAATGAAATGGAGTTAATGATTATGGGGTTGCAGATCATACTTTTTTTATTTTTAACAATTGGGGTGTTTTGTATTGTGCGGCAACAAAAAAAAGCAAACCGGTGCAGAAGACGCCTGGAATTGTACTTAAAAAAACACATGGACAAGCCTGGGAAAAAGGAAGAAAAAAGTGTATCACCGGAGAAAGTGCAAAATAAAAATTTACATGAGGATGAGGAAGAAAACCGCATAATTTCAACTGTTTTGCAGGAAATTTTCCCATAGTGGAATGTTTTTTATCAAAAACAATACATAAATTGACACAGGAATATAAAATATGTAACATTTTCAAAACCGGCATGGGTGTGCAGTGAAAACGCACACCCATTTTTTAAACGGAATATGAGCAAAAGTGGAGAACACTACCCATTTTTATACTAAAATTTGACAAATGGAAATTCCTGTGCTACAATAAGCCACGTAACAAACTTGTAACAAATGAAATAAAGTGTTTAAAAACGCAACATAAGTGTAATACTTATTGCATAAAATGTTACGAATCCACGGGTAAAAGGTGGATGAAACAAACTACGGAGGTTCATCAATGAAAGCAAGCAAAAAGGTGATGGAAAGTGTAATCGTGTCGGGACTGGCACTCACACTGGCGGTCACTGCAGTTACCGGTAATGGAGTGAATATTGCAGCAAAGGATGCAGCAGACACACAGTTTGTCAATAACGGGATTGCCGGAGTGGCATCTGCCATGAATGAATATGAACTGGAGTCAGCAGACTATCTGGACAGATATATTTCTGTTGAAAAGACAAATGCGGCTTTGGTTGCGGCAACAGCAGATGGAACGGTTATATCCGGAAATGATACAAGTGAAGAAACCACGGAAAAGGAAACTGTTTCCGAAGAGGAACAGGAGTGGCAGAATAAGCTGATGGCGAAGGTGGATGATTTTCTTTACGTCCGCGAAAAGGCAGATTCTGATTCCGAAATTGTCGGAAAGATGTACAAAGGGGATCGCGCAGTTGTGAAAGAAGCAGGCGATACCTGGACAAAGATTGAGTCCGGCAATGTAACAGGATATGTAAAGAATGAGTATTGTGTGACAGGAACAGATGCATTAAATTATGCAAAGAAACACTGTGATACGGTTGCGAAGGTTTCCATTGACGGTCTTCGTATTCGTAAAGCACCCGACACAGATGCGGAGGTAGTGAAAACCGTTGCATCGGGTGAGCACATGGATGTGAATACAAAAGCCGAAGAAACAGACGGATGGATTGCCGTCAAAGTTGGTTCAGATACCTGTTATGTGAGTGACGATTATGTGACCGTCACACTGGATACAGGCAAAGCAGTCACCATTGAGGAAGAACAGGCAGCAATCAAGGCTGCCGAAGAGAAAAAGGCAGCGGAAGAAGCAAAGAAGAATGCTTCTGTTTCTGCTGAAAAGAAATCGTCGTCCGGTCAGTCGGCATCTTCCCGGACAACACAGAATGCGTCGATTGCCGCAAGTGCAGATGAAGAGACACTTCTGGCAGCACTTGTACAGTGTGAGGCCGGAGGAACCAGCGTACAGTGTATGACAGCGGTTGGAGCGGTTGTTGTTAATCGTGTCAGAAGCGGCGGATTTGCAAATTCTATCTACGGAGTTATCTATCAGAGAGGTCAGTTTGGACCGGCATCTTCCGGCAGACTTGAAGCAAGACTTGCCAGCGGTGTCAGCGCAAGCGCCAGACAGGCAGCGAGAGCCGCATTAAACGGCAGTGATCCGACAGGTGGGGCAAAATACTTCAAACTGGCATCCAGCGGTCATGCGGGAACGGTTGTAGGACCGATTGTATTTTATTAAACTTAAAAATCCAGGAGCTTTGTCGAAAGGCAGAGCTCCTTTTTTGATCGGTCAATTTTCCATACCATTGTTGTAAAATTCCGGCAAATGGAGTAAAATGTTTTCAACGTACACTTAAGGAGGAAGAGCAATGACATTAAAGGGACGTAATTTGTTAAAAATGATGGATTTTACACCGGAGGAGATCCTGTATCTTGTGGATCTGTCCGCAGAGCTGAAAGAGAAGAAACATCAGGGAATCATGCATGACAGTCTGGTTGGAAAAAATATTGCACTGATTTTCGAGAAGACAAGTACAAGAACCCGATGCTCTTTCGAGGTAGCCGCACATGATCTGGGTATGCATGTGACATATCTTGATCCGAGCGGTTCCCAGATTGGAAAAAAGGAAAGTATTCCGGATACCGCACGTGTTCTGGGACGTATGTTTGATGGAATCGAATATCGCGGATACGGACAGGAAATCGTGGAAGAACTAGCAAAATACGCAGGGGTTCCGGTGTGGAACGGACTGACCAATGAATCCCATCCGACACAGATGATTGCCGATATGCTCACTATCAAGGAGCATCTTGGAAAACTTAAGGGTGTGAAGTTTGTATACATGGGAGATGCCCGCTACAATATGGGCAATTCCCTGATGGTTACCTGTGCAAAGCTTGGCATGCATTTTGTTGCCTGCACCAATCCGAAATATTATCCGGACAAGAAGCTCGTGGATTACTGTGTGGACGTGGCCTCCACGACAGGAGCAACCATCACACTGACAGACAGTGTTGCGGAAGCAACCAGGGATGCTGATGTCATTTATACAGATGTATGGGTATCCATGGGTGAACCGGAAGAAGTATGGGCAGAGCGTATCAATGACCTGAAACCGTATCAGGTAAATACCGATGCATTCAAAAATGCAAAGGACAGCGCGATCTTCATGCATTGTCTGCCGGCATTCCATGATTTAAAGACCACGATCGGAAAACAGGTTTATGAAAAGTTTGGATTATCCGAGCTGGAAGTGACCGATGAGGTATTTGAAAGTGAGCGCTCCGTTGTCTTCGATGAAGCTGAGAACCGTATGCATTCCATCAAGGCGATCATGAAGGCAACGTTATCTGACTAAGAAAAAACGTTTACATATTTTTGTGAATGGAAAGTATGATTATGAAAGCAGAAATTTTAAGACTGCTCCGTGAGACGGACGGATATGTGTCCGGTCAGGAGCTGTGCAATCAGTTTGGCGTATCCCGGACCGCTGTCTGGAAGGCAATTAACCAGCTGAAAGAGGCCGGTTATGAGATTGAGGCGGTGCAGAATAAGGGATATCATCTGGTATCTGTGCCGGACCGTATGGACGAAGTGGAGCTGGCAAGCATCCGAAAGACCGAATGGGCAGGCGCGGAAACGTATTATTTTGACAAGATTGATTCCACGAACACGAAAGCAAAAGAACTGGCAGAAGAAGGACATCCGTCCGGAACTTTTGTGGTAGCGGACCAGCAGACTGCGGGAAAAGGACGTCGCGGACGGTCATGGGATTCCCTTCCGGGAACGGGAATTTATATGACACTTATGCTCAAACCGGACATCAATCCGAACCATGCATCCATGCTGACCCTCGTGACAGCGATGGCAGTGGCAAATGCAATGCACCGGGTGACGGGAGCAGAGGCTTTGATCAAATGGCCGAATGATATTGTCATAAATGGTAAGAAGATCTGTGGTATTCTTACGGAAATGAGTGCACAGTTTGACTATATCAACCATATAGTGATCGGAATCGGAATTAATGTGCACAATGAAAGCTTCCCGGAAGAACTGCAGGATCATGCAGGTTCCCTGCTGCTGGAGTGCGGAAAACGTGTGCACCGTGCAGATCTGATAGAGGCATTTCTGGAAGAATTTGAGCGGTTATATGCCATCTATCTGCAAACCGAGGATCTGTCAGCATTACAGGAAGAGTACGATCAGCTGCTGGTGAACCGTGGCCGGCAGGTGCGCGTACTGGATCCGAAGGAGCCATTTGAGGGAAAGGCTATGGGAATTACAAAAAAGGGAGAACTGATCGTAGACACCTGGGAGTCAAGAAAACTGGTGTCTTCCGGAGAAGTCTCCGTGAGAGGAATCTATGGATATGTCTAAAGAGGCAAATGAGGTAGTATTGTGCGTATCCAACGCATACCAGAAAAAATTTTATCTGAATGAAAACTTCAACGGACTTCCACAGTCCATCCGTGACGAGTTAAAAATCATGTGCGTCATTTACACCGAGGATATCGGCGGAGTATTGGAGCTGGTATTTGATGAAGCGGGAAATCTGGAACTTCGCACTTCCTGCGAAGAAGGCGATTTCTGCTATGATGAGATCGGAAGCGTGCTGAAAATCAAGCAGCTGCGCAACGAAAAAAGGGAATTGCTGGAAGCACTTGAGATGTATTACAAAGTTCTGTATCTGGGCGAAGGCTTAGAGGCACTGGACGAGGAGGAAGACAAATGATATTAACCATAGATGTTGGAAATACGAATATTACCTGCGGGGTGTTTCAGGGCGATGAGATCGCCGCAAGTTTTCGTATTACGACAAAAATGCCACGGACATCGGATGAGTATGGGATGATGCTTATGAATCTGCTGGAGCAGAACGATATTCATCCGGCAGAAATTAAGGATGCCATTATCTGTTCCGTGGTGCCGAATGTGATGCATTCCCTGAGGGGCGGACTTGTCAAATATTTCCATATCACACCGATCGTGGTGGAGGCGGGCATCAAAACGGGAATCCGCATTGTGACACCGAATCCGCAGCAGATCGGAGCTGACCGTATTGTGGATGCAGTCGGGGCATACGAAATATACGGAGGTCCGGTGCTTGTCATTGATTTCGGTACCGCCACAACCTATGATTATGTGGATGAAAGCGGAGCCTTTCAGGGAGGGATCACAGCACCCGGAATCCGGATTTCAGCAAAAGCCTTGTGGGAAGATGCTGCAAAACTTCCGGAGATCGAGATCAAAAAGCCGGCATCAATTCTCGGAAAAGACACGATCACAAGTATGCAGGCAGGGCTTGTGTACGGACAGATCGGGCAGACCGAATATATTATTAACCGCGTGAAAGCCGAAGTCGGACTTGAAAATATCAAAACCGTTGTAACCGGAGGACTTGGCCGCATCATTGCCAATGAGACGGATGCTGTGGATATTTACGATCCGAACCTGACGTTAAAAGGGATCAATCTTGTGTATAAAAAACAGAATCGGAAAATAAAATAGTTATGATCAGACCACTTCAGATCGGCAGTGTGACACTGCCAAACAATTTAATATTAGCTCCTATGGCAGGCGTAACCGACCTGCCATTTCGCTTGTTGTGCAAAGAGCAGGGGGCAGGGCTTTTGTGCATGGAAATGGTAAGTGCCAAAGCAATTCTCTATAAAAACCGCAACACACAGGCACTTCTGACGATTGATCCGCGGGAAAACCCGGTGTCTTTGCAGTTGTTTGGATCAGATCCGGATATTATTGCAGAGATTGCACATCAGATTGAGGATCGCCCATTTGATATTCTTGACCTGAATATGGGCTGCCCGGTGCCAAAGATTGTGAACAACGGGGAAGGCTCGGCACTCATGAAAAATCCAAAACTCGCAGGAGAGATTATTGAAAAGACAGTAAAAGCGATCAAAAAACCGGTTACGGTGAAAATCCGCAAAGGGTTTGATGACGAGCATGTCAATGCGGTGGAGATGGCAAAGATTGCGGAAGCTTCCGGTGCGGCAGCAGTTGCCGTGCATGGACGGACCAGGGAGCAGTTCTATTCCGGCAAGGCAGACTGGGACATTATCCGTCAGGTAAAAGAAGCCGTAAAGATTCCGGTCATCGGAAACGGAGATCTGCTTACGGCGGAGGATGTGATTGCCATGGAAGAACAGACCGGATGTGATGGCTTCATGATCGCAAGGGGCGCACAGGGAAATCCGTGGATTTTCCGGCAGATCCTGCATTATTTTGAAACAGGGGAGCATCTGACGAAGCCGCCGGCATCGGAGGTGGCACAGATGATTCTGCGTCATGCCCGGATGATGCTGGAGTTTAAAGGTGAATATATCGGTATCCGTGAGATCCGCAAGCATGCGGCATGGTATACCGCCGGATATCCGCATGGAGCACGGCTGCGTGTGGCAATCAATCAGGTGGAAAATTACGAACAGCTGGAGACACTATTGATGGAGTATTTCGTCTGATGTATAGAAAGCTGTGTCGATGTTCACGGAATTGCTGTTCAGGTGCTGGGTGGACACGGTGTGGGGCGGGAGGTAACTTCACGGATGAGCGACAGTCCGGTTTGAAGGAGAATATCTTGACAGAATGTGGACAATTCGCTATAATACCTAGGTTATTGTGGATTATTTATGCGCTTTTTTCAAAAAGCTGCATATAAAAAATATAGAATCAGGGGTAAATCAAATGGATAAGAAAAATATCTTGACCTATGAAGGTCTGAAAAAGCTCGAAGACGAACTGCAGAATCTCAAAGTTGTAAAGCGTAAGGAAGTTGCTCAGAAGATCAAAGAAGCCCGTGAGCAGGGTGACTTGTCCGAGAACGCAGAATACGATGCAGCAAAGGACGAGCAGAGAGACATCGAGGCGCGTATCGAGGAGATCGAAAAGATCTTAAAGAATGCCGAAGTCGTTGTTGAGGAAGAGGTCGATCTGGAGAAGATCAGCATCGGATGTAAGGTAAAGATTCTCGACTGCGAGTTCAACGATGAGTTAGAGTACAAGATTGTTGGTTCCACAGAGGCAAACAGCTTAAAGGGAAAGATCAGTAATGAATCACCGGTAGGCCGCGCACTGTTAGGTAAAAAAGTAGGCGATACCATTACCGTAGAGACACAGGCTGGAGAGTTATCTTACAAGGTACTCGAGATCCAGAGATCAACCGTAGATTAAGAGAGGAAATGAAAATGGCAGGACAGAATAACGGAAAGCAGGGCGGACAGCAGCAGGATGTCAACCAGCTGTTAAAGGTGCGCCGTGAAAAGCTTGCAAATCTGCAGGAAGCAGGACAGGACCCGTTCCAGATTACCAAATATGACGTAACCCATCACACATCAGATGTGAAGGATCTTTACAATGCACACGAAGAGAAGCTTTTAGCCGGCAGACCGGCAGTTAATACCGATGGTATGGACGAGGCAGCTGCAAGAGAGGCAGTCAAAGCAGATTATGAGGAAAGAAGAAGCATCATGGATGCCGATCCGATCCACGTATCCATTGCAGGACGCATGATGTTCAAGCGTGTCATGGGAAAAGCATCTTTCGCAAACATTCAGGATCTCAAGGGAAACATCCAGATCTATGTTGCGCGTGACGCAATCGGAGAAGATCTGTACGCAACTTTCAAGAAATCCGACATCGGTGATATCTGGGGTGTCAAGGGATATGCATTCCGCACAAAGACAGGAGAAATCTCTATCCATGCGGAGGAGATGACACTGCTTTCCAAGTCTTTACAGATTCTTCCGGAGAAATTCCATGGACTGACCGACACGGACATGCGCTACCGTCAGAGATACATTGATCTGATCATGAATCAGGAGAGCAAGGAAGTATTTGTAAAGCGTTCCAAGATTTTAAAGGAGATCCGTAACTTCTTAGCAGACCGTGATTTTATGGAAGTAGAGACTCCGATGCTTGTTGCAAACGCAGGCGGTGCGGCAGCAAGACCGTTTGAGACACATTACAATGCATTAAATGAGGATGTAAAGCTTCGTATTTCCCTGGAACTTTACTTAAAGAGACTGATCGTTGGTGGTCTGGAGCGTGTATACGAGATCGGCCGTGTATTCCGTAACGAGGGTGTGGATACCCGCCACAACCCGGAATTTACCCTGATGGAGCTGTATCAGGCATACACCGACTACGAAGGTATGATGGAACTGACCGAATCCATGTTCCGTTACCTTGCCGAAAAAGTATGCGGATCTACAAAGATCTCTTACAATGGTGTAGAAATTGACCTTGGAAAGCCATTCGCACGTCTGACGATGAACGATGCCATCAAGAAATATACCGGAATTGATTTTGATCAGGTACCGGATGATGCAGCAGCAAAGAAACTTGCAGATGAGCATCATATTGCATACGAAGAGCGTCACAAGAAGGGGGATATCATCAACCTCTTCTTTGAGGAATACTGCGAGAAGGAACTGATCCAGCCGACCTTTATCATGGATCACCCGATCGAGATTTCTCCACTGACCAAGAAGAAACCAAGCGATCCTACCAAGGTAGAGCGTTTCGAGTTATTCTGCAATACGTGGGAGATGTGTAATGCATACTCCGAGTTAAACGATCCGATTGATCAGCGTGAGCGTTTCGCCGCACAGGATGCCAATGCCGCAGCCGGTGATGACGAAGCAGAACACACCGATGAAGATTTCCTGAATGCACTGGAGATCGGTATGCCGCCTACAGGTGGTATCGGATACGGAATTGACCGTCTGGTAATGTTACTGACAGACAGTCAGGCAATCCGTGACGTACTGCTGTTCCCGACAATGAAGTCCTTAGATGGTGTAAATAAGAAAAATGATGTAAATAATACAGCTTCTGAAGCACCTGAAAAAAATGTAAAAACTGAGTCTGAAAAGATTGATTTTTCTAAGGTAAAGGTAGAGCCTTTATTTGAGGAATTTGTTGATTTTGATACATTCAGTAAGTCAGATTTCCGTGCAGTAAAGGTTAAAGAGTGTGTTGCAGTACCGAAGTCAAAGAAACTGTTACAGTTTACTCTTGATGACGGAACAGGCACAGACAGAACCATTTTAAGCGGTATTCATAGCTTTTATGAGCCGGAAGAACTGGTTGGAAAGACTCTTATTGCTATTACAAATCTTCCACCGAGAGCTATGATGGGCATTGACTCTTGCGGTATGCTCCTCAGTGCTATTCATGAAGAAGAAGGCGAAGAAAAGCTTCATCTTCTGATGGTAGATGACCACATTCCGGCAGGTGCAAAGCTCTATTAAGATGATGTAAAGATGTACCGTTTTACAAAATAGACGGGACGTACTTCATTTGATAAAAAACTAAAAAAACAGCGATTTACATCAAACTTACATCAATTGATGCAGAAATTGGTGCAAGCAAGAAAAAATCGCATAATTAGCAGAATGAATGGGCAGTCCTGAAATCGGGATTGCCCATTTTTAGAAGAAAGACGAAAAACTCTTGACCTGCACGCAGCGTATACGCTTATACTATCAACATAAATCATAAGGAGGTGCATCTGATGTTATTAAATGAAATTATAAATGAGGTTGGAATGACAAAGCGTGCAGTTAAGTATTATGAAGAAAAAGGATTGCTGTCAGTGGATAAAGATAACAATGGTTATCGTAACTATACTGCACAAGATGTCGAAACTTTAAAAAAGATTTCAGTATATAGAAAACTCGGTATTAGTATTAAAGACATACAGAGTCTTTTGGAAACTGGCGACAAAAGTATTCTTCTTCGTATTTATCAAGAAAAAGTGCAGGAAAAAGTTTTAAAAGACTCAGAACTTGAAGCTTTGAAGCAATTTATAGATGATGGTGACGCAGACAAAGCAAATGAGGCACTTGATTATCAAACCGTTGAAAATGCAATTGAGTCTTTGCTACCGGGAAAAGAATGGGGAGATTATTTTAAAAGTCATTTCAAACCATTTCTTAATGTAAGGTTGAAGACTCTGGAACAGAAGCGAGCACTACAAAACATATTAGAATATTGCGATGAAACGATATTGAAAGTTCCTTTCATTATGGGAATAGGTGCGAAGATGATAGGTGGAATTGCACAAGAAACCAGAACCGCAGATGAGATGATAGCCTATTATCGTGATATGAGTGAAAGTGAATATGAAAGACTAAAAGAAAAAGTATGGAAAGGTGCTAAAATGAAAAACGGTATAATGAAATACCATCCAGCATTTATTGCACAGAGAAAAATGCAGAAAGAGTTACAAAATAAAGGATATAATGATATATTCATTCCTAATTTAATGGTTCTGTCTCCAACGTATGCAGAATATAAGAAAGCGTTAGATAATGTGAACGATAGAATGTGTAGAGAACTTGGACTGTATTATGATAGCAATTATAACTTAGTTATTAAAAAAGATAATTCTAAGTAAAAGTTAAACTACCCTTTGGGAGAGGAAAAATCCTTTTCTCAAAGGGCTTTTTCTATTTATACGGATATTCGCAAACTACAAGATAAAGCCAAATCCGAAGAATTATCCGTGATTGCAATGATGAGCAGTTTTTGCACAGTGATGAACCTGATGTGTTGCTTCCTCATTTTAGCTGTCACTCGCTTAGACATACATTTACAACAAGAATGTGTGAAGCTGGAGTAAATATAAAGGTCATTCAAGACGCACTCGGACATTCAGACATTTCAACCACACTGAACATCTATGCTGATGTTACAAAGGAAATGAAAGCGGCAGAGTTCAAAGGATTGGATAGCTACTTCGTAGTATAATATTGGACTTCACATATGGAAAGAGAACATACAGAGTGTTGTGTGTTCTTTTTTTTGCGGGAACTAGAAATAGTTGTCTCGATAAAAGTGTGATAGAATGGGAGAAGAATAAATGATTGATTATAGAAAGTATATGAAATAGATGTTATGTGACAAAGAGGAAAGCTATTATGGAAAACGAACTGCGAAAAGCTATAGAGAAATGGGTTGAATATCAGATTGAGCAAAACAAGGAATTAGAAAAGAAATACCCACCTAATCCACCGAATGATGTATGTAAAACGGCTTATATGAAAGGGCTTTTAATTGAAAATAGTTTTGAACCTGAAGTTGGCGAGATGAATGAATTATTTGAAGTAGAGCATGAAAAAGTATTCGTATGGACACATGAAAAAGATAGAAATTCATCTATCATAATTAAAGTAGACCCGGAAGTTAAGGATATGCCATTTTGGAAAAATATTGCAAGCATTATGTGGCTGGCTATGCAATATGCAAATTCTTTTGAGGGGATTTCAGCAGATTGGTATGAATATAGATGGATATATTATTTTGATTCTAATAAAAACTTAGCAGAACAAGTATTCAATAACCTCGAACAGTTTGATAGTGTAAACTTAACAAATGGAAGAATCATAAAAGCGACTGATATTGGAAATCTCGCACCGGAAATAGAGCTAATGATGTCTTTAAAAGTCACACCTTTGGATAATTCGTTTTCGATGTAGATACGGTCATTAAGTGTTAGATGTTTCTGGTTTCCAGGGATATATTTACTCATGATAATTCTCCTTCTACTGCTGTCAGAAGGAACTTTTACAATAACACTGATGTATGAAAGAGTAAATATCTACTGTGCAGGACTAAATTCTACCGCCCTGTAGGGCAGTGGAATTTAAAATTTCATTTTAGGGAAAAAAATAACTAATTAAATCGGTATTGCAAAATACTATACAACGTGGTACATTACAGATAGATAGGAGGATATGGACTATGGCAGTTAAAACAGCTAATGTAACAGCACGTATTCAACCGGAGATCAAAGAACACGCAGAGGCTATATTAGAAAAGTTGGGGATTCCGGTATCAGTATTTATTGACATGGCATATAGACAGGTTATTATGAGAGATGGAGTCCCTTTCTCATTAGAAATCCCGAGTACTTTTACAACTAGAGATGCATTATCAAAAGAGGAATTTGATACCATTATGCAGACTGGTCTTGCGCAGGCAAAGGCAGATGACTCTTTGGCTATGGATGATGCATTTAATCAGTTAAAAGCGGAGATTTAATGTGTATGGATAAAAAGTACGAAGTAAAGGTAACTCGGCAAGCGATGGCACAAATGAAAGAGATTGTGCATTATATTTCTGCGGAACTTCTAGCGCCAGAGGCTGCCAATAAGTTGCTTGATAAAATGCGTGATGCAATCGCTGCATTATCTTTTATGCCGAAGAAATATGCACTTATAGAAGAGGAGCCTTGGAAGCATGAAGGAGTGCGAAAGATTATTGTAAAAAATTTCCTAATATATTATTGGGTGGATGAAGAAAATTTTAAAGTACAAGTTATTGCAGTGATTTATAATAGGAGAGATCAGTTGCGAGCATTGATGTATATGGATTATAAATCAGAGTAATGATGACTTACGCCCAACATGCTCCCAATTTACGCCCAAAAGGAAAAAAGGGTGTAGAATTAGGGTGAAATATGAAATGCTGTTGTATAAAATATAAAGTAATATAGGTGCATAAAGGGCTATAAAATAGATTTGTTGATCTTCCCGACAATGAAGAGCATTGGTGGCGTAAAGGCTGAAAATGGCGTAAGTTCTAAGCCTTCAGAAGAGGTAAAAGCCGAGCCAGAGAAGATTGATTTCTCTAATGTAAAGATTGAACCTTTATTTGAGGAAGAAGTAGACTTCGATACATTCAGCAAGTCAGATTTCAGAGCTGTTAAGGTAAAAGAGTGTGTAGCAGTTCCTAAGTCAAAGAAATTATTACAGTTTACTTTAGATGACGGAACAGGCACAGACCGCACTATTTTAAGCGGAATCCACGCTTATTATGAGCCAGAAGAGCTTGTTGGAAAGACACTTATTGCCATCACAAATCTTCCACCTAGAAAGATGATGGGAATTGAATCTTGCGGTATGTTACTTTCAGCAGTAAACAATCTTAAGGATTCAGAGGATGAAGAACTTCATCTTCTTAGTGTTAATAATTACATCTACCTATTCGGAGGTGCATTAGCGTCATAATTCCGATTGCGGAAGAGACTGAAAAATGTTATTCTTATCATAGGCAGTGGAGCTTTCTTAGTTCAGTTGTTTCGTGTGGTAACTTAACAATAACGGATTATGGAAAGTAATTCTACTGCTTTTTCAATAAAAATAAAACTGCGCCACAGCCTTGGCAGGCCATCGCGCAGTGATTTTGTTCAATCGTTATTTGTAGAGAGGAGATGATTGTTAAATGAGAATTGCTGCGTATCAATTTGCTGTATCTGGAAATATTAGTGAGAATTATAAAGAAATAGAAAAAGCAATATATATCGCAAAAACTGAAAATGTTCGGTTGCTTATATTTCCAGAATGTTCATTAACAGGGTATCCTCCGAGAAATATATCTAATGCGTCATGTGTTGATTTTAATCTTGTTCAGATAATGTGTGATAAACTTCAATCAATAGCTAACAAAAATGACATTTCCTTTATTATTGGAACTATATTTAAAGAAAAAGAAATATACAATAGAGCAATGTTGTTTCAGCCTAATAGTCAAATTGAGTTCTATGATAAGCGTGCCTTGTGGGGATGGGATAAGGATAATTTCACAAAAGGCAGTAACAATGGAATATTTGAAATGGAAGGGATAAAATTTGGAATAAGAATTTGTTTTGAAATCAGATTTCCTGAATTCTTTCGAGAACTATACAAAAGAAATACAGATATAAATCTAGTTCTATTTTATGATGTAGCAGATATAGATGATAACGAAAGATATAACATGATTAAAGGACACTTACAAACTCGAGCAGTTGAAAATGTTACTACCACTATTTCTGTAAATGCTATTTCACCATTTCAAACGGCTCCGACAATGATCCTTGGAAAATCGGGTCAGTGTATAAAAGAATGTGTTAGAAATAAGCCTGAACTTTTGATTTATGATTTTGAAAAGACAGAGAATGATTTCGGTGAAAATGGAAGGATATCAATATCTGATATGTTGATTGAATAGAGTGCAATTGATGTTTCAAGACAATGAATTGGTTAACTTCCAGTTGTGCGCCCAGCTAAGGGTGTGTAGTCAAGCCGGTGGGATTCCGGTTTATCCAAGGTTTAGCCAACCAGATAATAGCGAGTCTTGGGATGATGCCGGTAACGGCATCTGACAAGCGTAGACAGCAAGAAAGCAGGGTTGAATAGTGATTGAGCTTCGAAACGTTAACTTCAGTCGGTCGACGTCTTAACTGGTGCGGAAGACAATATCATGTAATGCGATATGGCGAGTGTTATGTGGCACTGCGGAGTCAGAGAATCAATCATGTTCTACATTATGAATACACATCAACTGGGGAGAACCTGCCATTTCTCGAAGAAGAGTATGAAATTGCAACTGAAAACGGAGTATTTCAAATGAATGGTAGGTGGTCGGACAATCCCATAGTACTGTAGAAAACCTGGTGTACATTCTGCCCAATGGGAACAATGACGCAGGGTATCTGTAAATTAAAAAATAATGAAAATAAGTAATACTATAAGGTGATTTATAAAAGGCATATGTCAATAATGTTATTGACATATGCCTTTTATAGGACTATTATATAAGAAAAGCGAGAAAGGAGCAGTTTATGCCGAGACCAGTAAAATGCAGAAAAGTCTGTCATTTTCCCCAAATTTTAGAATTTCTTCCGGCAGATGATAATGAGAAAAAAACACCCATTGTTCTGACAATAGATGAGTACGAGACAATTCGTCTTTTGGACAAGAATGGCTATAGTCAGGAGCAGTGTGCAGCAGCTATGCAGATCGCAAGAACAACTGTTCAACGAATTTACGAGATTGCCAGGAAGAAAATAGCAGATGCACTCATTGATGGACATCCACTCAGAATCGAGGGCGGGGATTTCAGAATTTGTGATGGTCAGAGCAGCAACTGCAGCTTTGGAGGATGTTACAAACAGGAAATTTACAAAAAATATGCAGAAGAAAAAGGAGAAGGTATCATGAGAATAGCAGTAACATATGAAAATGGACAAATTTTCCAGCACTTTGGACACACAGAGACATTTAAGATTTACGATGTAGAGGAAGGAAAAGTAGTACATTCAGAAGTAGTAGATACGAATGGAAACGGACATGGCGCATTGGCAGGAGTTCTTAATGCATTGAACGCAGATGTTTTGATCTGTGGCGGAATCGGAGGCGGTGCACAGACAGCGTTAGCGGCAGCCGGTATTAATCTTTTCGGAGGAGTTTCCGGAGATGCAGATAAAGCGGTAGAAGCTTTTATCAATGAAACACTTGAGTATAATCCGGATGTGAAGTGTTCTCACCATGAGCATAACCACGGGGAAGGACATACATGTGGCGAGCATGGATGTGGAAGTCATAGCTGTCATTAAGAAGAATAAAAAATACAACACGAAAGGATGCGTCAAGGTAATGCAAGAATTATCGTGATACATCCTTTTGTATTTGGATTGATTTTCAAAAAGATATTGCTATAAAAAACAAGTTAATATTTTCCAGAATCGAGAGTATAATATAAGTACCAAGAGAGGAATCTCTTCCTGGAAACAGGACACGAAGCATAAGGTGTTTGCTTCCGTTGCACTGGCAACGTTAAAACTTTGCATTTACTCTTTAGCATAGAGGATAATCAAGCCGAGTAGGTGAGAGGCCTATGATTTGGTGGCAAAGCACCATAACGAAACCAGTTTTTAAGAAATTGTGGAGAAACCTTTGATGCAAAGGTTTCTCTTTTACGTTAAGGAGAATTATGAAGTGTAGAGTACCAAATACAAGAACATTGACTCTGGAAGAATTATTAACTATATTGTGCAAATGTGCAATATTATATTCAGAATATGCTGATACCACTTTATTATTCATATTTATGAGGCTTGTATAGAGGGAACAATTACCAGAGAAGATTGTAATCCACGAAGAGATGCGAATACCATGTATTCAAAAGTAGCTATTATGGAACAGATGCTGGACTTGCGAAATAGTAAGTGCTATAAAATCGGTGAAAAAAATCTGGTAACGAGGGATAATGATTTTGAAATGGCTACAGGCAATGTGAATGGAATAATGGGTTATGATTCGAGGATAAGGATAAAGGGAACAAATAAGGTGGATAGCACAAAATCACCCATCCCTACTACGTTATTAAATAATTCCATTACAGATTATTGCTCAAGACCACAGAAAATCATGTTTATTTTGCAGAAGTCTGATGGAGAAAGTACATATAACATATTATTTTATGAAATAAAGAGGGATTTGTTTCAATCTGAGAAAGAGTTTTTCACAGATGAGTTACATAATATGCACTAAAAAGGAACCTGCATAAAAACAGATTCCTTAAATGAGGGAAAATCCCTGTCGAAGAATGGAAGTCCAGTTACTTTTCTGATAGAGAAATCGGACTATGATTACAGTCTGCTTTTCTTCATCAATGGTATAAAAGGCAAGGTAATTATTGATTATCGCAAAACGAATGCCCCAGCTTGCCAGTACCGGATCATCTACCAGACAAAACTTCTGTGGCAGGTCGGCTAGTGAGCCTATCTGTTCAGTCGCAGCATCTAACAGATTATCTGCGGCATCGGGATTTCTGAGGGTAAATTGGATGTAATCCGCAGCACGCATAATATCGTGTTCTGCGGTGGAAGTGATATGAACCTGATAGCTCATCGGTTGCGGCGGCTCCTGATATCAGCCATAGCTTCGGAAAATGGTCTGGTGTTGCCTGTGGCAATATCGTCCATTCCTTCCTTGATCTGGCTGTAAAGTTCAAAGCGGCTGGTCAGTTCTTCGTAGGTTTCAATGCTCATGACGGCAAGGTCGCCTTTTCCATTCTTTGTGATGAAAACTGGTTCAGGATAATTATGACAAAATGTAGAAATTTCATTGTAATTATTCCTTAAATCAGCACTTGATTTGATTGCTGGCATAAAAACACCTCCTCATTCCATAACAAAATTATACACAAATTTTGTTATGGAGTCAATGGATATACCATTAGTGTTAGCAGGATAAACACAACTATTCATATGTATCTGACCGTGAGGTCGGGAACAGACCCGTTGGGTGATGTTCCCGGTGGGCTTTCACTGCTGCATACATAGCGGATCTATACTGTCCTTTATATTGTTCCAAAGTCCATGTACCACTTAAACGTTTATCTTTATCCTCCTACTTCGGCTTCTCCCTCTCAGGATTTCTTACCGGCTGTCTGTCTGAGTTCTCCTCTTTCTGCGATTCATCGGCATATTCAAGCTCATTTGTCTGCTCCCTGTCAATTTTTGCTCTGCCTCATCCTGCATAGAAAATCTTCTGTCAGTTTCGCATCTCCACCCGGATGATTATGATTTTGAGGTTAAAGCTTACGCCTCCACAAACACGGTTTGTACGATTCTGTCCATTGTGCTTGCCGTCTGTGCACTTGTTTTGGGCATAGGATTCTTACCTTCTCTTGTAGTGTGCCTGATTTGGATTGTAAATCAGTCTGTATATTGCAAGGAAGCGTTAAAGTATTCAAAGGCAGGAACTAAGATTTCATGATGGAAACGCAGGAGGACAGGCAATGGGAAGTTATTTGGTGATTATTGCTGTGCTGATTATCTTTTTCTGCATCAGGAGAAGAAGGCGAACAGCAGCGGTTGCGTGGCAGATACTAAATCGATGTATCGCATTTTTATCGTGGAAGATGATGAAATCATTGCAAGAACAGTAAAAAGTCATCTGGAAACGATGTCGGACGAATTGAGAAAGAGTACGATATTCCATTAGAAGAAGATTTAAGAAAGAATTTTTCGAGAATCCGAAGACAGACCGGTTACGGAAGTTTTTACAAACTTTTACTTACGGGAGTGGAGAGGATAAAAATCGGACATACTAACAAAAAAGTTGGAGGTATGTCATGAAACCCAAAAATTACACGGATAAATCAGCGATGCTTGTAGGAACGGATGCAGATCCGGTTACCGCAGGACCAAAATATTTTGCGGAGAACACACCGGAACAGGAAAAAGAAAATGCAGAAATCCGGCAGAGCAGTATGTACAACGACAAAAACCGCGCACGCATAGATAACAACCAGTTTTTTGAAACGAGAAGTAATCCTTTGAGCAGCAAAGGGAATTGAGGATTTGCTTGACAAAGGTTCTGTCCGAACATCATAATGAATGATAGAGATATCATGTAAAACAGGACGGAGCATAGTATGAATCAGATTTGCAGGGACATTTTCCGGGCGATTCATGAGGGAAAGTGGCTGAAAATCGAATATCGGAACAAAGCGGATCAGATTACAAAATACTGGATTGGAATCCGTGATCTCGATCCGGCAAAACGTACCCTCAAAGTAGATGGTCTGCACCTCGGAATGTATACACTGGGGGAATATGACAAAATTTTTGTGGATTCCATCCTGTCCACGGAAGTCATTGAAGGAACGTACTGTCCGGAAAACAGGCAGCTGATCGAAGATATTGAGATGCATCCGGAGCGCTATAAAACTATTTTTTCCAGCTCTGCAAATCTGAAAATACTAAATTATCTGGAACTGTGTAACCGCATGGATACGACACCTTACATCACCGATTATGATCTGATCCATTATATCGATGGGGATCGTGTGAAAAACGGACGGTATGCACTTAACGATCAGCAGTTTCAGGAGGTCGTGTCAAATTTCCAGTATTCCCTGTCTCACGAAAAGAAAAAGAGCACCAATTTAAGAATTAAGAAACTGGCACTCAATGTATTGAGTATTCATATGGCGAAGGGGCTGTATGTTCTGGCATACCGGAACCTGAACCTTGATGTGAAAAACAGAGTGTTTCAGCCGGATGAAGATATCACAGTCTGCACACAGTTTGGCATTGACGGACAGACGGAAAATGCGCGTAAATTTCTGGATGCGGACGAGTACGAACTGCTGGAAGATTTTGAAAACAATCTGGAAAAAATCAAAGATGCGATTACCGGTCATGGCGGGCAAAAGCCAGTCGTAGATGATATGCCGTATGTGCTGGGGCTTGGGATGGATGTAGTGCTGAATCTGCATGACGAGTACAAAGCCATACTTGATATGTTTGAAAAGCAGCAGGTTACTTATCCAGTCAAAGCCTTCTTCGGGGAATTGTTAGAACGGCCGCGCCGCACCAAGGCGTATCCGATTGCACTGATCAATCAGAACATCAATCTGGATCAGCTGCTGGCAATCAACAACGCCATGAAATATCCGCTTGCCTACATACAGGGGCCACCGGGCACGGGAAAAACAAATACGATCATCAACACGATAGTAACGGCGTTTTTTAACAATACGACCGTTTTATTTGCGTCCTACAATAACGTTCCAATCGACAATGTATTTGAGAAACTGACGCATCTTGAGTACCATGGACAGACCATTCCGTTTCCGGTACTGCGGCTTGGAAATATAGACAAAGTTAAAGCTGCAATCAGCTACATCAACCGCTTGCGCAATCAGGTGCAGACCGTAAAAATATTTACGTCCACGCTCGATAAGCGCAAGGATGACCGGATTGACCGTGCAAAACGTCTTTCTGCGAGACTGAAAGAGTATGAGGAAATTCTGGATTTAAAGGAGCGGAAAGAGACACTTTCGCATCTGATGGAATACCAGGAACATATTAAAAATGCCATGAATCTGCTCCCGTTTCAGATGGACCTGCAGGGATACCAGATGCAGAAGCTCGATCAGAGAATCCATCAGATTGGCGAAATTTCTGATTCGGATGCCCTGCAGCTTCTCGACCGCAACGAAGAAGAATTTTATCAGTATTTATTTTATACGTCTGCGCGTTATATCAAGATACTCGAAGAACCCAAATATCAGGAACTGCGGGAGATTTTAGATTCTGGAGAAAATCCAGAGACACAGGCGCGGGCATTCAACAAATACATGCAGAAATCCGAAAATGTAAAGAAGCTGCAGCGTGTTTTTCCAATCATTATCACTACCTGCATATCGGCACATAAGATCGGGAAACCGGAGCCACTGTTTGACATGACCATTATGGACGAGGCCAGCCAGTGCAATGTTGCGATCTCTCTTGTCCCGATTATCCGTGGAGAGAAACTGATGCTTGTGGGAGATCCGCAGCAGCTGAATCCGGTTATTCTGCTCGGAGAACTGATCAACCGCAAGCTGCGACGGCGGTATCATGTGGCAGAGGAATATGATTACAGAAAGAATTCGATTTACAAAACGTATCTGGCATGTGATGCGGTGAGTGATGAAGTGCTTTTGCGCAGCCATTACCGCTGCAACAGAGAAATTATTGGATTTAACAATAAAAAATATTACAATTCCAAACTGCAGATCTGTTCAAAAAGCAAAGAGCCGGAGCCGCTTGTCTATGTAGATGTAAAAAGCGATCGTGCCGGGATCAAAAATACATCTCCGGAGGAAGCAGACGAGGTCATTGCATACGCGAAGCAGAACACGGACAAAAGTATCGCGGTGATCACACCGTTTGTAAACCAGCGGGCACTGATCGAGCAGGCGATCAAAGAAAACCACCTCGAAAATTTAGTCTGTGGAACGGTGCATGCTTTTCAGGGAGATGAAAAGGATGTGGTGCTTTTTTCCACGGCACTGTCCGACCGCACCAATGCTGGTACCTATCAGTGGCTGAAAAACAATAAGGAACTGATCAATGTTGCAACCTCACGGGCGAAAGACAAACTTGTTCTGCTCGCAGACAGCAAAGAACTGGAGCGTCTGCATGCAGGACAGGCAGACGATGATCTTTATGAACTTGCGCAGTACATCAAAACCAACGGGAAGTCAGAGATCACGGAAAAACATATCAGTTCCCGTGCGCTTGGTATCCAGCCGTTTTCCACCGCTACCGAAAATGCGTTTCTCGAAAACCTGACGCATGCGCTCGAGAATATCTGGCTTTCCCAGAGCAAGTATGTGATCCACAAAGAAGTTGCCATATCGCAGGTGTTTCAGGACAACATGACATATGATGATCTGTTTTATATGGGGCGCTTTGATTTTGTTGTGTACGAAAAACAGGGAAAAAAGGAACTTCCGGTTCTGGCAATCGAACTTGACGGGAAAGAGCATTTTGAGGATGCGGTGGTGCAGGAGCGCGATCGGAAGAAAAATGCCATCTGTCAGGCACACAATATGGAGATTATACGGGTGGAGAATTCTTATGCCAGAAGGTATAATCATATTAAGGGAATTCTGATGGATTATTTTTCGAGGGTGCATTAAAAGAAAAATGCATTTTTTGTTATGAAAATATAGCAAATCCCAAAAATCAGTGCTAAAATATACACAATTCATCCGTGCAGAAATGCGGCCTTCGGGCTTTCACATGACACTTTTTTCGATAGCGTAGGCTTAGCGGTGTTATCATGTTGAAGCGGATGAATTTTTATGTTTACAGAAAAGGGAAACGTGTCAGTAAGGAGAAACTGGTGAAAAAACAAAAAGGAATGATCATCACTGCGGCCGTGTTACTTGCAGCCGCCGCAGTCGTAACCGGAAGCCGTCTGATCCGGCATCCGGAAAAATCAAACACAAAAAAGTCTGAGGTTGCGGATCAGGAGAACAGTGAAAAAGAACAGGATCACAGGACTTCAGGGACAGAACTGAGTGAGAAAAAACAAAACATGAACAAAAGTATCACAGAGGAAGCGTTCTATATTTCCAAAATCCCGGACGATATTTTTGAGAAGATGCAGGGAAAATCATACAAGGCAGATTGTACCGTACCGCGGGAAGATCTCCGCTATCTTCATGTGCTCCACATGGGGTTTGACGGTCAGACAAAAGAGGGAGAACTTGTGGTAAATAAAGCCATTGCAGAGGATGTCCTTGCCATTTTCAGGCAGTTGTATGAGGCAGAATATCCCATTGAAAAAGTCCGGCTGGTGGATGAATACGATGCGGATGATGAGGCATCCATGAGCGATAACAATTCCTCTGCGTTTAATTTCCGTTTCATTTCCCATACGACAACAATCTCAAAACACGGTCTGGGCATGGCAGTCGACATCAATACGCTTTATAACCCCTATGTAAAAACCGTCAACGGAAAGCTGTCGATTGAGCCTGCAAACGCAGAAGCATATGTTGACCGGAGTGGGGATTTTCCGCATAAGATCGATCACAATGATCTGTGTTACAAGCTTTTTACCCGATATGGATTTACCTGGGGTGGGGATTGGACACATTCGAAGGATTACCAGCATTTTGAAAAAGACTGATGGAAAGTTGTAGGGACATATAGAGAAAAAGATGTAATGTATGTCCCACTGTAAAGGAGTGGTGAGACATATAGAGAAAAAGATATAATGTATGTCCCACTGTAAAGGAGTGGTGGGACATATAGAGAAAAAGATATAATGTATGTCCTGTTGTAAAGGAGAGATGGGACATAAGAGAATAGATATTTCACATATGTCCCATGCGGACAATATGGGGGGACATAAAAGAATACATTTCCTATATATGTCCCATAAGAGCAAATGGAGAGGTCAACCAGCATTGGTGCAATTGGTGCCTGACACCATAAACTTCGTGAGCTTTCGCCGAAGGCGAAGGAAGCGCTCGAAGCCTATAAGGCAGTCAGTTGATTGGTAAATTTTAATATGCTCCATTTGGACGTGAGAGAGTGTTAAGAATCTCATGTGTTCCAAGTGGAGCTTTTTTATGGTTATTTTTATTTATATGTTGTAAAATGAAATAAATATAAAAATTTTGTATTATTTTAACCCCCTTTTTTATTTTGATTCGTCTATATAATATCAGAGATAAAAGAGAGGTTAGAAATATGGAGAAAAGTTGGATGTTAGTTGATGAAAAGGTTATTCAAGATGCAATAAACAAAGAAGAGAATGCTATAAATTTAATTTATGAACAAACGATAAATTCGGCATATTTTGTTGCACAAACCCATGCGTGTAATATTTCGTATATAAATGATATTTTGCAGGATTCTTATATTCGGGTGTTTGAACACTTGGATACACTACATGATTATACCAAATTGCAATCATGGATTAATGCTATCGTGCGAAATAAGGCATTGGATTATAATCGAAAATGTAAAGAATGGACATTTTCAGATTTAATATCAGACGGGGATGAAGAATGGGATACAGAGGATGAAAACGGTAAATTTATTCCTGAAAAAGAAGTTGACTATGTAGAAACACGAAAAATTATGATGCAGATTATTAGCGCGTTACCATCAGATCAACGTATTTGTGTGTATATGCGGTATTATGATCAACTTTCGGTAAATGAAATTGCGCAAGAACTTCAGTGTAATTCAGAAACAGTGAAAAGCCGAATTCGATACGCTAAAAAGAAGTTAAAAGAAAGCGTGCTTGAATTAGAGAAGCAGGGAACAAAGCTATATGCGATTCCGATTATTCCTTGTTTGTGCTGGATTTTTCAGGAGGAAGCAAAAGCATCGGTTTGCCCAAAGGAGGTAGCTATAGCGGTAAATAGGAACATCAGATATTGGGCGCATGAAAATATGATAGCTTCAACTACGGGAAAAGTGACATTGGCTGGAAGTAATATGGTCAAACCAATTGCAATTGGTTTATCTGTTGCTTTGGTGACCACTTCTCTCGGATATTTTGGAACTTCCGCATTTATTAGTAATAAACTCGGAAAGCGAGAATCTTTGCATGTGGCTCAATCAATGAACTCCGAAAGCGAAGGTGGAATAGAACAAAGTAGCGAGGAGTTTGAAAATAACGATGATATGCAATATGAGTTTTTCGCAGATGACATTGCATGGAAACGTTATTCGGATGCACTGTCGAATTTATTTTATGCAAATACATTTCCTGATAAAAAAGATACAGACAGTTGGCATGAAAAAATTGATGGCATGGATCCAGATAGTATAGAGTATCGATTTAGTATCCAGGATATTGATGGAGATGGTGAAGATGAATTAATGATTTACGCATATGGTGGCTATATGGCAGCGACTTTTGATGCAGTCTATAAATATGATAGTTCTGCAGATGGACTAAACAAAATGCTGGGGTTTGGAAACGAGGGCGATTTATATGAGAATGGAAGTATTGTAAGCAACGACCACGGAGCACAAACAATTTATTATTATGATAAAGAGGCACAACAATATTATGATAAAGGAACTTTTTACTTAACGGAGGCCGTGGATGAATTAGAAACATATGATTTGAATGGAAACGGTGAAATTTGTATAAAAGGCGATACAACATATTGCGATGATTCTGAATTTGATGAGATAATGGAAAAATATGCAGAAGGGGCTGTTGTAGAGAGCTTTGAAGAAATGCCGATATTGACGCATGAAACTATAGTTGATGTTGCAAAAACAGCAAGTGATAGAATTTTAGAGAGATATAAAGTCATAGCAGATGAAGAAAATGATTGGGGAATTTTGCTATTGCAACCGTATAATTGGAATTTTACGGAAGTAAGAGCTTCGTTAACGAAAGATCTAGTGGCTAACGGAATGGAATATAAGATGTTAGATGGAGAGTTTGGAAAGATGGAGGATCCTTATACGTATGGGGCTGAATACGAACTCTATGATAAAAATGAAAAAATTATCAAAGCAGAAATTGTAGATGGCGGAGGGATTACATTTTATAGACCGATAGATGGTGTGAGCGTATTTGGAAGCAAGGTTGGAGACCAAGAAGAAAAACTCTTGCATAATATGAAGGCGTTGGGCTTGTATAAAGTTAAGGAAGGCGTTTATTATTCGGGGGAATCAGAATACAATTGTGCTATTGAATATAGTGTTGATGAGAATGGTAAAATAAGCAAAATTGATTTACGTCCATATTGTAAATTCGCAGAATAAAAGCATAAGGAGTAGAGTTTATGTATTGTAGAAGATGTGGAAGACCGGTTAAAGATAATGAATTGTTCTGCAAAAATTGTGGCACAAAATTAAGAGATGAAACCGAATTACATATGATGCCTGAACGTACCAAGAAAAAAAGGAAAGGGGGTTACATAGTTGTATCAGCGTTACTTGGATTACTGTTAGGTGTTGTGGCTGCGATTGGAGTAAAGTGGAAAGATTTAAAATCACCACACGAAGTTGACTCTCAGATTATGACGAGTGAGAAACATATAAATTCGACACAGGATTTGCAGATGGAATCATCAATTGGAACCGAAACAACTGAGACAAAGTTAGAGGTGTTGAATACCGAAAATTCAGAGATGCCAGCAATTTCGATGGAAAATATTCAGCGGGTTTCAGCTAGTTCTTATTTGAAGGAAAAGAGTATTCAGCATATACCGGAACGGTTAATCGATCAAGATACAACAACTGCTTGGGTGGAAGGTGTTTCTGGAACTGGTGAGGGCGAATTTGTTTGCTTTGAGCTTGATGGTAGCTATACAATTAATGGAATAAAGATTTGGAATGGTTATCAGAAGAGTGAAGATTTATATTACAAGAATGCACGACCACAAAAACTAGAAGTGGAGTTCTCTGATGGAACATCAGAACGTCTTAAGTTACAAGATAATGTAGATGGGAGCCAAACGTTCTATTTTGATGGAAGAATTACATCATATGTAAAAATATCAATTCTTTCTACATACAAAGGAAGCAAATATGAGGATACTGTAATGTCAGAAATTGAGTTGTTTTAAAATGAAGGAGAAACAAGATATGAAAAAACGAAATATTATAAGGGGATTTCTTGTACTTGTAATGGTAGTAATGACAGGCTTTTTTATTAATCTAGAAATAACAAAAGCAGATGAGAAAAACACAGAAAATTATCATTTAATACCTTGGGATGATGGACAATCTGGTACATATTGGATGGATGGATATTTATATTGGATCGATATGAAAAAGAAAAAAATATCTAGGTATTCGGATGAAGAAATGACAAAAGAGGAAGTTCTGGTTGAGGCAGATAAGGGAACATGTATCGGCGAGTGCGGACTACTTTATGATGACATTATTTATTATGTACTTATAGATAATAAAACGCATGCAGGAAATTTGTATTCGTATAATTTGAAATCGAGAGAAAGCAATAAATTAGGAGCTGCAAGGGAATTGCAGAGACTAGAGGTACTAGTGGATGGAAAGATTTATGGATGTGGATATACGAAAACTGGAAATCCAGAGGTGTTTTTGTATGATTTAAAGGGAAAAAAGTTAAAACAGATATGCAAGAATGGTTATTTTGGACAGATTGTTGGAAAATACATTGCAATTCAGACAATTTCATCATCAGGAAAGTCTGGAATGACATTGTATAGAAAGTCTGATGGTCAGAAAATAAAAACGATTACTAGTAATTGCAGTTATTATGAGTTCATAGATAACACGTTTTATTATGTGGAACCGATTGCAGAATTTAAGTATAAGATAAAGTCTTATAACATCGAAAAAAAGAAGACGATCACATATGGAACCATAAAGGCAAATGAGTTTGGGGCAATCACTTCAAAGTATTTGTATTATAGCAATGGACCGATGATTGGAGAATGCAAATATTACAAGTATAGTTTTGCAAAGAAAAAAAGTATAAGGATTACAGAAGAAGCGTTTCAATATTAAATAAAATCAAGTATAATTATTAAAGGTTAAAGGAGGAAAAAGTTATGAAGAAAATAATTGGTAAGATTGTAAATTGGATATTGGTATGTGGTTTGCTGATAACAATGATTCCTGTTGTTACCAAAGCAGATTCAACATATACGAGAATAATGCCAGGGTACACATCTGATTTAGCAACAACAATTCCAGTTGATGGTACAGACTACGTTGCTACATTTGAATCTGGAGATATTGAAAATATGTATTTTTCTTTTGAAGTGCCGGAATCATCTGATAATTTTTATTCTATTTATTACAAGAATTTGTCGGTGGATTGTAGAACTTCATTTACGATAGAATCATCCGTAGGGGAGGTTATACATGAGTGCTCATATCTTAGGGCGTCGGATGGTTGTTATTATAATAAAAAATTGCCTTCAGGTACATATATTTTAAAAGTTCATCAAGGCAATTCAAAAAAAGGAAATATAAAAATTAATGTTTCTTCTCGAAAAGATGATGTTGGGGATTCTTGGGAAAGTGCCAAAAAAATAGTGGAAGGAAAGACTTTGCAGGGGTCATTAGATGGGGCATATGATAATGATTACTATAAATTTGTTGTTCCTGAAAATGGTACGTATGAGATTTATGCAAAAAATCTTTCTATAGCAAGTAAAACATATTTTGGCGTCTATTCTTCATCTGAAGAGTTGATGGGGGATCGAACATATATAGGGAAAAATGAGGATGGATACATTCATCTAAAATGTACTAAGGGCGACGTATATTATTTAAGATATTGTTATCAATATTCTGATTATCAGGAAAGCGATTTTGGTAATTATAAAATATATGTAAAGAATATAAAACCTAGTAAAATAAAGCGCATAAATGTAAAAAATACTAAATCTAAAGAGGTAAAGATTTCTTGGAGTAAAATTTCTGATGCAAGCGGATACGAGGTGCAGACCGCAACAGATAAAAAGTTTACAAATAGTAAAACGTTTGATGAGTCAGATGCAAATATAAAATTGTATTCTCGATCGAAAGGGACTTTTTATGTAAGGATTCGTGCATATAAGACTATTGACGGAACGACATATTATGGAAATTATTCTTCAATTAAGAAAATCAAGTTTAAATAGGGAGTATCATAGCTCCTCTTGAATAGATAATAGTTAACCTTTTGAGTAGGAGAGGCTATGTGTGAAACGGTAAGCGAAGCGATAAAGGATGAAATTAAAAAGATTCTAGTGTTTTCCATGTGGAATGTTGTGCATGCATTTAAAACGTAATCCTGAGCCAAAAGGTGGGACATAAGAGCAAACGGAAAATTTTTCCTTGACATATCTGTACAGGGGAATATAATAATCATCGAAAAGAAAATATTGTTCACCGAAATTCGTTGACGAGAACAGCATCGTATCTTATCGTTATTTTCAGAGAGCCTGTGGGTGGTGCGAACAGGTAGTAGCCGGATATGGATGATCCTCTCTAAGAAGCGGGCTGAAAGCAGACAACTGTGAGTAAACTTTGCCGGTTTCCTCCGTTATGGGATAGCATATGTTGGTATGTGAAGTGTCACAGAGTTTTTCTGTGGAATCAGGGTGGTAACGCGGATTTTATTCGTCCCTTTCCAGAGTAGTATCTGGGAAGGGACTTTTTTAATGTCTGAATTCGTTTTTCAGTGAACAGACCAAGGAGGAAAAGTTTATGAAAGCACTACAAAAACTCAGCAAATGGTTATCGGACTACACATCAATTGTGGTAATTGCAATTGCGGTAGTAACATTTATCGTTCCGGGCATGATGGGATGGGTAAACCATCAGTTATTTACCGATCCGGTTTCCAATAAGTTTACAAGTCAGTCGATCATCATCGGTATTATTATGTTCAGTATGGGTCTGACACTGACAACGCAGGATTTTAAGATTCTGGCACAGAGACCATTCGATATCTGTGTTGGTGCACTGGCACAGTATCTGATTATGCCGTTTCTGGCATTCGCACTGACGAAAGTGCTGCATCTTCCTGCCGGCATTGCACTGGGACTCATTCTGGTAGGTTGTTGTCCGGGTGGCGTGTCATCCAACATCATGTCGTATCTCTGCGGTGGAGATGTGGCATTTTCCGTGGGAATGACAACCGTATCCACGATTCTTTCCCCGATCATGACACCACTTATGGTTTCTCTTCTGGCAAGCGGAACCAATATTTCCATCAAGGCACTGCCAATGCTTGTTTCTATTGTGGAAACGGTTATTCTTCCGGTAGCACTGGGCTTTCTTCTCAACTATCTGCTGGGAAAAAAGAAAATGTTCAGTGAGTTACAGAAAATAATGCCGGGTGTTGCGGTACTGGGGCTGGCATGTGTTGTCGGTGGTGTGGTATCTTCCCAGGGCGCGAAGTTCTTCCAGTCCGGAGCTGTAATCTTTGTAGCTGTTTTTCTTCACAATGGACTTGGTTATCTGCTTGGTTATGGAGCAGGAAAACTTGTTGGTATGAATACCGCCAAAAAGAGAACCATTGCTATCGAAGTTGGTATGCAGAATGCAGGACTGGCAACAAACCTTGCCACAACGACCGCGCAGTTTTCCGCAACACCGGAGTCTGCGATCATCTGCGCTGTTTCCTGCACCTGGCATTCTATTTCAGGGACACTGCTTGCCGGCATGTTTGCAGCTTATGATAAACACAAACAGAAAAATGCATAAGTTTTTCTATTGACATAGACATGGGAATGATGTAACATAACGGTGTTATCTAACATAACAACGTTATGTTACATTTTTATTTACAGGGAGATACCATGGCAGGAAAGAAGATACACGACAACGAGACAAAGACACACCTGCTCCAATGTGCCAAAAAGGAATTTATGGATAAAGGATTTGCGGGGGCATCTCTGCGAGGGATTTGTCAGAAGGCGGGCGTGACCACCGGAGCGCTGTATTTTTTCTTTCAGGACAAAGATGACCTGTTCTGTGAAGTAGTGGGAAATTTCATGGACCGGCTCAATGAGATTTTGCGGGAGCATTTTTCCTATGAGGTAAATGAAATGGAAAGTGGAAAGGCGACCGAACATGATGACAGCAGCGATTTTGAAGCAGTCGCGCAGATCGTCCATGAACTGTACACTTACCGGGACGAGGTGCTTTTGGTGCTGACGAAAGCGCAGGGTTCGAGCATGGAACATATGCCGGACCGGCTGGTGGATCAGATGGATGAACACAATGCATTTATCTGTGAGGAAATGTGTAAAGCCTACGGTGTTATGATGGTGGAAAAAAACGTCGTGCACTGGATGTCCCATTCGCAGATTGACATGTTTATCTTTATGGTAACGCATATTGATAACGAAAAAGAAGCACTGCAGTTTGCAGAAAAGGGTGTAAAATATTTGCTGGCAGGCTGGTACGGACTCGTCAGACCGTAGGCTGTCCGCATGTTTTGACGGAAGGTCTGGAAAAGAAGCACAGATCGTCCGCGTTTGGACAAAAGGTTTAGAAAAGAAGCACAGGTCTTTCGCTTTTTGCGGGAGACCTAAAAAAAGAACCAGAGGTTAGATAAAACTAATATTAGTATGAAAAATAAAACCAAAAAGAAAGGGAGTTTCTATGTCAGAAGAAGAAAAGAAGTTTTTGGAAATTGTAGATTTAAAGAAAGGATTCGGAAGCGGACAGACGCGTCAGGAAGTCCTGCGCGGCATGAATTTTTCCGTTGCAAAAGGGGAGTTCTGTGTGCTGTTAGGACCATCCGGTTCCGGAAAATCCACACTGCTCAATATCATTGGCGGGATTGACAACGCTGATTCCGGTTACATCAATATCAACGGCGATAAGTTAGAGGATATGAGTGAGAAAAAGCTGACACAGTACCGCAGAAAACATCTCGGCTATGTATTCCAGATGTACAATCTGATTGGAAATCTAAACGTGAAGGAAAACATCGAAGTGGGAGCGTATCTGTCAGACAATGCGCTTGATATTGATGATCTGTTACATACGCTCGGACTTTACGAGCACCGCTACAAACTGCCGAACCAGTTGTCCGGAGGCCAGCAGCAGCGTGTTTCCATCGGCCGTGCGATTGTAAAAAATCCGGATATTCTGCTCTGCGATGAGCCGACCGGAGCACTTGACTACAATACCTCCAAGGAGATCTTAAAGCTGATTGAGGAGGTCAACAAAAAATACGGCAACACGATCATTATGGTAACGCATAACGAGGCGATCAAAAATATGGCAGACCATGTGATCAAGCTCCGTGACGGAGCGGTGCGCCACAACGACATCAATACAAACAAGGTATCCGCGGAAGATCTGGAATGGTAAGGGGGCTGCTATGAAAAAAATCAAAAATCCCCTGATCAGGAGAATACCGAAAGAACTGATCGGGGACTGGAAAAAATATCTGGTTGTATTCCTGTTTCTTGTGCTCACGATCGGCTTTGTGTCCGGTATGTATGTGGCAAACGAGAGTATGATTACTTCGGCAAACGAAGGCGTGACAAAATACAAACAGGAAGACGGTCATTTTGAGCTAAAAAAACAGGCAGATGCCACCTTGCTTTCGGCAATTGAGACCGGTGAAAAAGCGGATGTCAAACAGTATTATCTGGATGAAGCAAAAAAGAAACTGGATAAAAAACTGCCGAAAAAATTTAAGGAAAAATTTGACGAAAAGTTTCCGGATAAATTTAAGAAAGAATTCGATAAAAAATTTCCGGAACAGTTTAAGAAATCTTTTGACAAAGAATTTAAAAAGCAGTTTGAGCAATCGTTTCCGGCAAAATTTGCGTCATCTTTTAAGAAGGAGTTTGATCCGGAATTTAAACAGAGTTTCGATGCAACATTTGTCAAACAGTTTGATGCACAGTTTGCAGCGCAGGTAAAACAATCCCTGCTGGCACAGGGGATGGATGCACAGACAGCGGGGCAGATGCTGGATACTGCGGTAGCACAGGCAAAAAAAGACGGAAGCTACAAAAAAGCTTACGACAGTGCATACAGTAAGGCTTATGCTCCGGCATATAAAAAAGCGTATGACAGTGCATACAGCAGTGCATATAACGAGGCACATGACAAAGCCTACAGCGAAGCGTATGACAAGGCGTATGATGAGGCCTACGACAAGGCATATAAAAAAGCCTACAAAAAGGCGTATGATAAGGCCTACAAAAAAGCCTACGACAAAGCCTGGAAAAAGGCACAGGACAAGATCGAAGACAAATATGCGGATGCGGAAGAAAAATATAAATTAAACGATCCAGATTTTAAGGCAACAAAGACAACATTGTATGAAAACTTTTTCCGAAATGAGGAAGAAGATTATAATAACGATGGGAAAAAGGATGGAACGATCCGCGTATTTGCAAAGACAAAGGATATCAACCTGGCATGTATGCTGCAGGGAAGTTTTCCACAGAAGGCGGATGAAATTGCCATTGACCGTATGCACGCCGACAATGTCGGAATAAAGGTGGGAGATACCGTCACAGTTTCCGGAGAGACTTATAAAGTTGTGGGACTGCTTGCGTATGTCAATTACTCCACCTTACACGAAAAGACCACCGATCTGATGTTTGATGCACTGAAATTTGATGTGGCAATGGTGACACAGGACGGTTTCGACCGGCTGCACAAGAGTATCCACTATACTTATGCATGGAAATATGAAACGGAGCCTGCGGATGAGGCCGGGGAAAAAACACGCTCTGATAATTTTATGCGTGCATTGCTCACACAGGTGGTTGTTGCGGACAATGAGCTCGAAGATTACACACCGAAATACGGAAATCCGGCGATCAATTTTGCAACCGATGATATGGGATCGGACAAAGCCATGGGAGGTGTGCTGCTGGATATCCTTGTGGTAATCATCGCATTTATCTTTGCCGTGACGATCAGCAATACGATTGCAAAAGAGTCCTCCGCGATCGGAACGCTGCGCGCGTCCGGTTACACGAAAAGAGAGCTGGTGCAGCACTATCTGTCCATGCCGGTTATTGTAACACTGCTGGCTGCGATTGTCGGAAATATACTCGGCTATACGGTGTTTAAAAATATTGTTGTGTCGATGTATTACAACAGTTACAGTCTGCCAACGTATTACACGATCTGGAATCCGGATGCATTCTTTAAGACCACGGTGGTTCCGGTGATTCTGATGCTGGTTGTCAACCTGATTGTGATCGTGCGCATGATGCAGCATACACCACTGCAGTTTTTACGTCATGATTTAAAAAAGGCAAAGAACAAAAAAGCCATGCGTCTGCCGAGATGGAGCTTTTTAAGCCGTTTCCGTCTGCGTATCATGTTCCAGAATGTTGCAAACTATCTGATCTTGTTTGTCGGTATTTTCTTTATCATGATCATGCTTGCGATGGCGGTCGGTATGCCGGATACGCTCGATTATTACAAGAGCAATACGGATGGCATGATGTTTGCAAAATACCAGTATGTGCTCAAATCCTATGAGGATGACGATAATAAACTGATTACGACAGAAAATAAAGATGCGGAGAAGTTTGACATGACCTCACTCGTAAAAAAGAGTGATGTGCTTGATGAGGAGATCTCGGTATATGGAATCGCGGACAACAGCAACTATGTAAAGATCAAAAAGTTAAGTTCGCTCAAGAAAAATGAAGTTTATATTTCCACTTCGTTTGCTGACAAGTATGGACTTACCGTTGGCGATACCGTATCGCTGGATGAAAAGTATGAAAACAAATCTTACAAGTTTAAAGTTGCGGGATTTTATGACAAGTCCCAAAGTCTTGCGCTCTTTATGTCGATTGACAATTACGGAAAAGTATTTGACTTAAAGGAAAATGAATTCAGTGGATTTTTATCCGACAGCAGGATTACAGATATTGATGAGGAAAATATTGCAACGACCATTACGATAAGAGATATTACAAAGATGGCAGATCAGCTTGACCATTCGATGGGATCGTACATGAATTATTTCCAGATTCTTTGTATTCTTCTGGCTGCGGTTATGATCTATCTTCTGACGAAACTGATTATTGAGAAGAATGAAAATGCGATTTCCATGACAAAAATCCTTGGATACGAAAACAAAGAGATCGCGAGTCTGTATCTGCTTTCGACGAGTATTGTGGTTGTAATCGCGGATCTCATCAGTGTGATTCTTGGAACACTTGTTATGGCCGCGGCATGGCGGATGATGCTCTTTTCCTACAGCGGCTGGTTCGCTTTTCGCGTAACACCGATTGGTTATGCAAAAATGTTTGGATTTGTGCTGATCGGATATCTGATTGTTATGGTATTTGATTTCCAGAGAATCAAGAAGATTCCGATGGATCAGGCTTTGAAAAATGTAGAGTAAACAAAGAAAATAAAAAGAACTGGTACTTTGGAGAGGTACATAAAACGCCCCGGTAGTTGTAGCTGCCGGGGCGTTAATTTATGTAATGTGGGATTACGCCTGCTCACCAAGAGAGGTATTACGCAGTACCGCAAGAATGATGATAGCATATACCCCGCCGATCAGAGCGGTAATTAACTGTGTGACAGAAAATTGAAGCTGCAGGACATGTAACATTGGCTGCATTTTTGCCGGGAGCATATTCGGCAGAATGATAAGAGAAATCAAAATTCCCATAAACAGAGCCTTTAATACAGCGCCAATTACAATGGATACGGGCAAACCGGCTTTTTTACCGAATTTACTGCGGAGCAGGGCAACTGCCACAACAAGAATGATATTTCCAATCATAATACATGGGAACATTGCAGGAATGGCTGCCATAATCGGGCTTCCGGTGATGAAAAAGGAAGTGATTGGAGTGATCACGCTTAAAATGATGCCACAGGCCAGACCAGCGTATACCGTGGTTAAAATCAGAGCGGCATTGATGATCGGGCCTGTGATGTATACATTCAGGTTTTTGAAAAACTGGCTTACAATGCAGATTGCGAGTAAAATTGCTGTAACAGTGATTTGTCTTGTTTTTAATTTCATAAATTTATCCTCCTAAAATTCGTATCATGGTAATGATACTCTTAAAGGCACCGAAATGCAACGACACGGGGATTTTATCTTGTGTTACCATAAAAAATGAGGTAGAGTAAAGACAGTGAAAAGATATTTTGCTCCTACAGGGGGATAAAAACTGTCGAATGTTTAGAAAGAGGAGAGTATATGAAAAAGGGGATAGTATTTCTAATTGTATTTTTGATGGTCATCAGTTTCCCGATATGCGGATATGCGAAGGGGAAGGAGAAAATTTATCTGGACTCCTCCTGGAAATATGCGGATCATGCCAGAATTACATCGGGCTATGCCGTTATGTACAAGGCGAAAAAGAACCGGAAGGATATTGTGATTGCAGTCAATGCGGGACATGGGACGAAAGGCGGTTCATCGGTCAAAACGCTGTGCCATCCGGATGGCTCTGCAAAAGTAACGGGAGGGACAACGGCAGCCGGATCTATCAAAGCTGTGGCTGTGTCGGATGGCATGGCATTCCGTGACGGAACCGCAGAGCGGGATGTAACATTTCGTATGGCGCAGATTCTGAAAAAGAAACTGCTGGCAGAGGGGTATGATGTGCTCATGGTCCGGGATGGAAAGGATGTACAATTGGATAATGTGGCGCGCACGGTTATATGTAATAATGTAGCAGATTGTCATATTGCACTGCATTGGGACAGTGACGGACTTTCCTATGACAAAGGATGTTTTTATGCTTCTGTTCCGAAACAGCTGAAAAACCGAAAACCGCTTGCTTCTTATTGGGAAGAACATGATGCTCTGGGAAAAGCTTTGATTAAGGGATTGCGTTCTAAAAAAGTGAAAATAAGCGGGACAGGAGCTGCGGAGATTGACCTGACGCAGACTTCATACAGTACAATTCCTTCTGTTGATATTGAACTGGGCAACCAGTGTTCGGATCACAGTGACAAAAAAATGGAAAAATTAGCAGCCGGATTACTGCGGGGAATCAATAGCTATGCGAAAAAATACATTCATGTAGCGCCTTTAAGCAGTCTGTGAGATTTATATGAAATAAAAAATGGAGGTAGCATATGGAAACATGGTATTATGAAGTGGTCAGCATTGATGGAGATTATGCAAATTTGAAGCGGACAGATATCGAAAGTGATGATTTAAAACTTGTGGCGCGGGCATTGCTTCCGCCGGAGATTATGGAGGGAAGCAGACTCAAATATGAGCTGATGCAGTATGAAATCATAGCGTAGCTATTTGGAAAAGAGGTTTACACAATGGACGTAAGGAAAATGAGAAATGAGAAGCTGGGAGCGCGTGTTGTGGCGGCACTGGAATCCCGAAACATGGAAGCATACTATGTAGAGACAAAAGAGGAAGCGGTAAAGAAAGCACTCGAACTGATTCCAAAGGGCAGCAGTATCAACATGGGCGGTGCAACTTCTGTAAAGGAGTGTGGTCTTTACGATGCCATTTCCAACGGTGAGTATGAATTTTATGATCGGGATAAAGTAAAAACCCCGGAGGAAAAAGAGGAGATTGCGCGGAAAGCATTCAGCTCGGATTATTTTTTGGGCAGTGTCAATGCCATGAGCGAGGATGGCGTGTTTATCAATATTGACGGAAATGCCAATCGTGTGGCTGCGTATGCCTATGGACCAAAGCATGTTCTGCTGATTGTGGGTATGAACAAAGTCGTAAAATCCGAGGAAGACGCCCTGCACCGTGCGCGGAATGAGGCGGCACCGATTAATGCACAGCGATTTGGCATTGACACACCATGTTCCAAAAACGGAAGCTGTTTTGACTGTAAAAGTCCACAGTGCATCTGCTGTCAGATTCTGACAACCCGATTCAGCAGGGTCAAAGGACGGTTTCAGATTATTCTGGTGGATGAAAATCTGGGCTTTTAAGAAGAAAGACGGGTTTTCTTGTGATGATTACGGGCATATAGCATTGGCAGTGGTGGCACTGATTCAGCTGATCCGGCAGGTTTGTAAGAAAAATGAATAATAAAGGATAAAAAGTTCTGGGAAACAGATGTTTTCCAGAGCTTTTTTATTTCTGGAAATATTACCTCGCAAAATTTTCAAAGGCCTTTATGAAACCCAAGAAATGGCATTTCTGGAAATCAGTATTGCGGTCACGTATGCGTGATAGTTTATGCTGAAAAGTACGGGGAAAGGTAAAGGCCGTAATGAAAAAAGTAAACGAAGTGAGCCGGCTGGCAGGAGTGAGCAAGAGAACTTTGCAGTTTTATGATGATGAAGGACTATTGCCTGCCCAGCGGTCGAAAGACAATTATCGACTGTACGATGACGCTGCACTGGAACGTCTTTGGGAGATTCTGGTGTATCGGGCAATGGGGCTTGATCTGAAGGAAATCAAAGATCTTCTGACGCTTTCGGAGAAACAAAAAAATCAGTATCTGGAAAAGAAAATCCGAGGGCTAAGGCAACAGATCAGACAGCTGAACGGACAGATGGAATTTATTTCATATGTACAGCAAAATGGAATGTTACCGGTTCCGACAGAGGAAAACACTGTGGAAAAGACCTATATGGATCATATAGCAGTGTTGAGAAAAATGAAGCAGGATCAAAAAAGGGAGGACAAAGAGAAATGAAAAAAAGATTAATAATGGTAATGTGTTGTGGAATAATGATTTTGGGAAATCTTAGTGGTTGTAATGCTATGAAGACGAAAGAAACAGAGTATCATTGGCCGACAAGTACGCTGGTAAAATCGTTGCCTGTTCCGGAATCGAAATACGGAGAAATTGTATTGGATGCAGAAGATTCTTTTGAAATTGACGTTTTTAATACGTCGAAATCACAGTTTGCAGATTATATAAATGCATGTAAGGAAAACGGATTTAATGAGGATTATTATGGGACGGAAGATTCATATGATGCAGAGAATAAAGATGGATATACGCTCTCGCTGAGTTATGATAAAAGGAAAAAGACAATGAATATAGATATCTATGACCTGGACGATGATACGGAGGATACGCAGGAGCCGGAAGAAACAGAGGAGCCGGAAGAAACAGATGACTCGGAAAACGCAAAAGATACATCCAAAGATTCCTCAAAGACTGATAAGAAGGAGAAAAAGAAAACCAGTTCTAAAAAGAAAGATGGGGCAGTTGATGCGGATTTTAAGAAGATGATGGATAGTTATGAAGATTTCTTTGATGAATATATCGAGTTTATGAAAAAGTATGAAAATTCTGATGATGTGGCGGGAATGTTAAATGATTATGCGGATTATATGACGAAATATGCCGATTACATGCAGAAGTTAAATGACGTAGATACGGATAATCTGTCGACTGCGGATGCCGCCTACTATACAAAAGTGCAGGCACGTATTGTGAAAAAGCTTGCAGAAATCCAATAGGATCTGCTTTATGATGGTGGGATGAAGAAAAGGATCGAAAGGTCCTTTTCTTTGTCATAAACAATAATTTATGAGGAAAAGAAAAATGAAAAGAAAGAAAATAGGGATTATTACCATTTGTGTACTATTGTTTTTAGGAGCGATGATTTTTATTGTTATAAGGAATGGACAAAGAAAAGATAAGGAGGCCATTGTGGAAGATACAGAAAAAGAACAATATGCAGTCACGTATGTATGGCCTAAAAATGATCTGACTGAAAAAATACCAGAGCCAAAGTCTAAAAACGGAGCGGTTTTACATGCAGATGATCAAAAAACAAAACTGAAAATTTATAGGACTTCCTATGGAGAATATAATGCGTATGTAAGGGATTGCAGGAAGCAGGGATTTATTGTTAATGATTCGAAAAAAAGTAAAACATTCAAGGCACACGATGTGGAGGGCTACAAACTGATCGTGACTTATGAAAAAGATAGCGCAACAATGCTTTTATCTGTGGATGCGGAAGATGTAAGGAAGAATGCTTTTGCAGAAGGAACATACAGCACATATACATATAAAAATTATCTTATGGATATTCCAAATGAATGGGAAGTAGATAGTACAACAGAGGACAGTCAGCAATTTATTGTTTGCTCCGATGAGAAAGCAGGAAAGCTCAGTTATTTTGGTGTAAGTTATTCATTGGATGATGAGGATCAGGTAAGTTTAAAGACCCTTTATGAAGATAATGACAATATGATTGATATGTTAGAAGAATCTATTGATCATTGTAAAGTGACAGGAGAAAAGGAAGTAGTGTCAGATTATGGAGTAAAGGGAATTGTCTACCTATACAACCATTGGATGGATACGGATATTGGACGGATGGATGGTAAAGGTTGGTTTTACTGTTTTCCTTCGCCAGAGGATAACCGGTGGTTTATTATATATTTGATGGAGTTTGGAGATATAAAAGAGGATACTTATGAGGATGCGTATTGGAAGGTGCTGGCCTCTATTCGATCCAAAGAATAGTTTGGTGGTGGGTATTTTACATTTGTAATATACAAATGTAATTTATTTACAATAAAACAGGTTGATTTTAACACAAATATATTATAATCTGAAAAAAGATATCACAACAAAAGATGGGAGATAGAAAATACAAATGAAAAAGTTAAAAAAAGCCATAATTGCAATTGTTGTAGTGGTTATTGTGCTTGGTATACTGTCTATAAGCGGAATATTTGATCAAACAGAGGACGTACAGATTGTTACAGAATCGAATCTGCACAAGATTATTGAAGTAAGTCGGTTATCTACATATGAATGTGTATATAATGATATTTGTACTGTTATGGATGAAGATGATCCTTCGAAAGTAGCTTATTATTGTAAATACAAAGGCAGAGTAAAAGCGGGGATAGATTTTACAAAAGTGGATATTAAAATGGAAGAACAGGAATCGGGAGAATATTTGATTACGGTGACTTTGCCTAAGGTAACACTAGACGATCCGGAGGTTGATATTGATTCCTTAAAATATATGTTTCAAGAGAAAAAAGCAAATGATGGTACGGTTTCAGGAGAAGCATATAAAGCATGTATTCAGGATATCAAAGAAAAAAGTAAGTCCGAAACTATGATTTATAAAACAGCACAACAGAATGCAGAAAATACGATTAAGGGTTTGGTGGAACCGTTTGTAAGAAATGCAGAGACATCAGAAGATCACTATAAAGTAAAAATTATAACATCAGAGGAGAATGCAAAATGAAAAAAACAATAGAAGTGCTGGTTATTGTTGCAATGATAGGGCTGTTTTGCAGCTGTGGGGCAGAACAGGAAGCTGCTGATACCATGCAGATGGAGCCACAGCTTTCACAGATGAAAACAATTAGTGAATGGGCAACGATGGAATGTTATTATCACAACGTAGCGGAATACTACCAAAAAAATGCTTCTGGTTATTTATTATGGAAAAAAGATAAAAATTTTTGGATCAGTTATGATGGGATAGTTACACTTGGCATTGATAGTTCAAAGTTAGATGTAAAAGTAGATGGTGAAAATGTAAAAATACATATTCCAGAAGCAAAGGTATTAAGTTCAAAACCAAATCCCGACAGCATTACCAAGGATTCCTATTATTATGCAAAAAATTCAGCAATAGCGGATGCAGATGATCAGACGAAAGCCTATAAAAAGGCAGAGAAAGAAATGGAGAAGACAGCAGCAAATGATACTGTTTTATTAGCACAGGCACAACAAAGGGTGCAGTCTATGTTAGAGGATTATGTAAAAAATATGGGTACGATATTAGGAAAAGAGTATACGATCACATGGGATATCAAAGAAAATCATGTGAAGTCGGATACGGCAGAATCGACAGAATAGTAAGCTTTTTACGATGGCTTGGAACAATGTATTCTAAGCCATCAATTTTTATGCAGGTATGCGTTACGGTTGGTAAAAAATTAACATTTGCCTAATTAAACAACAGAAAAATTGATAGAAACGATCAAGATAGACTCTTGAAAAAAGTAAATTTCCTCATAAAAATGTAAAAAATAAATATAATTCGCTCATAAAAATGTAATATTGAAGAAAAAATCGCCCATAAAAATGTAAATTTTTATAAAAGTTTGCATGAAAAGGTGTATAATAGATACACTTAAACTGTGGAGGTACACAATATGGGATATTTAGTTCGAAAAGCAGACGCATTTTTGAGGGAGTGGAAGAAAAATCCAGATCGAAAACCTCTGATAATAAAGGGCGCAAGACAGGTCGGAAAAACAGAGACGATCAGAACATTTGCGCGGGAAAATTATAAAAATGTAATTGAGATCAACTTTATTACAGAGCCATCTTATAAAGTTATTGTTGAGGAAGGGTTTTCAGCAGAACATATTATCAAGCTGATCAGCAGGATTGATCCGACGAAACATTTTGAAGAAAACGAAACACTGATTTTTTTTGATGAAATTCAGGATTTCCCGGAGATTGCAACCGCGCTTAAATTTTTTAAAGAAAATGGAAAATACGACGTTATATGTTCTGGATCATTACTTGGGGTGCAGTATCAGCGAATTGCAAGTATCAGTGTGGGGTATAAAACAGATTATCAGATGTACTCCATGGATTTTGAAGAGTTTTTGTGGGCAAAAGGGTATTCGGAAGAAGCAATATCGGATATGCTATGTCATATGCTTGAAGGAGTTGCTTTTTCCGAAGCAGAGCAAATGATTTTTTCAAACCTTTTTCTGGAATATTGTATCTTAGGGGGCATGCCTGCGATTGTATCAAGTTATATTGAAAGAGAAACTTTTGAGGGTTCGCTGGATTTGCAGCATCAATTATTGGTAGATTATGAAAATGATATTGTAAAGTATGCACAAGGGCTGGATAAGGCGAAAATTCTGAGTGTATACCGGTCAATTCCAGCACAGCTTGCTAAAGAAAATAAAAAATTTCAATATTCGAAAGTCTCTAAGGGCGGAAGATCTAAGGATTATATGGGATGTGTAGAGTGGTTGAAAGATGCCGGGCTTATTAATGTATGTGAATGTTTGCAATTTCCGGAATTGCCATTAAAAGGAAATGTGGATGAAAGCAAATATAAAGTATATATTTCGGATACCGGATTATTGGTGGCAAGTCTGGACGATGAATCACAAATTGACTTGCGTGCAAATAAAAATCTTGGCATTTATAAAGGTGCGCTTTATGAAAATTTTGCAGCAGAGGCATTGGTAAAGCAGGGATATGGGCTTTATTATTATTCGAAGGATAATTCGACATTAGAAGAAGATTTCTTTATTCGAAGCGCAAATGAACTGATTCCAGTAGAAGTAAAAGCAAATACGAATCGTGCCAAATCTATGCGCCAACTAATAAAAAGTAATACTTATACAGATATTAAGCATGGAATTAAACTCATGGCGGGGAATGTGGGAATCAGTGAGAATATAGTCACATTTCCATATTTTTGTACTTTTTTATTAAAAAGGTATATGGGGAAACAAAACCTGTTTCAATAAAGCAAGCGAAAGTCATCTATGGTGAAAACCAGATGAAGCTGGTTACCGAAGAGATTACAAAAATAGGAGCCCGGTCAGACGTTCTTCAAAATAAAGTTCCGGCTGGGAATGGATCTGACCCCAGTCCTGCCTGTGGTCAATCCATTTTTTCGTGATATCCATGGCTGCCAGATAAGCATTTTTAAAAGGCTGTCATCCGACGGTAAAACCGTTTTGCTTTTGGTCACTTTCCGGAGCTGACGGTCGAATCCTTCCATTGCATTGGTGGAATAAATCAACCGTCTTACAGCTTTCAAATCAGCCATCAGTTTTTTGATGTCTTTGTATGAAAAAAACTTCATCGAATTACGGATCTCATAAATGATACACTGCTGTATGCTGTAAAAAGAAAAGTGGAGATAACATTATGATTAAAAACATCGTAAAAGGCAAACAGATTTTTTCAAAAAAAGCAACCCCTGCCACAGAAGCCGACAGGCAGGTAATAACCGATCTCTTAGACACTTTGCGTGCCAACCGGGAAATCTGTGTCGGCATGGCCGCAAATATGATTGGCGTAAACAAAGCAATTATCGTTGTAGCGGCCGGACCGTTTCAGTTTGCAATGGTAAATCCCGTGATAACAAAGAAATCCGGGGAGTATCAGACCGAGGAAAGCTGCCTGTCACTCGACGGAGCCAGAAACTGTACCAGATATAAGGAGATCGAAGTAGATTATCTGGATCAGAATTTTAAACCACAGCACGGAAAATATTCCGGCTGGACGGCGCAGATCATCCAGCATGAAATTGATCATTGCAACGGAATTATTATTTAATCACGAAAGGAAAACGATGAACGAGGAAAAGAACGAGACAAGATGGGACAGGCTTCTTGCGGTTCGCACCACTGGCAGAGACGATACAAATGCGGATCAGTATCGTTATCCTTATGAACCTACGCCTTATTCAGTTTTGGAACGTCTGGCAAACAGCGGACTGATTCGAAAGGAAAACACATTGCTCGACTACGGCTGCGGAAAAGGAAGAGTTGATTTTTTTATGTCATATCAAACCAGATGTCAGTCTATCGGTGTCGAATATAACGAGCGAATTTATGAAAAGGCTATGAATAACAAAGAGTCTGCCGTGGCTTCCGGCAGGGTATTATTTGCACTTGCAAATGCGGAGCGGTATACAGTTCCGGAAACGGTGGACCGGATTTATTTTTTTAATCCTTTTTCGCTGGAACTGCTGAAAAAAGTAATTGCCCGGATTTTGAATTCTTATTATGAAAACAGGAGAACAGTAAAGTTGTTTTTCTATTATCCATCCGATGAATACATAGCTTATCTGATGACCGTAGAGGAATTGTTGTTTTCCGATGAAATTGATTGCAGAGATCTGTTTGACGGAAACAATGTACGGGAAAAAATAGTGATATTTGAAATTGCTGTTTAACTGCGTGGTCTGTTCAGAGGGATGGATTTGCGGGGGAGACTGTTCTAAATATAAGGTTTCTCGATGTGACGGAAAAAGGGGACATTCTCTTTCTACAGAAAAATTTACAAGTTAGCTCTGGCGTTGGTTTCAGGTACGTGGAGTAAAGTTGTTCGGTTTACGCAATTCGCTGTGGGTTGTGAGTGCCAGAGCAAGTTGTAAATTTGTTCTTCCGAAAGAAATGTTCCCCTTCTTCCTGTTGGCTGGAGAAAATATAATTGAGAAACATATTTCCGCAAATCCTGTCTGTGGAACAAATATAAAGGCACCAGAACCTGCAGTTAAAGGCGCTCCCGGAAGAAAATTCGTGTAAAAGATACCATTGTGGTATCTATGCCAATAAAATTCATGTAAAAGATACCATTGCGGTACCTATATATTGAAAATTTAGCATTCAGATACCGGAAAGTCTCTATAGATCAAAAATTGCTTTTCCAGATACCACTTTCTCGAAAAAAGCGGTACCTGAAAAAGCAATTTTTACTATATAGGTGACATTTCCTGATTTCAAGCACTAAAATTTCGAAAAAACGTCACCTGAGCCTTTAATTTTTTATCTATAGATACCAGTCCTTATCATCAAGTGATTTAACCAGGTGTTTTTATGTTTATTTCAGTTTATGGGATTCGCATATCCTTTCCAGGCGCCTCTTAACTGCAAGTTCTATTATGGAAATTTCTATTTGTCGTTAATTAAGTATGTTTGAAAAATAAAACGGAGACATTTTTGATGATTCAGGATATTATTATAGTATAAATAAAACCTTTTTGCCAGTTCAGGACAATATAAAAGTGTAAGGGCAAACCCCTTAAATCGATTTAAGAGAGAAAAAGGATCTGGGATGGATAAGCACGAATTTGAGCAGTTTGTCACCGAACATGGAAAAGACATTCTGCGGTTCTGCAGGATGAATGCCGGGAGTACAGAGTGTGGAAACGAACTGTATCAGGACACCATGGTAAAGCTGTTGGAAAAGCAAAAAAAGCTTGATGGAGCGCAGAATATAAAAAGTTATGCCATGCAGACAGCAATCCTGCTGTGGAAAAACAAAAAGAAAAAATACGCCGTGCGAAACCGCATTCTTCCGGAGAGCAGTCTTGAAGAATACATGGAACAGGGCGGTTTGTCCGGCGCGTGTGAGGACGAAAAAACGCCCGAGCAGCAGATGTTAGATCAGGCGGAAATCGAGGAAGTTCAGGCAGTTGTGGCAGCACTTCCGGAGAAGTACCGGATGCCGGTTTACCTGAATTTTTCCGCCGGAATGACCATGCAGGAGATTGCGGTATGCTTACATATTCCGTTAAGTACCGTAAAAACCCGGATGCGCAAAGCAAAAGCATTGTTAAAAGAACAATTGGAGGCGATCGGATATGACGGATGAACGACTGGATCAGATCTTAAAACAGGCCCTTGCACCGGAAATTGCAGATACAGAGATTGCAGTGAAACAGGCAGGGAGGAATTATGATATGAAAAAAATATGGAAAATAGGAGTTGCAGCAGTTGCATGTGCTGCACTTCTTGTGGCAGGAACTATCGCAGCAGGACACCAGACAGTACAAAAAGAACCGGGAGCAGTCAGCATTTCCAAAAATCCGTTTGTCATCTGTGCACAGGCGGCGGAACTGACAAAGGATAAACCGGTTTACATCAGAGAATCGGTGAGCAATACATTTGGATATGCGGCATGGGATGATGGCAAAACCGGAAAGATGGGATTTGTTATGGAAATGCCGCTCTCTGTCAAGGGCGATGACATTAAAACTATCAGCTATCATATGGAAAATGGATTTTTTCAGGTGACAGATACCGGAGAAACGGACGATATGATCGTTGATTCCGAAGCCTATGAAGGGGATACAGCAGAAGCAGGGATCACAGAGCGTGGGGAAACGGAAGCAACGCTGGATATTTACCAGAAACATGCAGATGATTATATGGTAAAAGAAGTACCATCGGGCGCAAAAGAGCAGGCACTTTCTTCCTACACGGTGGCATATGACAGACAAAGCAGCGAGAATACCACGATCAATATCTGCGGAACGCAGGAGTTATCACAGGACGAAATTACTGCAATGCACAGCAGTGCCACAGATCCAGGGGAACTTGCAAAACTCTATGACAAGGTGTTCAAAGACACCGTGATCACCTGTACGGTAACATTTAATGACGGCACAAGCCAGAAGCGGCAGATCGGCATTGGCGGTGCGGTCATGACCTACGAAGAACTGGGAACACAGACGGATGAACCGGTGGAAAGCCCGGAAGATCCGTCGCAGAAGCAGGCATTTTTAAAGCTGCAGATAAAATAAAAAGATCCTTATAAATTCCTTAGAATTCTCCTTTATACTGATTTTACAAATCAAGAGGAGGATGAAACATGGAACAGAATATGATCACGATCAGAAATCTGTCAAAAGAATTTAAAGGACAAAACGTTCTGAAAAACATTACAATGGAAATCCCCAAAAACTGTGTATACGGACTTTTGGGGGCAAACGGCGCGGGAAAATCCACGCTGTTGAAAACAATCACCGGACTGTTAAACCCTACGTCCGGTGAAATTTATTTTGAGGGGCATAAGTGGACGCGGGCAGATCTGGCGGATATTGGCGCGCTGATCGAGACACCGCCCATTTATGAAAACCTGACGGCGTGGGAGAATATGAAAGTGCGCGCGCTTCTTCTCGGAATTCCGGATGAAAAAATTCAGAAAGTACTTAAAACCGTCGACCTGACGGATACGGGAAAGAAAAAAGCAGGGGCTTTTTCCCTCGGAATGAAGCAGCGGCTTGGCATCGGTCTGGCACTTTTGAATGATCCGAAACTGCTGGTACTTGACGAACCAGTCAACGGGTTAGATCCACTTGGAATTCAGGAGCTGCGCGCACTGATCCGGAGTTTCCCGCAAAAAGGCATTACGGTGATCATTTCAAGCCACATTTTAAGTGAAATCCAGCAGACTGCCGATTACATCGGGATCATTGCAAAGGGAACGGTGGGATTTGAAGGAAAACTGCAGGAACAGCAGGATCTGGAGGCATTGTTTATGAAGGTTGTCGCAAAAGGAGGGAATGAATCATGAAACATTATTTTCAGGCGGAACAGTTAAAATACCGTCATACCTCCGTGGCAGCAATTACGTTCGGCATGCCGGTGTTTACGGCGTTGCTGGCATTCTGGCTGACCTCTTCCTATTTTTCCATTGATGTGTACAACTGGTGGTACATCGGGCTGTATCCGGGGTTTCTGGGCATTTTGTGCAGCATCATCGGGAAAAAGGACAAACAGAAAAAGAATTACACGATATGGTCACTGCCCTGCGGCATGGAACAGATCTGGGACGCAAAAATCCTTGTCGGAATAAAGATGTCGGCGGTTGCAGTTGCTGGACTTACGCTGTTTTCCATGATGGGGCAGATGCTGCTGGAATCTGTGGGGAATCTGAAGATGAGGCAGGCAATCCCGATTCCGGCACAGATACTGGCAGGAATTGTGTTGTGGCTTACCACACTCTGGGAGATTCCGTTCTGCCTGCTTCTTGCACAGAAAATAAGCACATTTCTGATGCTTGTGATCCATGTTGGAATCTATAGTATTTTGTCTACGTCGGTATCGTTAAAACCGTGGTTTGCGTTGTTTCCGGGAGCGATCACATCGCGGCTGATGTGTGTCGTGATCAAAGTGATGCCAAACGGACTGCCGTTTGAGCCGGGGCAGGTGACCTATTCTCCGGAACTCGGCAGAGTGAGTGGGCTGTTGATTGGAATTCCTGCCGCACTTCTGTGGTTTCTGGTATTCTGGCTGGCAGGCAGAACATGGTTTCGAAAGCAGGTGGCAGAATGACAAAACGTGTGATGGGAAGTGTCCGGGCGGAACTTTTGAAAATGAAGCATACTTTTTTAATTCCGTTTCATGTGGCGGTGCCGGTTATCATCGCTGGTTTCATGCTGTTTTATTATCGCGGGACCATAGGAAATCCCATGGGACAGACCATGGCATATTTTGAACTGATCGGTATCGGACTTCCGTTTGTGGTGAGCATTGTGTGTGCGGGAAATATCGGACTTGAGGAGCAGAATCATTTTCAGGTATTTCTCGGGAACTACAAAGTAAAGGGCAAAGGATTTGTTGTAAAGGGCGTGGTTCTTTTTGGCATGGGGTTTCTTGCAATTTTCGGGGCAGCAGTTCTTTTTGCTGCCGGGTATCATTTTTTACTGGGAAAAGAGGGGATTGGCATGCAGTATGTGCGGCTGACGGGGACACTGATTTTCGGAAGTGTGCCGTTGTATCTGGAGCATTTGTTCCTGAATCTGATCTTTCCAAAGACCGTATCCCAGTGCGTGGGCGTGGCGCAGTCGGTGGTGTCCGCCCTGTTTCTCACCGGGCTTGGGGAGGGCAGATGGCAGTTTTTTCCGGCTACGTGGAGTGCAAGGGGCATTCGGTACTGCAATGATCCCGTAAACGGGAAACGTGTGTTGTTTTGTCTGTTGCTCTTGTTTCTGATGTGTGTCATAATCGGAGTATGGTTTCATAAATATGAAGGAAGGCAGTGCAATGACTGAGATATTGGCAATTGATGATGACCGGGAAATTTTAGCTGTGATCAAAAAAGCACTTTTGCGGGAAGGGTATCAGGTGACGGCACTTGAAGATCCGCTGCAACTGGAGGAAGACAAACTGGGCAGATACCAGCTCATTCTTTTAGATGTGATGATGCCGGGCATAGACGGGTTTGATCTGTGCCGCAGAATCCGCGAAAAAGTGGATTGTCCGATTCTGTTTCTCACGGCAAAAACCGAAGAGAAAGACGTAATGACCGGGCTTGGCGCGGGTGGGGATGACTATATCACAAAACCGTTCGGGATCGGGGAACTGCGGGCGAGAGTTGCTGCACATATCCGGCGGGAAAACAGGGAAAAAACGCATACGATCTGTATCGGGGAGGTGCGTTTTTCCATGCAGGAGAGAAAAATCTATGTGCAGGAACATGAACTTGTTTTTACAAAGGCGGAATATACGATCTGCGAATTTCTGGCATTAAACCACGGACAGGTATTTTCGAAAGAACGGATTTTAGAGCATGTATTCGGATTTGACGGGGACAGCAACAGTTCCGCAATTACGGAGCATGTAAAAAATATCCGTGCAAAATTCCAGAAATTCGGGATCAACCCGATTGAAACGGTTTGGGGGATCGGCTATCGATGGAAATGAAAAAAAGAAGACAAAAAACACTGACCGGGCTGTTTTTGAAATTTGCGGCGTTATTCTGTCTGGATACGTTCGGAATCGGAATGTTCTGTCTGGTGTTTCTGGTATTAAGTCCCATGACAGGATTTACGCTGCCTGCCAATTATGCGGAGCTGCAACTGACGGACCATACGGAAGAAATTAAGGCTGCGGGGACAGATGTGGAAGCCCTGATTCCGGATGGATGCAGATACGGGATTTACGATGCGGCGGGGTGGTTTAAGACCGGAACTTTTTCGGCAGACGCGCAGAAAAGGGCATGGCAGGGGTATAAAAACGGCAGTAAGTATGCATCCATGGGAAAGTATTACCGCTATATTAAGCAGAACAGCGGCGATATCTGTATTGTAAAATACGATTTGCATATGAGGTATGCGTACGATAAATTAAACGGCATTGTTCCATCTCTGGAGATACTGACACCGGTGCTTGGCGTGGTGCTGTTTTTCCTGCATGCCACATTGTTGTCCGGCCATTTTGCAAAAAAATTAAAACGGGAGCTTAGGCAGCTACGCGAAGTTACGGAAAAAATTGGACAAAATGATCTGGAGTTTGAAACCGGACCATCACAGATTAAGGAGATTGACGATGTGATGTCCTCACTTTCCGGCATGAAAGAAGCATTAAAAGATTCGCTGACCAGACAGTGGGACGCACAGCAGCAGAAAAAAGAGCAGCTTGCGGCACTGACACACGATATCAAGACACCGCTTACTGTCATCAAAGGAAATGCCGAGCTTTTGGCGGAGACGGATTTGTCTGCGGAAAACCGGGAGTGTACGGATGCTATTTTGGCGAATGTGGGCAGCATGGAGCAGTATTTGGAGCATATGCGGCAACTGCTGTATGGACGTGACCGCGCAGAGGAGACAGAAGTAGTCACCTGTGCGCGTTTGAAAGAGCAGTTCAAAGAAGCAGCCATGCAGATTGCGGCAGCGGAAAAAGTTCCGGTTGTTTTTCAGGAGGATTCCCTGTGTGGGAATGTATGCTGCAAGCCAGGACCGGTTGGCAGAGCGTGGAAAAATGTGGTCAGCAATGCGGTGGAACACACAGACCGGGCGCGCGGGATCGTGGTGCGCCTGCAGATGGAAGTGTATGAGGGGCAGGAGTATCTGACTGCAACCGTCCGCGATTTTGGAAAGGGTTTTTCGGAGCAGGATCTCATCTATGCAGATCAGGAATTTTACAGCGGGGATGCCAGCCGGCATGACCGGACGCATCAGGGGCTTGGTCTTGCGATCACAAAAAAATTCTTAAAAGAGCAGGGCGGCATGCTTTGTTTTTACAACCACGCGGAGTCTGGAGCGGAAGTGGTGTGCCGGATCAAAACGGAAAAGACGTAATTTTCGCATTGTAAATAAACGCGCAATATGCTAATATGTAAAAAGTTTCATAAAGAAGATCGTTGGTGCCTGTCATATAAAGCCACTTTGCATGGGATATATGGGCTTGTATGCACAGGGTAAAAGGGAAACAGGTGCAAATCCTGTACGAACTCGTCACTGTGATTAGGGAGTAACTGCAAGAAGCACACCGCATGAGAAATCCGCCAAGGCGGATGTGGTGTACGTAGGAAATGCAGCTTAGGCTGCATTTCAAGAAGGAGCACATCGCATGAGAAATCCGCTGACGCGGATGCGATGTACGTAGGAAATGCAGCTTAGGCTGCACTTCAAGAAGGAGCACATCGCATGAGAAATCCGCTGACGCGGATGCGATGTACGTAGGAAATGCAGCTTAGGCTGCATTTCATATGCCACTGATGCAGCTGCATTGGGAAGGCGAAGCATGTTATGATGATCTATGAGCCAGGAAACCTGCCAATGATCTGGTACAGAAAGTTTTTACTTTCAGATCACGAGTCATTGATCGTACTGCATGTTACAGAAAACTGTGTGGGACAGCCATCCGCAGACAGTTCCTTTTTGCATGGGTTGATTGCTCCTTTCGGAATGTTCCGGGTGGGGCTTTTCTTTTGGCACTTTGGATGATGCGTGATCTTATGAGATGAAGCAACCCGTCAACCCAAAGAATACATCGCATGAGAAATCCGTCAGGGTGGATGTGGTGTATGCAGGAAATGCAGTCTATGCTGTATTTCAAAAAGGAGAGAATTATGAGAAAGAAAACACTTGCATTGTTTCTGACATGTGTACTGGCTGCAGGAATGCTTGCCGGATGCGGAAACAAAGACAGCAAAGACAACAATCAGGTAGAAAATTCGCAGGGTACAGAGTCTGCAAAAGACGATCAGGCAGCCGCAGATGAGGTAGCAAAATTGATTGATGCTATTTATGTACAGGAGAGAACCGATAAAACAGATGAGCAGTGCGCAGCTGCAAAAGAAGCATGGGACAAGCTGACAGATGCACAGAAAGCACTTGTTTCAGGCGAGAATGCAGATCCGGATTATTTTGGCAGAGACACCGGGGATGCATCCAAGGATGATCCGTTAAATGAGGATAACATCGGGGAGAACGAAATTCTTGTGGTAAGTTTCGGAACTTCTTTCAACGACAGCCGTGTTGCGGATATCGGTGGTGTGGAGAAGGCCGTTCAGGAAGCAAATCCAGACTGGGCAGTCCGCAGAGCATTTACTGCACAGATTATTATCAATCATGTACAGGCCAGAGATGGTGAAAAGATTGATAACGTGGATCAGGCATTGCAGAGAGCTGTAGATAACGGTGTCAAGAATCTGGTGATCCAGCCGACACACCTGATGCATGGTGCAGAGTATGATGAGCTCGTTGGAGAACTGGACGCATACAAGGATAAATTTGATAAAGTTGTTGTTGCGGAACCTCTGCTTGGTGAAGTTGGTGACGATGCAACAGTGATCAATGATGACAAGAAGGCAGTTGCAGAAGATATCACAGCAGAAGCTGTAAAGACCGCAGGCTATGATTCCTTAGATGCTGCAAAAGAAGACGGTACAGCATTTGTATTTATGGGACATGGTACTTCCCATTCTGCAAAAGTAAGTTATAGCCAGATGGCTACACAGATGGAAAAACTCGGATATGACAACGTCTTTATCGGAACTGTAGAGGGTGAGCCGGAAGATACTTCCTGTGAGAATGTGATTCAGGCAGTGAAAGATGCCGGATACAAGAAAGTAATTCTTCGTCCGCTCATGGTGGTAGCCGGAGATCATGCAAACAATGATATGGCAGGAGACGATGACGATTCCTGGAAAAGCCAGTTTACTGCAAGCGGTAATTTTGACAGCATTGATACACAGATTGCCGGACTTGGTGAGATTGAAGCTGTTCAGAAACTTTATGTAGAGCACACAAAAAATGCAATTGAGTCACTTGGAAAAGTTTCCAAGTCTGCTTCTTCCAGCGCGGATGCCGCGCTGGAGGATGGCACTTATACCGCAAAGTTTAATACCGACAGTGGGATGTTTCATGTCAATGAAGCAGACAATGGATGTGGAACCCTTACCGTAAAAGACAAAAAGATGACCATTCACATCCGTCTGGTATCCAAGAAAATCGTAAATCTGTTTCTGGGAAGCGCAAAAGATGCAGAAAAAGACGGTGCAGAATTGTTACAGCCAACGACAGATAAAGTAAAATACAGCGATGGAACGACAGAGGAAGTTTACGGATTTGACGTGCCGGTAGAAGAACTTGGAAAAGAGTTTGACCTTGCAATTCTTGGAACCAAGGGAACCTGGTATGATCATAAAGTCAGTGTATCAGATGCACAGAAAAAATAAAATGTGAGTTGTCTGCCAGACGGCGGCAATTCCGGTACATCGTATTTGAAAATGATGTACATGTGTCAGAAGTTACAGGAAAACAGATAGGATGGATCGGAGAAATCATCCGGTCAAAGAGAAAAAGTATGAAAAGCAGGAAATTAACGGTAATTATAGTGTCCCTTTGTATGTGTGTGTCGGTTTTGTCCGGCTGTGGTTCTACGGCAGAAAAAGAACAGGTGCAGCATGCCGCGGAAACGCAGACTGCCACCGCGGAACCGGACACATCGCTGGAAGACGGAGAATACACCGTAAATGTAGAACTGGAAGGCGGAAGCGGCAGAGCTTCCGTAGATTCTGAAGCAAAAGTGAAAGTGACGGACGGACAGGCATATGCAACCATAGTCTGGAGCAGTAATTATTACGATTACATGCTGGTCGATGGAAAAAAATATACAAATGAGAACGAGGGCGGGAATTCAACGTTTACATTTCCAATTGCCGGAGTTCCGTGTACGATGGATGTAGTAGGAGACACTACAGCCATGAGCCAGCCGCATGAGATTGATTACACCCTGACATTTTCTTTTGCAAAAGATGTAAGTTTTAAAGATCTGAAACAGACCGGGCAGGTAAAATTGTCCTATGCCGATCAGTTTCAGATCGATGAATATGGAAATTATAAGCTGATTACGATCGTGGACAACGGTCGTTTTTTGCTTATTCCGAAAGGGGTTTCGGTGCCAGCGGATGTACCGGAGGATGTAACTGTTTTACAGCAGCCGTTAAACCATGTGTACCTTGTATCGTCTGCGGTGATGGATCTGATCTGTCAGACCGGTGGGCTGTCACACGTTGCATACACCGCATTGAAGGAAGACGACTGGTATGTGCAGCAGGCGAAGGATGCCATGGCAGACGGTTCTTTGGTTTATGCCGGGAAATACAGTGCCCCGGACTACGAACAGCTGTTACAGGGCGGCTGTACATTTGCAATCGAAAATACGATGATTACACACAATCCGGAAGTGAAAGAAAAACTCGAAGAACTTGGCATCAGGGTGATGGTCGAGCGTTCCAGTTATGAAAAGCATCCGCTGGGACGGCTGGAATGGATCAAACTGTTCGGTGTTTTGTTTGGAAAACAACAGCAGGCAGATGACTATTTTAATAAACAGGTAAAACGTGTGAAACCGATTATGGAAAAAAAGAGTACCGGGAAAAAGGTGGCTTTTTTTGCAGTTTCCTCGGACGGGACGATCACTGTGCGCAAGCCAAACGACTATGTCTCTGCGATGATCGGACTTGCAGGCGGTACCTATTCACTCGGAAATTATACGGATGAAGAAAAAAATGCACTTTCCACGATGAAAATGCAGATGGAAGATTTTTATTCTGCGGAGGTTGATGCGGATGTGCTGATCTACAACGGAACCATTGAGGGGGAATTGACGTCCGTTGATGAGCTGGTAAAGAAAAACAGCCTGTTTGCGGATTTTCAGGCGGTAAAAAGCGGACAGGTATACACAACGGGAAGCAATTTTTACCAGCAGTCTACCGGAACCTGTGATTTTATCGAGGATCTGAATCAGATCCTGACGGGAGAAGGGGATGGAACATACCGGTTTCTGAAGAAATTGCAGTGAGCCGGAGCGTACGGATGTACAAATAATAACAATTGTCGTAATGCATGAGGAGCAGAACATGAGATCACAAATAAAAGAAAAAAAGAATAATTCCGGGACAGAAACAAACAGAACGCTCCGCTATCTGGTTTCTTTTCTTGTGATCATGGGATTGCTGGTCGTTTTGTTTTTCTGGAATATCGGTGTCGGAAGTGTGGAAATGTCTTTTTTTGATTTTCTGGGCGTGCTGACAAAACATCAGCCGGATTCCACACTGTATCAGATTGTCTGGAAAATCCGTCTGCCCCGTATCATTGCTGCAGTTCTGCTCGGAGGGGCACTTTCCGTATCCGGTTTCCTGCTGCAGAGTTTTTTCCAGAATCCGATTGCAGGACCGTATGTGCTTGGGATTTCCTCCGGAGCCAAACTTGTCGTGGCACTGACCATGATCTTTCTTCTGGAAAAAGGGATTATGGTCAGTTCCCTTGGAATGGTGGTAGCTGCATTTGTCGGTTCACTGCTTGCCATGGGATTTGTCCTTCTGATTTCGTTTCGGGTATCGAATATGTCGCTTCTTGTAGTGTGCGGTATCCTGATTGGTTATATCTGTTCGGCGATTACGGATTTTTGTGTGACGTTTGCGGATGATTCCAATATTGTCAATCTTCACAATTGGTCAATGGGAAGTTTTTCCGGTATGAGCTGGGAGCACATTCGCATCATGGTCATAATTGTTGGAATCACGGTTGTGATTACCTTCGGGCTTGCAAAACCAATCAGTGCTTATCAGATGGGAGAATCTTATGCCAGAAATATGGGTGTAAATGTAAAAGTGCTGCGCATTGCACTGATTTTACTGTCAAGTCTGCTGTCGGCATGTGTGACCGCGTTTGCAGGACCGATTTCTTTTGTCGGGATTGCGGTACCACATCTGATCAAACTGGCAACCCGCACGGCAAAACCGATTATTCTAATTCCGGGATGTTTTCTTGGCGGCGCAGTGATTACGCTGTTCTGTGACGGGATTGCGCGGACGGTGTTTGCACCGACAGAGATCAGTATCAGTTCGGTGACTGCGGTATTTTTAGTGCCGGTGGTAATTGCGGCAATGTTGCGAAAGCAGCGGATGTGATGAATCGTGGAAGACAAATAACGTGCAGACAGAAAGCCAAAACGGATAAGGACGCAAAGGCAGGAAGAAAGTTACTATGAGCAGACACAAAAATGCAAATGGAAAATAATTGGAAAGTGATGAAAGAAGAAAACGGAAAACAACATAACGGGCAGAATATGCTAAATGAGCCAGGGCAGTTTCCTGCACAAGATATACCAAACGATGCCGAGCAGCTTACGATGCGTGATCTGACTGTGGGATACGACCGGATTCCCCTGATTAAAAATATCAATCTGGGTGTCCGGCCAGGGGAAATCCTCACACTGATCGGACCAAACGGCTCCGGAAAATCGACAATTTTAAAGACCATCACCAAACAGCTTAAAACCATTGGCGGCAGTGTTTTTCTGGGAAAAGAATCCATGCGGGAACTGACGGACAGTGAAATTTCCAGACATCTTTCGATGGTCATGACAGAGCGCATCCACACGGAACTGTTAAGCGGCAGGGATGTGGTGGCAACCGGGCGCTACCCGTACACGGGGAGGCTTGGTATCCTCTCACAACAGGACTGGAAAAAGGTGGACGAGGCGATTGCCCTGGTGCATGCCGGGGAAGTGCAGCAGCAGGATTTCCGGAGAATCAGTGATGGGCAGAGGCAGAGACTTATGCTGGCACGGGCGATCTGCCAGGACACACAGGTTCTGATTCTTGATGAACCGACTTCCTATCTGGATATGGGATTTAAACTGGACATTCTTACAACCATCCGCATGCTGGCACGGAAGAAAAACCTGGCAGTTATCATGTCATTGCATGAACTGGATCTGGCACAGAAAATTTCGGACACCATTGCGTGTGTGAAAGGGGACCGTATTGACCGGGTCGGGACACCGGAGGAAATCTTTTCCGGGAACTACGTGCAGCAGTTGTACGGTGTAAAGTCCCGGCAGTTTGAACCGCAGACCGGACAGGTTTTTATGGAAAGACCGGAAGGAATTCCAGAGGTATTTGTGATTGGCGGTGGTGGAACAGGGCTTGCGGTTTACAACCGCCTGCAGCGGCAGAATATTCCATTTGCAGCAGGCATTCTGCAGGAAAATGATGTGGAGTATGCAGCGGCATCTGCACTTGCCGCTTGTGTTTTTTCGGAAAAAGCATTCTTTCCGGTTTCGGAAGAAACCTTTTTGCGGGCAAAACAAATGCTGGGCAGTTGCAAAACCTGTATTTGTGCATTGACAGAATTTGGCCCTTATAATGAGAAAAACCGGCAGCTTTTTGAATATGCAAAAAAACTTGGCAAAATCTAAAATAATTCTAAACAGAATCTAAAAAAAACAGGACGTGTCCTTGACGTTTTTACAAAATCGAGGTATAGTACGCTACGTTTCTGCGGCAGACAGTCAGCAGGAACGCAGCGTATTTTATATTGGAAAGAAAAGAGGAAAAGCAAAAATGACTTTTTACCAGGAATTACAGCTGAGTTCCGTCGGCTCAAAACAGCTGATCAAAAACACAACAGACAAAAAAGAAAAACGCAGACATATCCTGATCTATAATTTTAAAGTCTATCTTGTTATGGCATTCTGCGTCGCTGTGGTTACACTGTTTAGTAAAATATTCGGTGCAGATAACAGTGTACCGGGAGTGGTTGTGCTGCTGGCAGTACTTGTGCTCCGGCAGGCAGATTTCGGGGTGCGTACCAGTCATGGGTTGCTCTGTATTGCGGGAATTTTTGGGATTTTAATCGCAGGACCGAGAATTACCAATATGATGCATCCGGTTCCGGCATTTTTTGTGAATGTGGCATGTATTCTGATTCTCATGATTTTCGGATGCCACAATGTGATCATGTCAAACCAGTCCACGTTTGTCCTTGGATATCTGCTTTTGCAGGGGTATGATGTGAGTGGACATGCCTATGTGCTACGTGTGATCAGTCTGTTGATTGGTATGGGAATCTGTATGGCTGTATTTTATAAGAATCAGAAAAACCGTCCATACCGCCGGACGTTCCTGGATCTGTTCCGGGAATTTGATGTACGTTCCGCGCGGAACTGGTGGTATATTAAGCTGACACTGATTGTTTCTTCGGCACTGCTGATCGTGTCACTGCTCGGATGGCCGCGTGCTATGTGGGCGGGAATCGCCTGCATGTCTGTATGTCTTCCATTTCATGAGGACAGTGTGGAGCGTGCAAAACGCAGGGGACCGTTTAATATTGTGGGGTGCATGATCTTCCTTATTTTGTATCATGTGTTACCGGAATCCATGTATCCGTATATCGGGATGATCGGTGGAATTGGTGTGGGTTATTCTGCAGGATATGCATGGCAGACCGTATTTAATACGTTTGGCGCACTGTCGATTGCATCGGGGTTATTCGGTGCAGGTACGGCAGTGACGCTGCGAATTATATTCAATGTGATGGGATCTGTATATACCGTCGTATGTGACAGATTTTTGGATTTCCTCAGAAAAAGAACGGAAATCCACCGGGTGGGTGAGATGGCATAAAATCAGTAGATCACCCGGTTCCGCCCACTCTCTTTGCCGAGATAAAGCTTGCGGTCGGCTTCCTGAATGACAGATTCCATGGTATGATTTCTGCCAAATTCTTCGACTCCGAATGTCATGGTTACATGAATCAGTTTGCGTTCGTATAATACAGGAGTGTGCCGGATATCATCCAGAAGGTCAGACATCAAAAGCTGAACCTCCTCCATATCCATGCCGGGAAATACAAACAGGAATTCTTCTCCGCCCCAGCGGCAGACTTCTCCTTTTTCGCCTATTACCGTGCAAAACAATCTGGAAAGTGTGCGGAGAACTTCATCCCCGGCATCATGCCCGTAAGTATCATTTACATGTTTGAAAAAGTCGATATCCCCCATGGCAACAGTCAGGGTCTGTAATTTATGCTGCGTGTATCTGGAAATACATGTTTCCAGACGCTTATACATCTGCCAACGGTTGAAAAGCCCGGTCAGGGGATCCGTGGATGCGATATGTTCCAGTTCCAGATTGTAACGTATAAGCTTGTGTTCCATCTGCTGGGAATTCTGGGTGAAAATAATCATAACGGTGATCAATTCTGCAAAAATAAACAAAGTGTCTATGGTCTGTATGCAGATACTGGCATCTGTGGAAAGCTGGATGACCGGCAGATGATACCGTGTATAGGAATACAAAAGCAGGCGGTAAGCACATGTGCAGATTCCAACAAAGATTTTAGTGCGTATGCGGTGGAAACTGACTGCAAAATTTAATACGAGAAGTACAAACAGGAAGTGCTGTACACCGCAGTCCCACCCAAATCTCTGTATAAATACAGTAATCCACAATAACGTCAGTAATTGTGAAAAAATGGAAGCAAAATGTGTATGGTTTAGATAGGTAATCCGGAAAGCAAATACATATAAAATGCCACAGATGAGCGTCAGCAGGGAGGAAGGAACATCCCGAAGAAAGCAGCAGACACAAAAAAGGACAAGAAAATAAACGCTGAGAATCAGTGCGTACAGACGCAGGGTCACAGCAGTGGTTTTTGTCTCATTTGGATTTTGTACATCCTGAAATATAAACGCCCCTATTTTTTTATGAATCATATGTAATCCCCCAATAAACATATGCCGTTCCAAAACATCTATAAGAATTATATCACAGTATAAGAAAAAGAAAAGCGCATTTTTCACATACTATCCATACTTGAATTCATGGAAATTACATTGTATAATCAGTAAGGTTGAGGAATAAAATAACAAAGAACATATAGGAGGAATCTATTATGGTTACTTGGGACAACTTGGATACCCTTGCTTCTTTTCAGAACCTTTCAAAAACAGGTCGCATAGATCTGAAAAAAGTAATGTCTGGCGAGAACGGGGCAGAGCGTGTGAAAAATTACAGTATTCCAATGGCAGAGGGATTGGTGTACAACTATGCTGCAAAGCAGGTGGATGATGATGTACTGGAAGCTTTGGTTAAGCTTGCAGAAGAAGCACAGCTTTCCGAAAAATTTGAGGAGCTTTACAACGGTGCAGTGATTAACACCGGAGAGAACCGTCTGGTTCTTCATCAGCTGACCCGTGGACAGCTTGGAAAAGCCGTTGTAGCAGATGGTGTGGATAAGCGTAAATTCTATGTGGAGCAGCAGCAGAGAATTGCTGATTTTGCCAATAAGGTACACGCTGGTGAGATTACAAACGCTGCTGGTGAAAAATTCACAACAGTTGTCCAGATCGGTATCGGTGGAAGTGACCTGGGTCCCCGCGCTATGTATTTAGCACTTGAGAATTGGGCAAAGAAAAACAACACATTCAAGATGGAAGCAAAATTCATCAGTAATGTAGATCCGGATGATGCAGCCGCTGTATTGAATTCTGTAGATGTTGCCCATTCTATTTTCGTACTTGTTTCCAAATCAGGTACTACACTTGAGACACTGACCAATGAGTCTTTCGTTAAGGACGCGTTAAAGAAAGCAGGCCTGGATGCTTCTAAGCATATGATCGCAGTTACCAGTGAGACTTCCCCTCTGGCAAAGAGTGATGATTATCTGGCAGCATTCTTCATGGATGATTACATCGGAGGACGTTATTCTTCTACATCAGCCGTTGGTGGAGCTGTATTATCCCTGGCATTTGGACCGGATGTATTTGCACAGTTCCTGGATGGCGCCGCAGCAGAGGATCAGCTTTCCGCAGAAAAAGATGTATTAAAGAACCCTGAAATGCTGGATGCACTGATTGGTGTATATGAGCGCAACGTACTGGGATATCCGAGCACCGCAGTGCTTCCGTATTCACAGGCACTCAATCGTTTCCCGGCACATTTACAGCAGGTAGATATGGAGTCCAACGGTAAATCCGTAAACCGTTTTGGAGAGCCTGTAAATTACCCGACAGGTCCTGTTATTTTCGGCGAGCCGGGAACAAACGGACAGCATTCCTTCTATCAGTTACTGCATCAGGGAACCGATATCGTACCGCTGCAGTTTGTAGGTTTTAAGAACAATCAGCTTGAAACCGATGTTGATATTCAGGGAAGCACAAGCCAGCAGAAACTCTGTGCAAACGTTGCGGCACAGATCGTTGCATTTGCATGCGGTAAAGAGGATGATAACCGCAACAAGAACTTCGAAGGCGGACGTCCATCTTCTATTATCATTGGTGATCAGGTAAATCCTAAGACATTAGGTGCATTACTGGCACACTTTGAGAACAAGATCATGTTCCAGGGATTCTTATGGAATGTCAACAGCTTTGATCAGGAAGGTGTTCAGCTTGGCAAAGTCCTTGCAAAGCGCGTTCTTGCACATGAGACAGACGGAGCACTGAAAGTATTCAGTGATCTGTTAAATATCTAATCGGATTTTTGTCTGAAGCAGGTCAAAGATATAAGACATATATAAAAAAAGGAGTATGGAAAACAACGGTGTTTTTCATACTCTTTTTTTGTTCTTGAAAAAATATGGGATGATTGACAGGAAAGAAGCCATTAGAGTATCATAGGCTTAGCAATGGATCAGGGAGTAGAAAAACGTGACAACATTTGAAATGCTGCAGGAACTGCTTGCGCAAAATGAATTTGAACTTTTGTTGCCGGAGGATTATACAGCGAATACAACAGAGCAGGATATCCGGTTGGTTTATCAAATGAATGATACCGTGGAGAGTTTTCTTGTTTTTCGGAAAGCAATCTTCACAGGCACATACAAAAAGGATTATGAAGGGAAACTGGATGCTTCTTATGACCGGGATCAGAACCGGTATGTGCTTGGAGTACGGCAGGGAGACAGTGTTATTACCCTGTTTTATCAGAAGTTGGAGCTGGAAGTAAATCTATATAACTATGGAGAGATTGCACATTTTTGGGTTCCGCGATATGAAAATCTGCGTCAGCTGGAATTTCGGATTGCAGTGCTGTGGGACAAGTATACCTATTTGGGGGAAAATTACTGCAGTGAGGGGGAAAAGCATCTGGTTCATCTGGCGGATGTCCCGGCGCTTAATTTCTGCTCTTACTGTGCTGCACCGGAGCCGTATATGGTGCCACATGAGATGCCGAAAGGGTCTTTCCTGCAGGGCCTGGATGTGATGGAGCAGTTGGCGAAGCAGGCGAAAGACTGGCTGCTGGTTGGCTGGATTCGCTTTTATCGCAGACATCCGTCAACAATTGTAACCAGGTGGGTGGCACACGTCCTGCACCATAGCATTCATTTTGGCTTTGTGAAAACACTTACGGAAACGATCAAAAAGGAGACGGCCATCTATCCGCGACGCCTGTTCGGAAAAAGCGGAGAGGAACGGCTGGCACTGTGCCTGAAAAAAGCAAACGCACGGAAGGAAGAACTGGAAAAGACGGGCGCATATGTAGAAATTGTGCGGCAGGAGCCATTTACAATTGCAAAAGATCAGCTGGATTTAAAGGTGTATCTGCTGGTCAGCCGCCAGGGGATGGTAAACCAGAAGATTCAGGTGGAGGAAATCGTATTGTAATTTTGTTGTTACAGTTCGCCGGGTAACCTGTGAACTGTAACACAGTAACGAATAAAAAGACAATCAGGTTAGAATTTGATTGAAAGACTTTTTCTAAAATGATAGTATAGATACATGGGAAACTAGAGAGCCGGGCGGCTTACCCTCTTTTTCGGAGGGGCTAACCCTCCAGACGAAAGAAAGGAGGGCGTTGCCAATGTATGTTACATATTCTGATTTGATTCAGATAGGGATATTCATTTGCGCCCTTGTTGGATTGTGTTACACGATTTTCAAGGGAAAACGAAAATAGCCGCCATTACTCGCAATAATGACGGCTGTTGTTAAAACAGATTTTTAATTATTGGGGTAAGCCGCTTCTCTAGCTTTCCCTTTTTCTATACATAGAATAACATATCTTTTGAATCTCTGCAAGGAAAAGTGTGAATCGATTCATAATTTGTTACTGTTCACTCAGCACCTGAACACCATGCTGTTCAGGTACACATTTTCCCCCTTTTTGTGAAATGAGTTGACTTCATCACACAGGTGTAATATATTGAAGAAAACATATCATTTTCGGAGAGGGGGAATTTTTATGTGGATGTTACTGGGGATTCTTGTAGTTGGTGCGCTTGGAGGCGTATGTATGGCTGCACTCCGCAATGTGAGCGGGGATGTCGGTGGAGGCATGGGCAGAGATTATATGGAAAAAGAGTGGGGAATTACAGAAAATAAAAAAGAGTAGAAAGACAAGATGGGATTATTAGAACAGATCAAAAAACCGAATGCAAAAGCATTTACACATAGCGGAAAATTTCATGCGGATGATGTATTTTCATCCGCATTATTGTTGTATCTGAATCCACAGATTACAATCACAAGAGGAAACCGTGTGCCGGAAGAATATGATGGGATTGTATTTGATATTGGCAGAGGGCGGTATGATCATCACCAGAGAGACAGCCGTGTGCGTGAAAATGGAGTACCGTATGCCGCCTTTGGTCTGCTCTGGGAAGAACTCGGAGGCGAAATCTTAGGCGGGACGTTAGCGCAGCGGTTTGATGAAGAATTTGTGCAGCCACTGGATAAAAATGATAATACCGGGGAAAAGAATGAGCTTGCATCACTGATTGGCAATTTTAATCCGGTGTGGGATGAAACGGAAGCGGCCGATGGAGTGACAGAGGAAGAAAGAGATCGCGGTTTGTCCGTCGGATTTTTGAGGGCCGTGCAGGTGGCAGGGATGGTCCTCGAAAACAAGTTTGCACGCTATCGCGCAGATGCGCGCGCGGATGAGAAAATTAATCAGGTGCTTGCCATGCAGGAGACACAGGGTGGTGATGCGCGTATTCTGGTGCTGCCGGAATTTGTTCCGTGTCAGAAGAGGCTGAAGGAGACGGATATAGCGTTTGTTATTTTCCCGTCAAATCGTGGCGGATATTGTATCCAGCCACAGAAGAAACCGGATTCCATGAATTACAAATGCAGTTTTCCAAAGCAATGGCTGGGGCTTGAAAATGAAGAACTGCAGGAGGCTACAGGGCTTGCCAGCGCAGGGTTCTGCCACAAGGGCGGATTTCTTATGACGGTTGGAGACGAGGCGGATGCCATCAGGGCATGCGGGATCAGTCTGGAAGAATATGAGCAAAAGCCGGTGATTGTGTGTCTGTGGGATGCCGGAGAGGCACAGGAGACAAAAAATTGCGAGAGAGAAGAAACAGAGCATATGCTCAGGCAGATTCCGGATATGACCGATGCACAGATCTGTCACATGACACTTCCGCATCTTCCGGATCTGGAAGAACAGGGCATGTATGCGGAAGTTGCGATGGAAAAAGAAGACTGGAAAAAGTATATTAAAGAGTTTGTAAAACAAATACTCGAATGTAAACCGGAAGCGGTTTATGTTACGGCAGATCTGTTTGCAGCTTATCCGGTGGTGCATGCACTCCGCAAAAAACACATGCCGGTACTGATGCGCGCAAAGAAGGAAGGAAAGACCCGCATCGTGCGGCTTCCTTCGGGATCGTAGACCAGAAAGAGAGGAAGAACAATGGACGAGTCAGGAAACCACAAACAGGCAGAACAGAGGGAGAGAATCCGGTGGATCGTATCGATTTTGATTCCCCTTTTGTGTGCACTTCTGTCATTTTGTGTGATTGCAAAATACACCTCATCTCCAACTATGAAGATAAATGCACACGCGATTCAGTCACTGGATGACAAAAAGACAACTGCATTGGAACTGACAGCAGCGGCAACAGCTGCTTCTGCCGCAATTACGCTTATTCCGGGAGATGCCGGTACTCCGATTGCGGATAAACTGGCCGATCTGAGTTCGTATTTTCTGATTGTTGTCTGTGCAATCTATCTGGAAAAATATCTGGTTACCATTACGGGGCTGGCAGCATTTAAACTGTTGATTCCGATTGGATGTATTTTGTTGTCGCTTTGTTTTGGATTCAAAAAAGATCTGGGCAGGACCATTGCCTGTAAGCTGGTTTTGTTTGGGCTGGCTGTTTATCTGGTAGTTCCGGTAAGTGTCAGGGTTGCGGATCTGATTGATGCGACATATGGAGCTTCCATGGAAAATACCATTGCATCGGCAAAGCAGGCGACGGATGAGATCAAAGGAGAGGCGGATACACAGAGTCAGGGGAGCAGCAGTTCCGATGACGGTGGGAAAAGTAGTTTCTGGTCGGGACTGGTGGACAAAGTTGAGAATACCGTGACCGGAGCAAAAGTAAATCTGGAAAATACACTGAACCGGTTTATAGAAGCGATTGCGGTAATGCTTGTGACTTCCTGTGTAATACCGATTCTTGTTCTGTTGTTTTTTGTCTGGCTTGTGAAACTGGTACTTGGGGTAAATATTACGTTGCCACAGATCGGGAAAAAGAAGAAAGAGGGAAAAAGAATATGAAATTACTGATGAAACAGCGTGTTTTTTCATGGACGGATACCTATGATGTCTATGATGAGGCGGGAAATAAAAAGTATTTTGTAAAAGCAGAATTGTTTCGGCTGGGGCACCAGATCCATGTATTTGATGTTTCCGGAAATGAAATTGGTATGATCAAGCAACGTCTGTTTACGCTTCTTCCTTCGTTTGATATTATAATCGGTGGACGTGAATTTGGAAATATTCAAAAGGAATTTACGTTTTTTAAACCGCGTTATGAAATTGATTATAACGGATGGCGTTGTGAGGGAGATTTCCTCGCCTGGGATTATGATGTGTATGCGGGCTGCAGTTCGGTCGTACATATTTCAAAGGAACTGTTCCACTGGGGAGATACCTATACGATTAATATTTTAAATTCCGAAGATGAGATTCCGGCACTGATGCTTGTCATTGCCATTGATGCAGCGAATTGTACACAGGGAAAATAAAAAAGTTGGAATAACGAATCGGTCGTTATTCCAGCTTTTTCATTTCTTTCATTTATTTGCAGGCTTTCGGAAGTGAAAATTTAGTTGCCTTGTTGAAGTTTTTGTATGTAACAGATGTCTTAATCTTGGAGTAGGACATATCGGAATCCGCTACAAGAGAACTAAGATACTCGTTCATGAAGTCTTTCATGTCGATCGTCTGTTTTACCGGATAATAGGTCTTCTTATCAATCCAGAGAGAGATGGTAATCGGAGAAAGAGAACTGTAATCAGAAGATGTTCCCTGTGTGTTATCTCCGTTAAGTCCAAGTTGTGCAAGAAGACCGGCAATATCTTCGCCCTTCAGCTGTGCCTGAATCTGTACGGTTGATTTTCCGTTGACGGTTACGCTGTTTTTGACAATTTTTAAATCCGAATACATATCTGTGGTCTGTACAGAACTGAGCATATCGGAGTAGTCAGACAAATCCAGGGTTGATTTTTCATAGGTTTTGTTATCCGTAGAGGTGTACTGCAACAGTTTGTTGCCTTTTTGTTTTGTGTAGGAGATTACTTTTATTTTTGTGTCCTTACCGTTGGAAGGGATTGTCATCGTCATAACGGTTTTGGTTTTCAGCGGACTGGCAAAAGCAATCGTTGTTGACGTGGTTTTGGTGGATGTGGTTTTTCCCTGAACCGACATGTCCATATCCATGTTCATTTTCATCTCATAGGATTTCAATTTTTCTGTGGCTTTCGCCATTTTGTTGATGTACTGCTTGGCAGAAAGGGTTGCTGCCGCTACAGGAGTAGTGCCGGCAAAAGCGCATACTGCCATAACTGCGGTAAGCACAGCTGCCAGAAATTGTTTCTTTAACTTTTTCATAAAATAAAACCTCCATATTTTTTATTGATATGGAGGTATCGTATCATCTAAAGATGTTTTTCGTCAATAAGACCTTTTTCCTACATTTGCTTTATTTGGAATCCATTCGTGTCACAATCATGTGAATGATATATGGAACAAGGATCACCGGAATGGCAAGGTAAGCCAGAAAACTGTAAGCTTTCTGGATCAGTGTCAGAAGCCCGAACTGTGCGATGCCAAAATCAATCAGACAGCAGATCAGTGCAATGATAATCTCACGGGAGGAGATGCGTTTTCTGGTGTTTATGTCCGGAGTTTCTGCTTTTGGTGTCCCGGCAGATACATCATTTTTGCCGGACAGGGTTCGTTTTTTAAGTCCGTCGGATACACGTTTCACCATGGCGGCAACCATATTTACGGCGGTGGATACGGCACCGAGGATAATCAGAATGGAAATTAACGGTGTCATAAATCCTTTTCCAATACCGTTTTGCACCATAAGCAGTGTCGGTACGCTGGTACCTGCCATATCCGGGCTTGTGGAAACGGTCATAATTCCAAGACAGACCATCGTCATCATCAGCGCGTTGATGATAAAGCCGAGCCCCATGCTTTTGACTGCATCGCCCGGTTTTTTGAATACTTTGGTATGCTGGACAAATACCGCAATGTTTGCCAGCTGGAACGTTCCGTAAAGGAATGCGGAGTAAAGTGCCTTTCCGAATGGTTGTGTGGATGTTGTCATCTGCTGTGCGGTTGCGCGGATGGCAGACCAGCCGTGGATGATATTCGGAATGTATACAATCAGAAGTCCGGCAATGATGCAGATGGAAAGCACGGAGGCTACCCGGCGCACCAGGTCGGTGCCGAAAATGGCAACGATAAAGATGAAAATGCCGATGATCAGTGTACACAGCAGATACGGAAGTCCTGTCAGTGTACTTAATGTTGCACCGCCGGTTGCAAAGGCAACCGCAGGAGCGACACACATGACACAGATATAGAGCACTTCAAACAGGTTGGAAAAAACTGGGGCGAATTTTCCGTAAAAAGCATTGTTGTACGAGCGGTAATCGTATACTTCGTGTTTCCTGGCAAAGCGCATGCCGTAGGCAAAAAAGATACCGTTATAGAGCATGGCAAGTGCAGGCATGATCAGACACCAGATGCCGAACCGTACATAGTAACTGTAAATCTGGGCGCCGGAAGCAAATCCGCCGCCGAAATGCGTGGTGAACCAGACAAAGGCAACACCAAAGATGATGGAATAGGTGCCGGTGCCGGCAGAAGATTTTTTATGCATTTATCTGTCTGCCTCCCGTTCTTTCAGCTGCTTCATTGCAAGGGTCAGCATTTCTTTTGTTACTTTGTATGGGTAATGTCTGATATCGGACATTTCCGGGATGCGGTCCATACTTTCCTCCCACTGTTCTTCCGTAATCTCAATCTGTTCCAGGGAGGTCGGAAGCTGCAGCTGTTTGTTTAAGGTATAGATTTTTTCAAATTCCTCGTACTGCTGGTCGACAAGCAGTGCAAACAGAACACCGAATCCCACGACTTCTCCGTGCAGATGTTTTTCTTCAATGATCGGATAACTGGTCAGCGCATAAAAAATTGCATGCGCCAGCCCGCTGTTATAATCCGGGGTGAAATCTTTCGTCAGGAAAATGGAGGCAATTCCGGTTGTCACGACGATGGCAAGGACAACCTGCTCCACATCGTAGGTACATAATCCTTTTTTATGATCCTCGAGTGCTTTGGCACCGTATTCCAGAAGCGGATTGCGGCACATGACACTTAATGCCACACCAAGGGAGGTGAAATGTTCCAGCTGTTCCCCACGGGAAGAGATGGTTGCCTCATAGTATTTGGCATAGGTATCGCCAATGCCCGCCCACATATACTGTGCAGGGGCTTTGGCAATAATTTCTGTGTCGATAAATGCGTGCATGGCAGGCCGTATAAAAAAGTTCGGTTTTAAGAAGGTGCCGTCCTCGTTGTACATGATGGATACCGAAGTACAGGCTGCACAGTTGGAGGCGATGGTCGGGAACGTAAAGACCGGCTTATCGTCTGTGATGCACAGGCATTTGACAGTATCCAATGCTTTTCCACCGCCCACACCAAAGACCATGTCCGCTTTTTGATAAACGGAAAGCTGGCGCAGTTTTTCTACGGTTTCGTAGGTGCAGTCACTGCCGTACCGTTCGACACCGATGATTTCTAAGTTTGTTTTTGCTACATAAGCGCGGATTTTTTCTTCCGCTGCTTTAAGTGCGCGTCTGCCACCGATCAGAAGTACGGTTTTTCCGTAGGATTCACAGACCGGTCCGATTTTATCGTAGATGTGATCGCCGATGGAATAGCTTGGCAGATGCACTTCGTAATTTTCTAATTTCATAAGTTCTCCTTTATTTTCGCAATCGCCTGCGATATAACACAGTTTATACCAATTGCCTGTTACTGTTCAATAGAAACTTTCAAAGTTTTGCTTCATCCTGAAATGAAAATGTAAAATGTACTTGACACACAATGTAAAGTACGCTATACTTCATGATGTAAAGCAAACTTGACAAAAATTCTGTGAGGAGGGGAAGCATGAAAACAAGAATTCAGGATCTGCGCAAGGAGCGGGGAGTGACCCAGAGTGAGCTTGCAGATGCTGTGGATGTGACCAGACAGACGATCATATCCCTGGAGGGAGGCAGATATAAAGCCTCTTTAGTGCTGGCACACAAACTTGCACAGTTTTTTCACGTAACCATTGAGGAATTATTTATATTTGATCAGGAGGATGAAAACATATGAAGGGATTTTGTTTATTTTCAGGAAGTAAAGTGACAAACAACGAGGAATTCCGCAAGCAGCTGCAGGCGAAAAATAAATGCCTGCTGGGATTGATTCTGCTTGGCGTAATCAGTGCGGCAGCCGCTTATTATATGGAATTTTGGGGAAAGATGAAAGCAGACGATTATATGCTGGGTGTATATTGTGGGATCGGTGTGGGGCTTATATGTTCTGGAATTATTTTTTTGATCCGCAATAAGCGTCTGATGAAAGACGAAGGGAAATTAAAGGAAGCAAGACTGCAGGTAACGGACGAGAGAAATATTGAGATTGGGTCGCGTGCGTTAAAGATGGCAGCGTTTGTGCTTCTGATTGTAATGTATTTTGCCTTTCTTTTTGGAGGACTGTATGATCCGATGATCAGTAAGCTGATGTCGTGTATGATCTGTCTGTTTCTTATTGTCTATGCAATTGCATGGAGAGTACTGAACAAGCATATGTAGAAATGAGGATATATGAAAACAGAACGAAAGAAAATCCGTCCGGATTATTATGATGAATTCAGCTGCATTGCCGGCCAGTGTCCGATTACCTGCTGTCAGGAGTGGAAGATTGCGGTGGATGCGGATACGAACCGCAGATGGAAGAAAGTCCTTCCGCCGGATACGATGCCGGGATGCGCTAAAAGCCAGTCGTTGGATCAGGTATCTGGAGATGTAAAAAATTGTGGGAAAAATCTCAGCACTTATACTTGTATGAAAGATGGAATCCGGGTTATCCGGCTGGACGAGGAGCATCGATGCCCATTTCTTGCCAAAGACAAACTGTGCCGTCTGGTTTTGGCGTATGGGGATTCGATTCTCTCGGAAACCTGCACGACATTTCCACGGGAAATGCACCGGTTTGCAGATCATGAAGAAGATACATTGATGCCGGGGTGTCCGGCGGTGATTGATCTGTGGCGGCATAAAGAGATTACGTTTCCATCGGTCGTGCACAGCAATGCAGACATTTCAAGTGAAAACACGTGGACAAATGTGTCGGAACATACCATGTGTGTGGAAAAAGACGAAAAAAAAATGATGTTTCTGATCCGGGAACATATTCTGGCGTTACTGGGGGACCATACGGTTTCTATCGAGGAGGCTCTGCTGGAAAGTTTTTATATTCTGCTGGAGTTGTATAAAAATCAGCCCATCACACCGGAACTGGTGGAAGAATATTTTTCTCCAGAAACACTGCTGCAACTGCGCACCGCAATCACACAGGCAAAGAGCACAATCTCTTCGCTGGAAACCTGGGAAGAATGCAATGAGCTTCTGCAGGATCTGGCGGTCAATTACCGGAAAGAGGGATTGTATGAGAAGTTTTTGACACCAGTGATTACACAGGCAGAATATTATTCCCAAATTTTCGGAAGGCAGGGAATCCATGTGGGAGAAGATATGGATGCCACTAAGGGGGAAAATGAGGCAGGACAGCTTTGGGATCGGTGGAGACAGTTCCGGAATGCATTTGTATCGTATGAACTGTTGCTTCGTAATTTCCTCAGAAACGAAGTGTTTTCGGATCTGATTTTGCCGGAGAATTTTGAGACGGAACCGGAAGAAGCTGATAATCTGGAGCACATGGTGCTGCAGATGCAGTGGATTGCGATTGCGTATGCGGCAATCCGGCAGAGTCTGTTTTTGAAATGGTGTCTGGATGCAGATGGGATATCAGCAGAGGAGGCACTCGATTATGAGACGGTGCGGGAGTATATGGTGGTGATTTCTCGTATGACCGGGTATGAGGATGAGGATATCCGCGGGTATCTGGAAAATAGTTTTGCGGAACTTATATGGGATTGGGGATATTTTGCGTTGATCATTTAAATTGCTGTTTAACAGCGGGGTCTGGAGCCTTTTGTTTTTCAGAGGGACGGATTTTGTGGGGGAGTTGGTTTGGGTATAAGGTTTCTCGATATGACGGAAGAAGGGGGACATTCTCTTTCTCCAGAAAAATTTACAAGTTAGCTCTGGCGTTGGTTTCAGGTACGTGGAGTAAAGTTTTTCAGTTTGCGCAATTCACTATGGGTTGTGAGTGCCAGAGCAAGTTGCAAATTTGTTCTTCCGAAAGAAATGTCCCCCTTCTTCCTGTGGATTGGAAAACTATAAGAAAAAGAATGATGCCCGCAAATCCTGTCTGTGGAACAAACATAAAGGCACCAGAACTTGCAGTTAAGGGGACGCCTCAAAAAGAGCTACGAATCCCATGAACTGGAATAAACATAAAAATACCCTGTTAAATCACTTGATGATAAGGCCGGGTATCTATAGATGAAAAATTAAAGTTTTAGGTGACGGTTTTCCGAAATTTTAATGCTTGAAATCAGGAAATGTCACCTATATAGTAAAAATTGCCTTTCCAGATACCGTTTTTTTAGAAAAAGTGGTATCTGGAGAAGCAATTTTTGATCTATAGAGACTTTCCGGTATCTGAATGTTAAATTTTCAGCGTGTAGGTACCATAATGGTATCTTTTACGTGAATGTTATTGGCATAGATACCACGATGGCATTTTTCCTATGAATTTTAATTATATAGAACCCATCCTTTATTTATAAGTTTATAATGCCCGATCATATAAAGGCTTCAATAGAACGATTGTTTCACAAAATACCGGCAATGAAATTTCCACTTATTAGCAAGTCAAGCTTCCCAAACATTTATCACTTTACTGTAAACACTCATTGTATGCATTTCCTTCCGGGAGCGCCTTTAACTGCAAGTTCTGGTGCCCTTATATTTGTTCCACAGACAGGATTTGCGGAAATATGTTTCTCAATTATATTATCTCCAGCCAACAGGAAGAAGGGGGACATTTCTTTCGGAAGAACAAATTTGCAACCGCGCCGTAGTTCCATCACATAACGCTAATGGCATAAAAGTAAAATATTTGTCAAACTTACCTGAAATCAATATCGGCGCTAACTTGCAAATTTTTCTGTAGAAAGAGAATGTCCCCCTTCTTCCGTCGCATCGAGAAACCTTATACCCAAACCAACTTCCCCACAAATCCGTCCCTCCTGCCAAACCCAAAAGGTCCCAGACCACGCAGTTAAACAGCAATTTAAAAGAAAACGAACAGATGAAAAAATTATGCAGATATAGTATAATAGACAATAATAAACCAAAAGAGAAACTTGCCAGACTGGGGGAAACATGGAACCACAAAAGCAGAATGACGGTGTGCGCTACAAACTGGCAAATGCCATGAAAGAATGTATGCGCACTGCACCGGTAGAAAAAATAACCGTAAAAGAAATTGTAGAAACCTGTGGGTTGACGCGTCAGACATTTTATCGGAATTTTCAGGATAAATATGATCTGATCAACTGGTATTTTGATAAGATTTTGCTGGAATCATTTGAGCACATGGGAGAAGGAAGAACCGTCTACGAGAGCCTTGTCAACAAATTTGAATACATTCAGATGGAGCAGCTGTTTTTTCGGGCGGCATTCAAAAATGATCAGCAGAATTGCCTGAGAGATCATGATTTTGAACTGATTCAGGAGTTTTACACAAAGCAGATCGAAAGCCGGACAGGAAGAAAGATTTCCACCGAATTGCAGTTTGAACTGGAAATGTATTGTCTTGGTTCGGTTTATATGACGGTGCAGTGGGTGCTCGGGTATCGGAAATGTACGCCAGAAGAGCTGGCCCATGCGTTGACCGAATCCATGCCTGTGCGGCTGCAGGACGTATTTCAAGAACTGGGATTAATATAGGAAGAAACTGTAAAAAATGCATCCGCTTGGTCTATCGTTTGAAACGCCAGAACCGGTATTTGCCGGAACTGGCGTTTCTTTCATCAGTGACTTCTTTTACAGTCCACTTTATATTGAATTGTAAGAAATTACATCAGTTTACGGAACAGTGCTTTCAGATCTTCCACACTGGCATCTTTTGGATTTCCAGGTGCGCAGGCATCGGCATGTGCGGATTCTGCAAGGAACTGTAAGTCTTCTTCCTTCAGTGCTTCCAGTTTGGTCGGAATTCCGACATCGACGGAAAGCTGCTGTACGGCATCAATCGCTGCCTTGCGGTATTCGTCCACAGACATTTCATCGACACCTTTGACACCCATGGCGCGTGCAATCTCACGGTATTTTTCACCGGTGCAGTCGGCATTGTATTCCATAACGATTGGGAGCATCATTGCACAGGCAACACCGTGTGGAGTGTCATAGACAGCACCAAGTGTGTGTGCCATGGAATGTGCGATTCCAAGTCCGACATTGGAAAATCCCATACCTGCGATATACTCGCCGAGTGCCATGCCTTCGCGTCCCTCTTTTTCGTTTGCAACGGCACTGCGCAGGGATTTGGAGATCAGCTCAATGGCTTTGAGGTGGAACATATCTGTCATTTCCCAGGCTGCTTTTGTAGTGTATCCTTCGATGGCGTGTGTCAGGGCATCCATACCGGTAGAAGCAGTAAGTCCCTTTGGCATGGAAGACATCATCTCAGGATCTACGATTGCGATAATTGGCATATCGTGTGGGTCAACACATACAAATTTACGCTTCTTTTCCACATCGGTAATGACGTAGTTGATGGTAACTTCTGCCGCAGTACCAGCAGTGGTCGGAACAGCGATGATCGGTACACATGGTTTTTTGGTCGGAGCTACGCCCTCAAGGCTGCGCACATCTTCAAATTCCGGATTGGCAATGATGATACCGATGGCTTTGGAAGTATCCATGGAAGAGCCGCCGCCGATTGCAATGAGGTAGTCGGCACCGGAATCCTTGAATGCCTGTACACCGTGCTGGACATTCTGGATGGTTGGATTTGGTTTGATATCGGAATAAATCTCATACACAAGACCATTCTTGTCCAGTACATCTGTTACCTTTTTTGTTACACCAAACTTGATCAGGTCAGGATCGGAGCAGACAAAAGCTTTCTGGAATCCGTGTGCTTTTGCCTCGGTTGCAATCTCCAGAATTGCACCTGCGCCGTGATAAGATGTTTCATTTAACATAATTCTGTTTGCCATAGTTGTAATCGTCTCCTTTGCATACATTCATGATACTCTTATTGTAGCAATGAAAAATCCGGGATGTAAGTTACAAAAGCAGCAGATTGTAACATGTGGTCCAAAATTTTTTTCCTTGATTTTTTATGGGAAAAGGAGTAATCTGTCAATGGGAATGAAGTTCTCCCAAGGGAATCTCCCTGAACTGCTGAACGATAAGCTGATGACTTCTACGATTGTTTGATCGCAGAGACCATCGGCTTTTTTATTTGCTGTAAGATTTTAAGGATGTGCAGGGGAAGGGTTGATGCAGGATGGATGTAGCAGTAAATCAATTGTTCATATGTCGCATGTAAGAGACGAAAAAGGGATTATGAAAGAAGAGGAAAACCATGAATCTGTCACAAGATTTACAGGGATTAAAGAAAAAAGCAAAAGAAACATTTTTGTATGTGCTATCTGCGCTGCTCCTTGGCATTGCAATTGGTGCCATTGACGCGGTATTTGGTCGTGTTTTACTTTTTATTACAGATTTTCGTTCGGCGCATGTAGTTGTATTGCTGCCGTTTCTGCCGCTGGCAGGGCTTGGGATCGTCTGGTTATACCGGCATTTCAATGAGACGGCGTCAAAAGGAATGACGCTTGTCATGGAAGCCGGGCAGGGAAAGCGGGAGTCGATTCCACTGGCACTCATCCCACTTGTCATGGCCGGTACATGGATCACACATCTGTTTGGCGGAAGTGCGGGGCGCGAGGGCGTTGCCGTGCAGATCGGTGCTACACTTTCCCATGCGTTTGCCCGCAGATTCCACTTCCCGGACAACGGCAGGATATTATTGATTGCGGGAATGGCAGCCGGATTTGGAGGCCTCTTTCAGACTCCGTTTGCAGCAGTCTTTTTTGCGATGGAAGTAGTGGTGAGTGGAAGTATGGCATATTCCGCATTGCTTCCTGCGGCAATTGCGTCTTTTACGGCATCTGCAACTTCGCATGCTCTGGGGCTGGAAAAATTTTCGGTTCTTCTTTCGCAGACCCTGTCATTGACGGACACAAAGACGGTGACGTATCTGATTCTTTTTGGAATCTTGTTCGGTCTGACGGGACGGCTGTTTGCGGTGCTTTTGCAAAAAGTAAAACAGTTTATGGGAAACGTATTGGAAAATCCATACAAGAGAATCGGCTTTGTGTCGATCCCACTGGCGGTGTTCCTTTTTCTGATGTGGAACGGACGGTACTGCGGACTTGGAACCAATCTGATCGCGCAGGCATTTTCCGGAGGAGAACTGTATACGTTTGATTGGATTTTGAAGCTGCTCTTTACGGTACTGACTTTGTCGATCGGGTTTCAGGGCGGAGAGGTGACACCGCTTTTTTCCATCGGTGCATCGCTTGGTTTTATGCTGGGAAGCCTGGCAGGATTGCCACCGATGGTCTGCGCGGCACTTGGATACGCGGCGGTGTTTGGAAGTGCAACCAATACTTTGCTGGCTCCGGTTCTGATCGGAATGGAAGTATTTGGTGTGGAAAATGGGCTTGCATTTTTTGCGGTCTGCCTGGTGGCATTTCTGGTCAATGGCAACCGCTGCATTTATACGGCACAGAAACGGTCTTTTTGGTAAAAATCCCTTGACTCTCACCCTGGTTCATGGTTTATAGTTCTGCCAGAATTTAAAAATTGAGGTGGAAATCATGAACTGGGTGATTGGAAAAAAGCAAAAAAGAAGAAACAGAATAAAAGCACAATTCGGGAAAAATCCAATGGAGCTGGAAGCGTGGGAATCACTGGAGAAGCGCATGCGCGAAATCCGTATGTATGAAGAGCTGGTGGTGCAGGACGTAAAGAAGGAAGAATGGCAAAGTGCAGGAAGCGTGGATACCGTTACGTGGAATGACCTGGAGATGGATCGTGTATTTGCGCGGATCAATCATACCCGGACGTATATGGGAGAGCAGATTCTGTACCATCGCCTGCACAATATGCAGACACGGCAGTCCTGTGAGGATATGGAAAAGAGGATTTCGTTTTTTTCGCGCCGGGAATCCATACGCACAGAGATAGAAGAAAAACTCATGCGTATCGGCAAGCAGAAAGAAAGCTGTTATCTGCCGTTTTTCCTGACGGAAGAAATTAACCCACTGGTCATTCCCGGTGCAATATTGTATTTTTTGCAGGGACTGCTGGCTTTTTGTCTGATCGGGGCAATTTTGCTGCGAAGTAATTTGTGGGCAACTGGTTTTCTTGTTGTGGCGGTAGTCAATCTGCTTATTTATCTGCATACAAAATGCAAATATGAGGGAAATTTGTTTATGGTATCCAGTCTGAAAGAACTTTTTGATTTTTGCAACTGGATTGTAAAAAAACTGGAACCGGACAGACCGGAAATTTTGCATGCATTGGAGAAAACTCAAAAATTATCCCACCGGATGCTGCGCTGGCAGACTAGAAAATACCAGAGCATATCCGGGGATGTGACGGGGATCCTCTGGGATTATATTGCGGGAATTACGCTGCATGATGTTGTCGCATTTTACCGTATTCAAAAAACTTTGCGCGCGTGCAAAAAAGAGACGATGCAACTGTATACATTTGCGGGAGAAATCGATATGGAGATTGCGATCGCATCCTTCCGGAAAAGCCTGCCGCAATGGTGCTGTCCGTCATTGCAGAGTGATGGCGCAATCAGTGTGAAGGAAATCAGTCATCCTCTTATGGCAGATGCAATCCCGAATGATTTTGTTCTGAAAAAAGGTGTGGTACTGACCGGGGCAAATGCATCTGGTAAATCGACATTTATGAAAGCGGTTGCCATCAATGTGATTCTGGCACAGACGATCAATACCTGTGTTGCAAAAAATATGAAAATGCCTGCAATACAGGTGATGACCTCGATGGCACTTCGGGATGATGTGCTGCAGGGAGAGAGTTATTACATGCGTGAAATTAAATATTTAAAGCGCATGCTCGATGAATTGGAAACGGGTGAGCCCATGTTGTTTGTGATTGACGAGATTTTAAAAGGGACGAACACGCGTGAGCGTCTGGCGGCATCCAATGCCATTTTATCCTACATGGTACAGAAACAGGGCTTTCTCCTGATTGCCACACATGATCTGGAGCTGGTGTATGCCTTAAAAAACCGATACGACACATATTATTTTGACAGTCAGGTTCATGAAAAAGATATCGTTTTTCCATACAAAATCAGACGTGGGATCGTCGGGAAAACAAATGCCATAGATTTGATGGAACTGCTGGATTTTCCAGAAGAAATTACAGACCAGGCACGGCGTGCGGTGGGAAAGAGATAATTGTATTTTCAAATATATAGAAGGAAGGAATGGGACAGATGAAAATAGGACAGGCAGCGCAACTGACCGGATTAACCATCAGCAATATCCGCTTTTATGAAAGAAAGGGGCTGCTCGAACCGGAGCGGAATGACCAGAGCAAATACCGCAATTACAGTGAACAGGATATCCGGCGGTTAAAACAGATCATTTTATATCGGAAAATGAATATGCCCATCGAAAAAATTGCCTCGATGCTGGATGATCCGGCAGTTTCTGAGGAACTTGTCCGGCAGCAGTTGCAGGAGTTGTTAAATAAGCAGCAGGAAATACAGGGTTCCATCGACCTGTGCCGGAAACTTGCAGCAGATCATGCCTACGATGGCGAAAATATTGATTTTTACCTCAACTATGTAAAAGAAGAAGAGAAAAAGGGACATAGCTTTGCGCAATTGGAGGAACTTGTCGGTGATTTTTCGGAGTACAGCGAGTTTTATAAAGTGAGTGGCGATCCGGTTTTCCAGTTTCTGTTTTGTAAGGTCAAAAATCAGAAGCTGTTTGGATGGGTATGGTTTGCACTGTGGATCGCACTGAGTGTTTTTTTTATTGTGGAGTTTGGATTCGGTGACGGGCATATGCCGCTTGTGGTAAAAGCGATCGTTATCGGGGCTGTGCTTGTCTTTTTATGGTATGATTTTATCCGGTATTGCAGAAAAAAGCGAAAATATACCGTTAAATACAGGAAAACAACAGCACCATAAAAGGCATGGTCACAATGGCACACAGCGTGGTCACTACGTTGATTGCGCTGGCATAGTGTGCATCATTTCCGTACACCTGGCACATCTGTGTAACGGTAGATGCAGATGGGGTGATTACTGCGAGAAATACAATGAGCATGATCTTTTGAGCATCTGCAGACAGTGTGGCAAGATGGCTGATTTTTATGAGAAACAGTGCAATCAAAGGAACGACAATCATTCTGAGAGCCGATATGAAATACACGCGTTTATTTGCAAAAATCGCTTTTAAATCCATTCCGGCAAAAAGCATTCCGGTTACAATCATGCTGGCCGGTCCGATCATATTTCCAACACTGGAGATGGTATTTGTAATGAGTTCCGGCAGCCGGATTCTGGTGAAAAATAAAATGGCACCAATGGCAATGGAAATCATATTGATGTTAAGGATGATTTTCTTCCAGTCATAGGAAGATTCACGGCTTATGATTTTCTTGCAGTGTGTCCAGAGGAAAACAAGCTGCACGCTCATGAAGACACATCCGTAAAGCACCCATTTCTGTCCCAGAACGAATGTCACGATAGGAACAATCAGATTACCGGAGTTGGAGTAATAGATAGAAGCTGTTTCCACTTCATTTAAGGAAAACAGTTTTCCCATCACGAAAACGACAAGCAGGAGAACCACCTGAAGCAATACGGATGCAGCAAGCGCGATCAGAAGACCATTTACGGTTTTTTTGGTATAGTCCACCTGAAAAGCGTTTATAATCACGCATGGAATGATCAGGTACAGTACGATTTTGGATAAAACCTTACTGTCTTCTTCCTTGACAATTCCTGCCTTTACAATAATAAATCCCATCAGAATCATGAGAAAAAGTTCAAAAATCTGTTCCATTAAAAGAATACTGATCTGCATAAAATCACCCTGTCTTTCTAACTGCCTATCATAGAACTTGTAAAATAAAATTGCAAGAGTATACCGGTTATTTGCAAAAGCAGAAACTGTGTAAGTTTATGGTTCCTACTTTCATGATAGAATCATATCCTGAAACGTGTGATATGACAACACAAATACGTCCTGAAACGTGTAACATCATAACACAAATACGTCCTTGAAAATGTTGACGGCTCTGCCATAAAGGAATATTATATAAAGCAATAAGAAAAGCTGCATATAAATTCCACTGACAGGGAGGACGCACGATGAAACGTTTTACATTGGAACAATTGGTGCCTGACACAATAAACTTGTTGATACCGGAACAAGATGGCGTATGTTTTGAAGAATTTTTATATCAGCTTCGACCAAACGAACGAAAGGGGAATTCGTGATGAAAGGAATGATGAAAGTCAAACTGGTGATTGCTTTGTTGGTGGTAATCGCTGTTGCAATTTTTTATTATGTTTCACTTCCGGCAATTAACATTCATGCAACAGAAACCTGGAAATTTATTTTTCTGATTTTGGCGGTGCTTTTCGTGCTTTATATTGTAAGAAAGGCAAAGATAGCAGGACAAAGCAAGATTGAACTGTCCTTTATTAAGGAATATACAGGTTTAAAGATTGGAGTGATTGTCTTTTTACTGTTTTTGGCGGTTTATGTGGCAGGCTCCATTTTGTCCTCACCGATTGTCAATGCAGCAAAATATCAGAAACTTTTAAAAGTGGAAGAGGGGGAATTTACCGAGGATATCAAACAGATTTCTTATGACCAGATTCCACTGTTAGATCGTGACTCCGCATCCATTCTGGTAAATCGTAAGATGGGTAGTCTTGTTGATATGGCGTCGCAGTTTGAAGTCAGTGAACTTTATTCCCAGATTAACTACAAAGGGGAACCGGTCCGTGTGACACCGCTCCGTTATGCGGATACCATCAAGTGGCTGACGAACCAGAAGGAAGGAATTCCAGCCTATATTAAGATTGATATGGCAACGCAGGATACGGAGCTGGTTCGTTTGTCAGAAGGCATGAAATATACGCCATATGACCATTTTCATAGAAACTTAAAGCGTCATTTAAGATTTCACTATCCGACCTATATTTTCGATGATATCAGTTTTGAGATTGATGAGGAGGGTACGCCTTACTGGATTTGCAGTGTTGCAGATTATAAGATTGGTCTGTTTGGAGGTAAGACCATCGGCAGAGTTGTGCTTTGTAATGCTGTGACAGGTGAGTGCACTGATTATGCGGTAAAAGATGTGCCAAGCTGGGTAGACCGTGTTTATTCTGCCGATTTATTGGTACAGCTTTATGATTATTATGGATCTTTAAAACATGGATTTATCAACAGTGTGTTAGGACAGAAGGATTGTCTGACCACCACGAACGGTTATAATTACCTTGCAATGAATGATGATGTCTGGGTTTATACCGGAGTAACCTCCATCACAAGTGATCAGTCCAACGTTGGATTCGTCCTGATGAATGAGAGAACGATGGAGACAAAATATTATCAGGTAGAAGGCGCAATTGAAGATTCTGCGATGTCCTCTGCGGAAGGTAAGGTGCAAAACCTTGGCTATACAGCAACCTTTCCACTGTTATTAAACATTGCAAATGAGCCGACCTATTTCATTGCATTAAAGGATGATTCTGGTCTGGTAAAAATGTATGCGATGGTAAATGTGCAGAAATATCAGATTGTAGCAACCGGTGATTCTGTCAGTGAATGCGAAAAGAACTATATGGAACTGATGAAGCAAAATGGTGTCAATGCGGAAACAAAAGAGAGCGACAGTGTCAAGAAAGCAACCGGTACGATTGCAAAAATCACCGATGCAGTGGTAGAAGGAAATACGCACCAATATATTTTGCTCGAAAATGATTCCGATATTTACGATGTATCGGTAGTAGATTACCTTGATATCGTGCGTTATGGTGTAGGAGATACCATCACATTTGAATATATGGAGGGTGAGCAGGCCAATACCGTGCTTGGGATTGAAAAATAGAACTATGATTGTAGTTACAGAATAAGGATAGAGGGGCAAGGTAAGCCCCTCATATTAAGAATTACTTAACTCTATCGTCATACCAAAGCAGATATTTTGTGAGTAGTATACCTGAGACAAATCCGACCATCGCATAAGTGGCTGCATCAATAGAAATAGAGAACAATTGGACAATTGGTGCCTGACACAATAAACTTGAAGGTAAGCAATATTCAATTTTGTAAATAAGCATATCATTCAGCTAACGAACGATAAAAACTCATTTCCTCCTCGGAAACTGCCTTATTTTATTGCAGCATTTCCTGCTTAATTTTTTCGTATAAAGGACGAATGGTTTCCGGCACTTCCTCCAATTCGTCCGCAATCTGATCCAGAGGTTTGCCTTTTTGAATTTTTTTACGAATCTGCTCTGACAATTTTTCTTCTTTCCCGATCTCTTTGCCGATCTCTTTCCCGATCTCTTTTCCGATCCTTTCGCCATCCTCAATTGCTTCGGCGCGCTGCATTTCCAGCCGTCGTTCAAATGTATAGTCTAATGTCATCACGTGCATTACCTCCTCCCTGTGTTGAGCCAGAAAATCCCTAAGCACATTTTCTTCCATACACTGGTTGATAGCTTTCTCAATGGCATCTTCCAGATTTCCACTGATTTCATTATTTTTCCGCACCATATCCACAAAATACATATATTCACGCAATGTCTGGCATTTTGACAGCAATGGAACATTTTTCCCATTGTTAATATTGTAAACATGGCAGACCAATTCTATCTCAGGATTCTTGGTTTCTTTTTCAAATGCATCAGAAAGACGGAGATCATACTGATCCGGCGCATCTTCTTTTCCATTATAAAACACGACAAAATGGGGCACTGGAATCTTTAAGATTCTTCCACCATAAATATCACGTTTCTGAGCTTTGATTTGTTTTTGTATAATGCTTGCAAAATAAAGCAGATCCCTCAGTGGCATATTCGGGCAATAGGTCGACTGATGCTCATACAGGCTCAGATTCGCATCAAGAATGAATGATGCATCATTCCGTACGGTAAGCGAAAAGCTTTTGTCATCCAAAGTTGTCATTTCAACCAGTTCTGGATCATCATAGTCCGTTCCATTAATCGCGTTATAAATTTCCATTGCACGTTTCTTGTCCTGAAGAAGCATGCTGAACACATCACTTTTGTATTCTTTGTTTGCCATACAGTTTCCTCCTTGTGTAAGCCACAGAATCTGTATGACAACACATCCCATATCAATACAAATCCTGCTTATAACAAAATTAAGTTAAAATAAAGTTGAATTTTAAAAGCAAGACTTTCCGGGATAATTTGAAATGAAAAAATAAAATATATGATATAGACGGCTCGCCAGGTACTGTCCGCCCAAGCTATGGAAAAATATGTATTTGCTTTGTGACAAGTATAGCATTTAAATGCCTGAGATGCAACAAAAACCTTCCACATTTATGCAAACAGTAACGTCCAGAAAAGTGTAGCACTATCACATAAATACGTCCTGAAAAGTGTAGCACCATAACACAAATACGTCCTTAAAAATGTTGACGGCTCTGCCATAAAGAAATATGATATAAAGTAATAAGGAATGCTACATATAAATTTCACTGACAGGGAGGACGCACAATGAAACGTTTTATAAGGGAACTTCTTTTCCGGTAGGGAAAGTTGATTTCATGGATCTGTATGCGTTCAAAATTTATATGCTTGATGTCGGGCTTCTGCTTGCCATGACAGATCTGGATGCAAGCGTTATCATTGATGGAAACAGGATTTTTACAGAGTTTAAAGGGGCGTTGACGGAGCAGTATGTGTTGCAGCAGATGATAGCGGAACTGGGTGTGGAACCATATTATTACACAACGGCAAATTCTACGGGCGAAATTGATTTTATGCTGCAGGCACCCGGATCGGTCATTCCGGTAGAGGTGAAAGCAGAGGGAAATCTGCGGGCAAAAAGTCTGCGGGCTTTTTGTGAGAAGTATCATCCCAAGCATGCGGTGCGGACTTCCATGTCGGATTTCCGTGAGCAGGACTGGATGACAAACATCCCGCTTTATAATATTGACCGGATTGGAGAATACCTCAAATGAGCACCATAACTCGGCTGGAATTTAAAAACGGGGCAAAAAAAGAAAATAAATATATCAAAAATGGGGCAAAATATGAAATGTTCGATTGAAAAAACGGGGCAAATTTTGTTATCATGGAGCATATGGAACAAATATGAGAAAAAACGAGGAAAATCCCATGAAAATGACAACCCTGTGTTACATAGAAAAAGACGGAAAATACCTGATGCTCCACCGCACCAAAAAGCAGCACGACATCAACAAAGACAAGTGGATTGGTGTAGGCGGACATGCAGAAGGCACGGAAGGACCGGAGGACTGCCTGTTACGTGAAGTAAAAGAAGAAACCGGCCTGACACTGACTTCCTACCAGTTCCGCGGGCTGATCACATTCATCAGTGATGAAGCGCCGGAGCCGGAAGAAATGTGCCTGTTTACCGCGGATGGTTTTACCGGGGAGCTGATCGAGTGCAATGAAGGCGATCTGCAGTGGATGGACAAAAAAGAAGTGCTTGCGCTTCCGACCTGGGAAGGAGATGCCATTTTTTTAAAACTGCTGATCGAGGAAGACGAGCACCGCTTTTTTACACTTCGGCTTGTTTATGAAGGAAGTAAACTGGTAGAAAAACAATTGTACCGGTATTCATAGAAAACAGATTAAATTTGAAATCATTAGTGCTCAGAGATTACTCTGCAAACAATACCTTCGCAACCTCATATAAAGTTTTGCCTTGCAAATGGTAAGAGGAGCTGTACCTGAACAGGAGAGGAAAGGAATAAAAAATGGAAAACGAAAACCAGACCCCGCACAAGCGCCGTGTGCATTATAAAGGAAAATACCCGAAGAAATTTGAAGAAAAATATAAAGAACTACAGCCGGAAAAATACAAAGACACCATCGCGCATGTCATCCAGAAAGGCAACACCCCGGCAGGCATGCATATCTCCATTATGGTAAAAGAAATTCTTGATTTCCTGCAGATCAAACCGGGACAGACCGGTTTTGATGCCACACTCGGCTACGGAGGTCACACGAAAGCCATGCTCGAGCAGCTGCAGGGGCAGGGACACATCCATGCGACCGATGTCGACCCGGTAGAATCGGCAAAGACGAAAAAACGTCTGGCAGAGCAGGGATTTGGCGAGGACATGCTGACCATCCATCTGCAGAATTTCTGCACGATCGATGAGATTGCAAAAGAAGTGGGTGGATTTGATTTTATTCTGGCAGATCTTGGCGTTTCGTCCATGCAGATCGACAATCCGGAGCGCGGATTTTCCTTTAAAGTGGACGGACCGCTTGATCTGCGGCTGAATCAGGAGGCAGGAATCAGTGCGGCGGAGCGTCTGGATACGATCAGCCGTGACGAGCTTGCCGGAATGCTTTATGAAAATTCGGATGAGCCGTACTGTGAGGAACTTGCAAAAGCGATCACCGATGAGATCCGCAAAGGACACCGCGTGGATACCACCACAAAACTGCGCAGGATTATTGAAGACACCCTCGATTTCCTGCCGGAAAAGGAGAAAAAAGAGACGATCAAAAAGACCTGCCAGCGGACGTTTCAGGCACTTCGCATCGATGTCAACCGAGAGTTTGAGGTGCTTTATGAATTTATGGAAAAACTGCCGGGTGCTTTAAAACCGGGCGGCCGCGTGGCAATTCTGACATTCCATTCCGGGGAGGACAAGCTGGTAAAGCGTGCTTTAAAAGAGGGCTGTCGTGCAGGCATTTATTCGGAGTATGCAAAGGATGTGGTGCGTCCGTCCGCGCAGGAGTGTGCGCAGAACGGACGGGCACGATCCACGAAGATGCGCTGGGCGGTACGCAGTCAGTGATCCTGATACACAATCATAATTGCCATTATTTGAGTCTTTGATAGGTGATGGGAATTTCTTTTGCACCTTTACGGTAGGAATCCACCCACTTTTTCAGGTCAGCAGCATCTATGGCGGTTTCTTTCCCTTTGGCATTTGTCAGGAGATATACGATACCGTCGTGATCCTTATCAGCGGAATCCGGAAATGAGGAAAATCCGTCAATGCTGTCTGCCCATTCTTTTTTATTCCAGTCGGTCACAAAACCTATTTGGGTGTAGGAGGCATCATCGGCCTGATAGGACCATACCTGATAAGGCCAGAAAGTGTTGGGGTCGGCTGCACCAGCGGTGGAATAAGGACCACCGTAAGGACTTCCGTGGGAAATATCCTCTTCCACAATTCCATTGTCGTAAAAACGGGAAAAAGTAAAGAAACCACCAATTTCATGAACCAGAGTAGGTGCATTGGGATCATAGGTGTACACTGTAATGCCGCCATCCGGACCACTATCATAATCAAAATCAAGCAGAAGCTCTTTTATGCCGTCCTGGGTGACATCGACAATTGCGTAGTAGATCGACAGTGATTCTTCCCAGTCAAACTCGGTGAACTCGGTGTCAGAACCCGGATACATGTGGTTTTGTCTGATTTTCCGTAATACGTTCCGGTAAGCAGAGACCGCGCTTTCAGTCTCCGTCTTGGAAGTTTCAGTCTCCGTCTCGGAAGTTTCTGTTTCCGTCTTGGAAATTTCAGTCTCCGTCTCGGAAGTTTCTGTTTCCTCTTTGGAACGAGAAGTACATGCGGTACAGGTGCACAGGACAAGACAAAGCATGACGGGAAGAAAAGTTTTTTTTATATGTTTCAGCATAGTGTTACCTCCAAAATTGTATGGATGATGTTTTGTCTGTTATTATATATTTTTATCCGATTTTGTAAAGGGACAAAAGATAGTATGTGTTTCTTTACGCAGATGTAGAGAAAATGCAAAAATTGTGCTATAATGCAAGCGCGTGTTTCACACAAAACACGCGCTTATTCACGTAGGAAGGAAAAGAAAACTATGTTATCCACAATTGAAGCAATCAACAGTGCGGTCAACAATTTCATCTGGGGTGTCCCAGCCATGATCTGTATCATCGGTGTTGGTCTGGTATTGAGTTTCCGGACCCGGTTCTTACAGATCCGCAAGTTCCCATACGCGATGAAAGTGACATTTGGCCGCATGTTTAAGAAGCGTGAGGCATCGGACGGAGCCATGACACCGTTTCAGGCGGTCTGTACGGCACTTGCGGCAACGGTCGGCACGGGAAATATTGCCGGTGTGGCAGGGGCGATTGCCATCGGCGGTCCGGGAGCCGTGTTCTGGATGTGGATTTCCGCAATTCTCGGTATGTGTACCAAGTTTTCAGAAGTGACGCTTGCGGTGCATTTCCGCGAAAAAAATGTGCATGGGGATCTGGTCGGAGGCCCAATGTATTATATTAAGAACGGACTGAAAAAGCACTGGCACTGGCTGGCGTATCTCTTTTCCGCGTTTGGCGTACTGACCGTATTCGGAACAGGGAATGCCACACAGGTAAATACGATTACCACAGCCATCAATACGGCATTGACGAATTACCATGTTATTTCAAAAGATGCGGTACCGACCGTTAACCTTGTGGTTGGGATCATTCTGGCGATTCTGATTGCACTCATTCTGCTTGGAGGTATCAGGCGGATTGGACGGGTGACAGAAAAGCTGGTACCGTTTATGGCATTGATCTATATTGTTCTGGCAGTGGGAGTGATTATTCTTAATATCGGACATGTCCCGGCTGTCTTTGCTTCGATTGTGGAAGGGGCATTTCATCCGGCCGCAGTGACCGGCGGCGCGGTCGGCAGCTTTTTCATGAGTATGAAAAAGGGCGTATCCCGTGGAATTTTTTCCAACGAGGCAGGGCTTGGTACGGGATCTATTGCCCATGCCTGTGCAGACACGAGAAAACCGGTCAAGCAGGGATTTTTCGGTATTTTTGAGGTGTTTGTAGACACGATTGTCATCTGTACGCTTACCGCGCTTGTTATTTTGTGCAGCCAGGTTCCGGTCAGTTACGGTCAGGCGGCAGGTGCAGAGCTTACAATCAGTGGATTTACCGCAACATACGGAAACTGGGTATCTATTTTTACTGCGGTTGCCATGTGCTGTTTTGCATTTTCCACCATTATCGGATGGGGATTATACGGGACACGCTGCATCGAGTTCTTGTTCGGTTCCCGTGTCAACAAGCCATTTATGCTGGTGTATGCGCTGGTTGCCATCATAGGAGCCACGATGGATCTGGGTCTGATGTGGAGCATTGCGGAAACCTTTAACGGACTCATGGCAATTCCAAACCTGATCGCAGTATTTTTGCTTTCCGGTGTCGTTGTTAAACTGGTGAAGGAATACTTTGCCGGAGATGGTGCAAAAAGTTAAAGGAAGCTGAAAAGAAAAAGGGCGAAAAACTTGACATTTGCGCGTTTATCATAAATAATAAGGTACTGAAAAAACAAAGGAGGAACTTGTTATGAAAAAATTTGGAATCAAAGAAGTTGTAGCAACCGGTATCGGAACCGCATTGTTCATTGTTTTGACAGAAGTGCAGATTCCGCTGGGAATTATCCCGAATACATCCATGCAGCCGCGTGCCGCAGTGATGGCATTTCTTGCCGCAGTGTTTGGACCAGTTGTTGGAGGAATCATTGGTCTTTTGGGACATGCGCTCGGAGATGCACTGTTTTATGGCGGTGTATGGTGGAGCTGGGTATTCCCGGATGCAATTTTTGGGATTTTAGTTGGCTTATTTGCAAAGAGTTTTGAGATTAAGGCTGGTGGATTTAATAAGAAGAAAGTCATTCTTTTTAATGTGGTTCAGGTTGTTGCGAATGCAGTCGCATGGATCGTTGTTGCACCGGTGCTTGACATTCTCATTTATGCAGAACCTGCAAAGAAAGTATTCTCACAGGGAGTATGTGCATTTGTAGCCAATATCATTATTGTAGGTGTACTTGGTTCATTACTTGGACTGGGATATACAAAGATTGGAGCAAAATCATCAAGTCTTACAAAGGAAGACTAAAAACGTATGGAACCGATTATTGAATTTGAAAACTTTACATTTAAATATCGGTCACAGATGGAGCCGACACTCCGGGATATCAATTTAAAGATTTATCCCGGAGAGAAGGTTCTCATTATTGGACCATCGGGATCAGGAAAGTCGACATTATCAAATTGTATCAACGGACTGATCCCTTTTTCGTATGAGGGAGATAGTACCGGGACGCTGAGAATCGAGGGAAAAGATCCGAAAAAACTTGGGATTTTTGGGCTTTCCAAGATGGTTGGAACTGTATTACAGGATACGGACGGGCAGTTTATCGGTCTGACGGTTGCGGAAGATATTGCTTTTGTGCTGGAAAATGACTGCATGGCACAGGAAGAAATGTTTCGCAAAGTGGACGGTGTGGCAGAGACGGTAGAAGTAAAAGAGTTGCTTTCCCATGCACCATCGGAGATGTCCGGTGGACAGAAACAGAGAGTTTCCATGGCGGGCGTTATGATTGATGATGTGGATATTCTTTTGTTTGACGAGCCACTCGCCAATCTTGACCCGGCGACCGGAAAGAAAGCGATCGCGTTAATTGACAGAATCCAAAAGGAACAGAAAAAAACGATCGTAATCATTGAGCATCGTCTGGAGGATGTGCTGTACAAAGATGTAGACCGTATTGTTGTGGTCGGAGACGGAACCATTGTTGCGGACATGAAACCGGATGATCTGCTGGTTGGAAATATCTTAGAGGAACAGGGAATCCGGGAACCGCTCTATGTCACGGCACTCAAACATGCCGGATGTACCATCACTGCACAGGATCATCCGCAGCATGTGGAAACCATGAATTTTGAACCATACAAAACACAGGTGCGGGAATGGTTTGAGACTACGCAGATTCCGCAGAAACAGGAAACACAGGAGAAGGTACTTAAAGTAGACCATCTGCATTTTTCTTATCAGCCGGAAAAAGCAATTCTTTCGGATATCAGTTTTGATGTAAAGAAAGGCGAAATGATCAGTATTGTCGGGAAAAACGGTGCCGGAAAGACGACACTGTCCAATCTGATCTGTGGATTTTTAGAACCGAGCAAAGGAAAAATTGAGCTGAACGGAAACGATATCTCACCACTTTCGGTCAAAGAGCGTGGGGAGCATATTGGAATTGTCATGCAGAATCCGAATCAAATGATTTCTAAGCCTATGATTTATGAGGAAGTGGCACTTGGGCTTACTGTGCGCGGAGTTCCAGAGGAAGAAATCCGTGAGCGTGTGCATGAGACACTGAAAATCTGTGGATTGTACCAGTTCCGGAACTGGCCGGTTTCTGCATTGAGTTTCGGTCAGAAGAAGCGGGTGACCATTGCGTCCATTCTTGTTATGAAGCCGGAGATCCTGATTTTAGATGAGCCAACTGCTGGTCAGGATTATCGTCATTATACGGAAATTATGGAGTTTTTAAAGGAAATCAACGAGACACAGGGGACGACCATTATCATGATTACGCATGATATGCATCTGATGCTGGAATATACCAACCGTGCGATTGTTGTGGCAGATGGAAAACTTCTGACCATTGATACGCCGGCAAAAGTATTGACCAATGAAACGATCACAGCTCCGGCATATTTAAAGCAGACGTCACTCTATGAGATGGCAGTCAAATGTGGAATCGAAGAGCCGTCTCAGTTCGTACAGAGGTTTATCAATTACGAAAGGGCGGTGCGGTAATGGCAAAGTTATTGACCTATGAAAAAAAAGACACCTGGATGGACCGGCTGTGCGGGGTTACAAAGCTGATCTATTTTCTGGCATGGTCCATCACGAGTATGCTTACGTATGATACCAGGGTACTTGCCGTGATGCTGGTACTTAGTCTGGTATTGTTTAGGCTTTCAAAAACAGAGTGGAAACAGGTCGGTTCCATTTTCAAATTCATTATGTTCTTTCTGGTGATCAATGTGCTTGCAATTTTTATTTTTGCGCCGGATCAGGGAACAAAAATTTATGGGACAAAGCATGTACTTTGGCAGCTTTCTGCACATTATCCGATCACTGCAGAGCAATTGTTTTACGAGCTGAATATTATTTTAAAATATTTTACCATTATTCCGGCGGTATTTATTTTTGTTGTGACCACCAATCCATCAGAGTTTGCGGCTTCCTTAAACCGCATCGGGATCAGTTACAATATCGGATATGCAGTGGCGATTGCACTGCGCTATATTCCGGATGTGCAGGATGATTTCCATAAAATTAAAAATGCGCAGGAAGCGCGTGGAATCGAGATGTCTGGAAAAGCGAAGTTGATGAGTCGGATTAAGAGTACAGCCTCTATCATTTTCCCGCTCATTTTTACAAGTATCGGCCGTATTGACACGATCAGTAACGCAATGGAGCTGCGTGGATATGGGAAACACAGAAAGCGTACCTGGTATATGGGAAGAAAATTACAGCGCAATGATTATCTGTGTATTGCACTGGTGCTTGGATTTGCCGTGGTTGCACTTGTGATTACCTATCATGATGGCAGCCGGTTTTATAACCCGTTTATATAAACAGTAGAGATTGCGCAGCTCGTCTTAATAAAATTAGAAAAGGAGCTATCGCACCAGCGAATATCGGTGGCACGACAGCTCCTTTTGTTTTCCATGTCTGTTTTTAAGCTTCGGTTGAAGCATCTGGTGCAGAGGCTTTAGTCGGGGTTTCGGAAGCATTTTCCGACACAGTCTCAGAAGCTGGTTCCTCAGACGGCTGTTCCGGAGGAATCACCTCGACGTCCTCTTCCTTAACCGGTTCCGGCTTTGGCTTTTCCGGCATTTTCTGTCCACAGGCACTGCAGAATGCAGCATCGGCATCCACGCTTGCACCGCAGGATGGGCAGATCGCTACACCTTTCATCTGGTGAATGCTTTCACGGCATTCCTTAATTCTGGCTTCGGAAACGGCAATCGCATCCAGCCAGGTTTTTACATCTTCTTCGGCATCTTCGCGATGTTTTTCCACATACCATTTTCCAATCTGTTCGTATGCAGTATCAATCTTGCGTTCTTCCTCGGAGATATTTAAGTTTAATTTTGCAGTATCTGCCAGATCTTTTGTTTTTTTAATGGTAGTCTGGCTCACATCACTGATCTTTTGTCCTAAGTTGTTTAAAAAAGACATATATTTCACTCCTTTCCTATATCAAAAACCTTATGTTATGAATTATCATAACATGCTGTCTGAAAAACACAAGGAAGTTTACAGATTATTTATGTCTTTTTCTGTTTTTTTTCCGGGACATGCGTGGTACCCGGACGGATGGTGCTGCAGCCGGAGTTTCTTCCTGAGAGGATTCTTCCGATGCCGAAGCTTCCGCAGGAGCAGATTCAACTGGTGCCGGAGCTTCCACAGGAGCAGATTCCGCCGGTGCCGGAGCTTCCACAGGAGCAGATTCCGCTGATGCCGAAGTTTCCACAGGAGCAGATTCCGCTGGTGACGGAGCTTCGGATGAACCGGTGACAATTTCATTTAACAGCAATGCTTTTGCAAGATTTCCTTCCGCAGAAATTTTCCCACTCTGGTAAGCTTCGAGAATGTCAAGGCTGCCCTGCGCGAGTGCAAGCAGATCAGCAGCTGAAGTTGTGACTAAAATGTCACGGTCGTAATATTCATATGGTTCAACATGAAGCTGTCCGTTTGCAATTTCCAGATACAGGGCACCTTCGGCTTCTCCCTGTATGTTAAATTGGATGGCAAGATGTTCGCTGATTTTAGAAGCATCTTTCTCCTGATAAGTATCTTTTAATTTTGAAACTAATTCCTGATAGGTCATATTCTGTTATTTCTCCCTTCTCCATCTGCTAATTAGATTGGTGATTGCGCAACTCGTTTCTGCGGGCTGTCGTTTTGTCGGGGACACCGTCTGAGCGATTTTGTGTCTGCCTTAGAGGGAAGCTTCGAATAAGCATGCCCACGGTTCTATTTGCGCAGTCACAGAGTGACATATTGAAAATAAAGTAAATATCAAGACAAATGGGGAGTGGGCGTAATAAACGTTTCGAAGATTCCCTCTTAGGCAGACTAGAAATTGCGAACGGTGTCCCCGACAAAACGACAGCCCGCAGAAACGAGTTGCGCACCCACCTGTTTGCTAATTAGAGTATAGCTTTTCTGTTATGCTTGTCAAGCAAACTTTATGAAATTATCATTGCGGGAAGCCGCTAAAAAGCGTACAATAGGGATAACAAAATTTTAAAATAAAGGAAGGGATCAAGATTATGAGAAAAACCAAAACGCACAATGTACTCAGGCGTCTGCTTGCGTTTGTCCTGATTGTTTCACTGCTTCCACTGGGGTATGCGGGCAATGTGATGGCTGCAACAACCGGTACACGGAACGTAAGTATTCAGGCTACATACGGACAGACGGATGCCAGAAATGTCTATGGCATGATCAACAGTATGCGCAGAAATTCATCCGATGCATGGTACTGGGATGCAAACAATTACACGAAGACATATTGTAATAATCTGCAGCCGCTTACTTACGACTATGCACTGGAGCAGGTAGCCATGAAACGTGCAGCAGAGATTGCACTTTCGTATTCACACACCAGACCAAATGGCACAAATTATTATACTGCTTACAGTGAAAACGGTGTCTATGCGGGAGTTTATGCAGAGAATATCGGTGTGAATTATTCTTCAGCATCTGCACTTCACAACGCAATGCGGGAAGACAATGCAAATTATTCCGGACAGGAACAGCGTAGAAATATGTTAAACAGCCAGTTTACAGCTGTCGGAATCGGACATGTATATTACAATGGATATCACTACTGGGTAGAGGAATTTGCCAACACAGTAACCAGAACATCCTATACAACACCGAACAACCAGACAACAACCGTAACTAATCTTCAGGTTGCAGAGAGCAATATTACTTCTGACCAGATTGTTGTTCCGTCATCTATTGGAACCTATATCCAGATGTCTGTCGGACAGACGAAAGATTTATCCGGATGCTATGAAAACATTAAGGTATCGAATCACTGGCCAGGCAATGCAAACTGCCCGATTGTACAGGGGCTGAATATGTATGTATCCAATACTGCGGTTGCCTATATCAGCGGAACAAAACTGATCGCAAATTCGACAGGGTCTACAACACTTACACTGAACCGTCCGGATGGTAAAATTCCCCTGCAGATTCCGGTTCAGGTAACAGGAACCAATAACAGCAGCAATACCTATTCGTACTATATTCCAAATGCTTCGGTAGGTACAATCGTTGATCAGACATACACCGGATATGATATCCGTCCGTCTGTATCGGTATGGCTGAATGGCGGATATCTGTATGAGGGAAGAGATTATACCCTTACTTACAGCAACAACCGCAATATCGGTACTGCATCCGTAACAATTAACGGAATCGGAAATTATTATGGAAGCAGAACAGTTTATTTCCGTATTGTAAATCATGGAAACGGAAATACAACGGTTTCATCCAATAACCTTGCAAATGCGGTGATCAGTAAGATTGCAGCACAAAGATATACGGGATCTTCCGTAAAACCGGAAGTTACCGTTACATTAAATAACATTGTTTTAAAAGAAGGTTCGGATTACTATCTGAATTACAGTGACAATGGTGCACCGGGAAAAGCTGCTGTTATGGTAGTGGGAACCGGTAATTATACGGGATCTGCAAAGACAAGCTTTATTATTAAGCCGGAGAAGCCGGTTATCACAAGATTGCGTGCACACGGATCAAAAGTCCGTATCACATGGCTGCCAGGTACTTCCGTTACCGGCTATGAAATCTACCGCTCCAAGGGAGCATATGATTATGGATACAAGAAGATTGCGGCTACAAAAGATGGTGAGATGCAGTCTTATACAAGGGCAAAACTCACCAAAGGAACTTATTATTACAAGATCCGCAGCTATGTTACGGTAGATGGAACAAAGTATTACAGTCCATACAGCAGTGTGAAGTCTGTAAAGATCCGCCGCTAGGATCAAAGCATAATTGAAAATAAGAATTAAAAATGTCGGTAGATATCTGTCAGATATCTACCGACATTTTTGGTATACAAAGTTAAAAGATTTATTTCATCTGTGCGACCCGGTCAAATTCCTCTTCGATTTCTTTGGAAGGTTTTGGTGTCAGCAGACTGACGATTACGATCGCAGCGCAGGCAATCAGGAATGCAGGAAGCAGTTCATAAATGTTCCAGATACCACCGAGCGGGCGGATCAGGTATTTCCAGATAAATACCATGGAACCCCCGCAGACCATACCGGCAAGTGCGCCCCATTTGTTGGTACGTTTCCAGAACAGGGAAAACAGAACAACCGGTCCGAATGCGGCACCGAATCCAGCCCAGGCGAAAGAAACGATGGCAAATACGGAACTGTCCGGATTTCTGGCAATGAATGCGGCAACGACAGAAATTACAAGGAGTGTAATTCTTGCGGCTGCCATGCTTCCGTTTTTGTTGGAAGAATCTTTGCGGAAAGCACCGAGAATGTCGGAAGAAACCGCAGAAGATGCAGCCAGCAGCTGCGAGTCCGAAGTGGACATGGTGGAAGCTAAAATGCCGGCGAGAATCACACCCGCAAGCAGGGCAAATATCACACCGTGCTGGGAGAGCAGGGCGGAAATTTTTACGATAATGGTTTCGGAATTCGATCCGGTCAGCATCTCCAGTGCGCCGACTTTGCTCATGGTATAACCGATCACACCGATAAAGACGGCAACGAACAGGGAGATTACGACCCAGATGGTTGCAACGCGGCGGGACAGTTTCAGTTTTTTCTCATCCTCGATTGCCATAAAACGGAGCAGGATATGCGGCATACCGAAATATCCAAGTCCCCATGCGGCAGTGGAAACAATGGTCAGGGCACTGTAAGGAGCGGCCTTTCCGGTGTTTACATCATAGGAAAGTGTCATGGAAAGATATCCCGGAAGCTCGGAGGCGTTGTGGATAACGGCACCGATACCGCCAGCAGTTTCTACACCAAAGATCAGAACTACAATCAGAGCAACCGACATGATGATACTCTGGATAAAGTCCGTTGTGGAAGCAGCAAGAAATCCGCCAAGTGTTGTGTATGCCACAATTACGATAGCACTGATAATCATGGCGGTCAGATAATTTACCCCGAATAAGCTGGAAAAAAGTTTTCCGCATGCGGCAAATCCAGAGGCCGTATAAGGAATAAAAAAGATAACAATAAAAATAGCAGCAATGACCTGCAGCATCTTTTTTTCATCGCGATAGCGGTTGCTGAAGAACGATGGGATGGTAATGGAATTGTTGCAGGTGTGCGTATAGCGGCGGATACGTTTGGCAACGATCAGCCAGTTAATGTATGTACCAACAGCCAGTCCGATTGCGGTCCATCCGGCATCTGAAATTCCGGTGAGGTAAGCAACGCCTGGAAGTCCCATCAGAAGCCAGCTGCTCATGTCGGAAGCTTCGGCACTCATCGCGGTTACGAAAGGACCGAGTTTTCTGCCACCCAGATAGAAATCGTCAGTACTGTTGTTTTTCTTGGAACATCGGAAACCAATATAGATCATACCAATAAGGTATACGATAATGGCAATCATGATGCATATTTGTGCAGATGTCATAAATAAATCCTCCTCTTTTGTACGCTTTCACACGCTAATTGTTCATAGTATAGCACAGATGATAATTATACCGCAACCGGGAAATCCTGTTTGACACTATGGGCAATAAGATGATAAACTGTCTTTGTCTATACATGAGAAAAGCAATTCCGTTTGGCCTTCAACATGTGCTTGCCATGTTTGTAGCAAATCTGGCACCCGTACTGATCGTCTGCAGTGCAGCTCTGGTTCGGGGCATGGTATCATCTGCTGGTAGGTGCTCTGACACTTATCGTGTGTCTGGTGGCAAGATATGTGTTAAAGGGCGTTTATAAGAATCTGAATATTCTGGTAGGACTTATTTTCGGATATATTCTTTCTATTATATTTACGGTTGCAGGGATTGCACCTATGGTGGATTTCTCCGGAATTCAGGAGACCATTGATCAGGTAGGATTTTTCAGCATTCCAAAACTTGTGTTTTTTACCAGTCACAAGCCGGTATTTAATCTTGGAGCCTTTTTAACAATTGCGCTTGTTTTTCTGGTTTCTGCAGCAGAGACAACTGGCGCGACAACTGCTGTGTGTACCGGAGCACTTGGACGTGACCTTAAAATGGAGGAACTTCAGGGCTCACTTGCCGTGGATGGATTTTCCAGTGCAATTTCCGGATGCTTTGGATGCCTGCCACTGACATCGTTCAGCCAGAATGTCGGACTGGTTACCATGACAAGGGTGATCAATCGTTTTACGATTTTTATTGGGGCACTGATTTTAATTCTTGCTTCTTTGTTCCCGCCACTCGGAGCATTTTTTAATTCGCTGCCGCAGGCAGTGCTTGGAGGATGTACCGTTATGATGTTTGGTTCAATCATGTATGAGGGGATCAAAATGTTAAAAAATTGCGAATTTAATGACCGTACAATGATTATTGTTTCCCTTCTGCTGAGCCTTCTTTTGCCGAAGAAGAAACAGGCAAATTAAATACACGTTGTTAAGGTAACGTTAAGGTGCAGCGATTTTTAAGATAAGGATTTGGTGTTATGATGATATCATCAAAAAGGAAATGGAGGAATTTGATATGTGGAGTCGCGCACAATTAAAGGGAAGGGCGAAAGCAACATTTAAACGAAATTATTGGAAATGTATTCTGATCAGCCTGTTGCTGACACTGATTGCAGGGGGAAGCGGAGCTGCTTCGGGCAACCTCAGCAGTGCAACCGGTTCCTTACATGGATCGGAGAATCAGGCAGGCAGTTCCTATGATTATGACAGCGGTTATGACAGTGATGATGGTTCACTGCGTGATTTTGAGGCTGGGCTTGAAGAAGGCTTTAAGGACGGACTGAAAGCAGGAAACAGGGGAGTGATGGGCGGTATGGTCGCAGCAGCGATCGCCATCGGCATATTCATAGTTGTTTTTCTGGTGATTTTTGTCCTTATACTTCTGGTTGATGTATTTATCATAAATCCGTTTGAGGTCGGATGCAGGAGATTCTTTATCCGCAACTTAAATGAGCCGGCACAGATTGGGAACATTGGATATGGATTTGACAATAATTACAGGAATGTTGCAAAGACAATGTTTTTCCGTGATCTGTTTACGGTTTTATGGTCATTGCTTTTTATCATTCCGGGTATTGTAAAGGCATATGAATATATGATGATTCCGTACCTTCTGGCAGATAACCCACAGATGACCAAAGAGCAGGCATTCGCGGAAAGCAAGCGTATGATGCAGGGACAGAAATGGAAAGCATTTGTTCTGGATCTGTCCTTTATCGGATGGTACATTTTATCCGGACTGACACTTGGAATTCTTGCAGTCTTTTATGTGTCACCATATGTGAATGCAACACATGCCGCACTGTATGAGGCACTGTGCTATGCAAACCCGGCTGGTTCAAACGGATTTACACAGCAGGCGGATCCGGTGAATTCACCTTTCCGGCAGGAGAATGTATGAATTATACGATTTTAATTGCAGATGATGAGCCGGAGATACGAACGCTTCTCCGGCTGTATCTGGAAAATGAAAATTATCAGATTATTGAGGCAGAAAACGGGAAGCAGGCACTGGAACTGCTAAAGAAAGAACATGTGGATCTGTGTCTGCTGGATATTATGATGCCGGAGATGGACGGATACCATGTGTTGCAGGAATTACGTAAAACAAGCAATATTCCCGTTATGATACTTTCGGCAAAGGATGCGGATTCCGAGAAGATTCTGGGGTTAAATCTCGGGGCAGATGATTATCTGGCAAAACCGTTCAATCCTTTGGAGGCAGTAGCACGTGTCAATTCAAATATCCGTCGGTTTTATGCGCTGGGGACAGCGGAACTGTCATCCGGTATACTGACCGTCCGGGATCTGGAACTGGATCCGGAAGGCTGCGTACTCAAAAAAAATGGAGAACCGATTGAACTGACTTCGGTAGAGTACCGGATCATGGAGTTATTTATGAAGCATCCGGGAAAAGTGTTTACCAAACAACAGATTTATGAACAGGGATGGGGTGACACTTATGTGGTTGCAGACAATAATATTATGGTCTGCATCAGCAAGCTGAGGGCAAAACTTGATGAAGACCCGGCAGCTTATATTCGAACCATCCGCGGATTGGGCTATCGGCTGGAGAAATAGCAATGCGTGATTTACAGGCATTTTTGATCAAACGGTTTATTTATATCCTTGTACTGGTGACAGTTGCACAGTCGCTGATCAGTTTTTTGATCAGCCAGGCGGTTATGCCTGTGGTGATGAAAGTTTTTTTCCCGGATTACCAGAGGCAGTCATCCGTTGGAAAGACGGATCTGTTTATTTTTATCATATGTGTTCTGTTATTGCTGATAGTAAATGCCGTCCGGATGCTTTTGCCATCACCGCTGCAGGGAATGATGCAGTGGACAGGGGAAAGGTTACAGGACTGGCTGGGCAATGCACTTCCGGCGACAAGGAGTTCCGTCGTCGTACAGGAGATGGAAGGATGGAAAGCCATCCTGCTGTTTGTGGTTCTTCTGCTGTTAATGGTGTGTATGCTGCTTCCTTATATTTTGGGTGCGATAACGTTCGCGCGGATTGTGATGGCGGAGTTTCATCAGATCCAGGAGGAGCGCGAACAGCAGCAGAGAGAGTTTGACCGCAAGCGGAATCTGATGCTTTCCGATATCGCACATGATCTTCGGACACCGGTCACGACCGTATCCGGTTACGCAAAAGCATTGGCGGATCATATGGTACAGGAACCGGAAAAACAGCAGGAATATCTGAACGCCATCCAGAATAAATCGGTTCGGATCGGAAATCTGATCAATTTGCTGTTTGAATATGTAAAACTGGATAGTGAAGGGTTTGCATTAAATGGAAAAACGCTTGATTTGTGTGAACTTCTCAGAGAAAATGCGGCAATGTTGTATGCAGAGATGGAAGAAAACGGAATGACACTGACAGCAGATATTCCGGAGGAAACGATACCGGTCTGGGCGGATGAACTTCAGTTATCCCGTGTAGTGACAAACCTTCTGACAAATGCCATGCAGCACAATCCAAAGGGAACAAGAATCGGACTGTTTGCTTATAGGGAGCTGGAGCGGATTTATGTATTGGTGGCAGACAGCGGAATTCTGATTCCAGAGGAACAGGCGCAGCATTTGTTTGATCCTTTTACGCGTGGGGACAAAGCGCGGGTAAGCGATGGGAGAAACGGACTTGGACTTTCCATCGTGTCAAAAATCGTGCAGATGCACGGATGGGACTTAAAACTGGTGCAACAGCCACAGATTCAGCATTATGCAAAAGCAGCCGGATTTGCAAAAGCATTTGTGATCCGGATGGAAAATGCCGGTATGTATTCTGTGCATCCGCTAAAATAAAAAAGTGGCAGAAAAGAGGGAGAGTCTATGATAATTATAAGAGCGATGGATCCGTATGAATTGCTTTGGATAGTACTTTTGATTGTGTTTGTTCTGGGAGAACTTGCAACAATCGGACTAACGTGCATATGGTTTGCCGCAGGTGCACTTGCGGCACTGGTTATGGCAATGGCAGGGGTAAATCCGGTGGTGCAGTTTCTGGTATTCTTAGTGGTATCCATTCTTTTGCTTGCTGCGACAAGACCGTGGGCGCGTAAATATGTAAATGCCAAAATGCAAAGAACAAACGCGGATAGCCTGATTGGGGAAAATATACGGATTTCCGAGCGCGTCAGTAATATGGATCAGACCGGGATGGCAGTTGTTCATGGACAGGAGTGGACGGTGCGTACCCGTAATGATAATGAGATCATTGAACCGGGAGAAGAAGCAAAAATTCTGGCAATCAGTGGTGTCAAACTTATAGTAGAAAAGGTATAGGTAAAGGAGGAAAAAGTTATGCCTGTTGTAATTCTCATTGTAGTGATCATTGCATTGGTCGTTATTGTGAACTGTGTGAAAATTGTTCCACAGGCGCATGCGGTAGTTGTGGAGAGACTTGGAGGGTATCTTACCACATGGTCGGTAGGGCTGCATTTTAAGGTGCCGTTTATTGACCGTATTGCAAAAAGGGTATTGTTGAAGGAACAGGTGGTTGATTTCCCACCACAGCCGGTAATCACAAAAGATAACGTAACAATGCAGATTGATACGGTTGTATATTTTCAGATCACGGATCCAAAGCTGTATGCATACGGTGTGGAAAATCCAATCATGGCAATTGAAAATCTGACTGCTACGACGCTTCGTAATATCATTGGTGATCTGGAACTGGATGAGACACTGACATCGCGTGAGACCATCAACACCAAGATGCGTGCAACGCTGGATGTGGCAACAGATCCGTGGGGTATCAAAGTAAATCGTGTGGAGTTAAAGAACATTATTCCGCCAAAGGCAATTCAGGATGCCATGGAGAAACAGATGAAGGCAGAGCGCGAGCGGCGTGAAGCCATTCTGCGTGCAGAAGGTGAGAAAAAATCTACAATTCTGGTTGCAGAAGGAAATAAGGAGTCTGCAATTCTCGATGCAGAGGCTGAAAAACAGGCTGCAATCCTGCGTGCCGAGGCACAGAAGGAAGCAACCATCAAGGAAGCCGAAGGTCAGGCAGAGGCTACATTAAAGATCCAGCAGGCCAATGCAGATGGTCTGCGTATGCTCAAAGAAGCTGCTCCGGATAATGCGGTACTTCAGATTAAGAGTCTGGAGGCATTTGCCAAGGCAGCAGACGGTCAGGCAACCAAGATTATTATCCCATCGGATATTCAGGGGATTGCAGGACTGAGCAAATCCATTGTGGAAATTGCAAAAGAAAACGGATAACACAGATACATCTGTGATGCATTGGACGAAACTGCTCCATGAAAATGGGGCAGTTTTTGTTATCTCAGTAAGGTCTTTATTTTGCACAGGGAAAATGTTATACTATAGATTATTGATGTGGGGGTATATTCCACAGTTGGGCGATGATGTGGAAAGAACAGGAGCGTAAATGAAATCAAAGGTTCGGTTTAAGGGAAAACTGAGATCGTATCTCTGCTGGCCATTGTGGCTGACGATCCCGATGACACTCGCAGATGTGGGGCTTTATTTTTACGATGTGACGGCAGGCTTTTTGCTGACGGTATTTATTGCTATCTATTTTGTACTGGAACTGGGATTATATTATAATACCAGACCGCGGCTTGCAAATGAGATTATCAATTTTGCCACACAGTATGCAACGGTACAGAAAAAACTTTTGAATGAGTTTGAAATTCCATATGCGCTGTTGGACTATACAGGAAAAATTCTTTGGGTGAATGAACGCTTTTCCGAGCTGACGGGAGTGGGGAGAAACTATCATAAATCAATTACAACCCTTTTTTCCAATATTACCCGTGAGTTTCTTCAGAAACACGAAGATGCACAGAATATTACGATTGAAAAAAAGGAGCGCATTTTCCGGATTTCCCTGAATCGTATTTATTTTGACGATATCATGGAGGAGAGCAAGGAAATTGACGTGAAGGATTCCGATGAATTCCTGACGGCACTGTATCTGTTTGATGAGACCGAACTGCAGCATTGCAAGCAGGAAAATCTGGATCAGAAGCAGGTATCGGCACTTGTTTATATTGATAACTATGACGAAGCACTTGACAGTATCGAGGATGTGAAGCGTTCGCTTCTGATTGCGCTTGTCGATCGAAAAGTGAACCAGTATTTCTCAAAGATGGACGCGCTTGTCCGCAAAATCGAAAAAGACAAGTATTTTGTAGTATTTAAGTATAAATATTTACAGAAGCTTATGGATGACCGGTTCAGTGTACTTGAAGATGTCAAGACGGTCAAAGTGGGCAATGAGATGGCGGTTACGCTGAGTATCGGTGTCGGTATCAAGGGGACTTCTTATAACGAGAACTATGAGCAGGCACGTGCGGCAATTGATCTGGCACTCGGACGAGGTGGGGATCAGGTCGTTGTCAAAAATGGTGAGGACATTGCATATTTTGGAGGCAAGGCAAAACAGGTGGAGCGCAACACCCGTGTAAAAGCGAGGGTTAAGGCACATGCGCTGCATGAAATTATTGAGAGCCGTGAGAACGTGATTATCATGGGGCACAGCCTGACAGATGTCGATTCCCTTGGTGCAGGGATTGGAATTTTCTGTGCAGCCCGTGTGCTTGGAAAAAAGGCACAGATCGTGATCAATGAGCCAACAACTTCCATCCGGCCGCTTATGGAATGTTTTACTCCAGAAAAAGGCTATCCGGAAGACATGTTTATCAATAGTGAGATTGCGATTGAAGAGGTAAGCCGCAATTCCCTTGTTATGGTGGTGGACACGAACCGTCCAAGTTATACGGAATGCCCAGAACTGCTTACGCGTACCGATACAATTGTTGTATTTGACCATCACCGTCAGGGCAGTGAAGTGATTGAAAATCCGCTGCTGTCCTATATTGAGCCGTATGCGTCTTCTGCCTGTGAGATGGTAGCAGAAGTTTTACAGTATTTCCAGGAAGGATTTAAGCTCTCTCCGGCAGAGGCAGACTGCATTTATGCAGGTATTTTGATTGATACCAATAACTTTATGACCAAAACAGGTGTCCGTACATTTGAGGCGGCAGCATATCTCAGACGCTCCGGGGCAGAAGTGACCCGTGTGCGTAAAATGCTGCGAAATGATATGGCATGCTATAAAGCCCGTGCGGAGGCAGTGCGTCATGCGGAAGTATACCGCGGTGCATTTGCAATTTCTGTCTGTCCGAGTGAGGACGTGGAAAGTCCGACGATTGTCGGCGCGCAGGCAGCAAATGAGCTGCTCAATATTATAGGAATCAAGGCATCTTTTGTGCTGACAGAGTACGCAGGAAAAATATACATCAGCTCACGTTCTATTGATGAAATTAATGTACAGTTAATCATGGAACGAATGGGTGGCGGCGGTCATTTGAATGTGGCTGGTGCACAGTTGACGGGATGTACGATTTCCGAGGCAAAACATGCCATTATGCGGACCATTGATGAAATGCTTGAAGAAGGAGATATACAGGAATGAAAGTAATTTTATTACAGGATGTGAAAGCTCTTGGGAAAAAGGGCGAAATCGTAAATGTGAGTGACGGTTATGCACGCAATGCAATTCTGCCGAAGAAACTTGGAGTAGAGGCAACGACAAAGAATCTGAATGACCTCAAATTGCAGAATCAGCATGCAGACAAAGTGGCAGCTGAAAATTTAGAGCACGCAAAGGAACTGGCGGAGGAGATCGGAACAAAGAAAGTTGTTGTAAAGATCAAATCCGGTGAGGGCGGACGTATTTTCGGGTCTGTTTCCACCAAGGAAATTGCACAGGCTGCAAAAGAGCAGGCAGGGCTGGATCTGGATAAAAAGAAGATGCAGTTGGGCGAATCCATCAAGGCTCTTGGAACTTATGAGATTCCGGTGAAGCTTCATCCAAAGGTAACCGCAACACTGCGTGTTCAGGTTGTTGAGGAATAGGAGGAAGTTCGCTTGGAAGAAACGCTGATCAAGCGGGTGATGCCGAACAGTCTGGAGGCCGAGCAGTCGGTCATTGGTTCCATGATCATGGATCAGGATGCCATTGTAACAGCCATGGAGATCCTTCTGCAGGAAGATTTTTATCACAAGCAGTATGGGATTCTCTTTGATGCGATGATCGAATTGTACAGCAGCGGACAGCCGGTGGATCTGGTTACACTGCAGAATAAACTCAAGGAAAAGGATGTACCACAGGAAGTCTCCAGTCTGGAATTCGTTGGAGAATTGGTGCGTGCGGTTCCGACATCCGCGAATGTCAAATATTATTGTAATATTGTAAAAGAAAATTCCATGAAGCGGAAACTCATCCGGGTCACGGAAGAGATAGAGAATGAGTGCTATGCGGGCAAAGAATCGCTCGAAAGTGTTCTGGATAAGACCGAACATGATATTTTTGCATTGTTGTCAAGCCGTACCGGTGGAGACTATGTGCCGATTCGTCAGGTTGTCATGAACGCACTGGAAAAGATTGAAAAAGCGTCACAGCAGGACGGAAATGTTACGGGAATACCGACAGGGTTTATTGATTTGGACTACCGGACAGCAGGATTACAGCCATCGGATCTGGTATTGATTGCAGCCCGTCCGTCTATGGGAAAGACAGCGTTTGTTTTAAACATTGCACAGTATGTGGCATTTCATGAAAACATGTGCACGGCGATATTTTCATTGGAAATGTCGAAGGAGCAGCTGGTAAACCGACTGTTCTCCCTGGAATCCCGTGTAGATGCACAGGCACTTCGTACCGGTAATCTGTCGGATGCTGACTGGGCGAAACTCGTCGAAGGAGCCGGAATCATAGGGGATTCCGAACTGATCATTGATGATACGCCGGGAATCAGTATTTCCGAGATGCGCAGTAAATGTCGTAAATATAAGCTGGAGCATGATCTGAAACTTATCATCATTGACTATCTGCAGTTGATGTCTGGGTCCGGCAGGAGTACAGACAGCCGGCAGCAGGAGATTTCAGACATCTCCCGTTCCCTGAAAGCACTTGCCCGTGAACTGAATGTACCGGTGCTTGCTTTGTCCCAGCTTTCCCGTGCAGTCGAGCAGAGACCGGATCATCGTCCGATGCTCTCCGATCTGCGAGAATCCGGAGCGATCGAGCAGGATGCCGATGTCGTGATGTTTATTTATCGTGATGATTATTATAACAAGGATACTGAACTGAAAGGAATTTCAGAAATCATTATCGCCAAACAGCGTAATGGTCCGATCGGTACGGTGAACCTCGCATGGCTGCCGGAATACACGAAGTTTGCAAATCTGGAACGATAAAATTTTTCTTATGATCATGCATCAAATTAAATACATTTGCCGAAATGCTTGCGCTTTGGACGGGTTTGTACTAGAATACCATTAAGCCAATAAGGCAATAATGATCATTATTCATAAGGAGGATTTTATTATGGCATACGTTATTTCTGATTCATGCGTTAGCTGTGGTACATGTGCAGGCGAGTGTCCTGTAGGAGCAATCTCTGCAGGTGCTTCTCAGTACGAGATCGATGCAAATAGTTGTGTTGATTGTGGTACATGTGCTGGTGTTTGCCCAACTGGAGCAATCTCTCAGGGCTAATCACATAATAAAACGAAACGAAGAGCTGTCTCTTAAACCACGGAGGCAGCTCTTTTTCGATTATAGAAAGAGAGGAATAACATGGCTACATTAGGAAATCCTAAGAACACGATTGCAGTATTGCAGAAATACCAGTTTAATTTTCAGAAAAAATTTGGACAGAATTTTTTGATTGATACAGGAATTTTAGAGGAAATTATAGAAGCTGCGCAGATCACAAAGGATGATTTTGTGCTGGAAATCGGTCCGGGAATCGGAACCATGACACAATATCTCTGTGAGGCGGCACGCGCGGTAGTGGCAGTGGAAATAGATACCAATCTGATTCCGATTCTAAAAGATACGCTTGCGGAATATAATAATGTTGATGTATTGAATGAAGATATTTTAAAAGTAAATATTTCAAAACTTGCGGAAGAAAAAAATAACGGGAAGCCGATCAAGGTCGTTGCAAATCTTCCGTATTACATTACGACTCCGATCATCATGGGATTGTTTGAAAGCCATGTGCCGATCGACAGTATCACGATCATGGTACAGAAAGAAGTAGCGGATCGTATGCAGGAAGGACCGGGAAGCAAGGAATATGGCGCACTTTCCCTGGCGGTGCAATATTACGCAAAACCGGAAATCGTAGTCAATGTTCCGCCAAGCTGTTTTATGCCGCAGCCGAAAGTCGGCAGTGCCGTGATCCGTCTGACACGCCACAGTGAACCTCCGGTTACCGTAAAAAGCGAAAAACTGCTGTTTCAGGTGATCCGGGCATCCTTTAACCAGCGCAGGAAAACACTGGCAAATGGACTTGCCAATTATGGGGCATTCTCACTTCCGAAGGAAGAACTGCAGGCATGCATTGAAGAACTTGGCGTACCGGTTAATATCCGGGGGGAGGCACTTTCCCTGGAGCAGTTTGCACAGCTCTCCAATATTATTTATGATCACAGGAGTGCTGTATAAAAACAGCGCGGGCAGTCCATACTATCATCAAAGACCATAAAACGAAATGATGATGGAGGTAAGCCAAATGAGAAAACAACAGTATATAGCCACTGTCGCGTGTCTGGTAGCGGGAGTGATTGGATTTGTCAGTGTATATGCCACGGATAAAGGAAAAGAACGCAGGGAAGCAGAACAGGAAATTGCGGCACAGACCCAGCAGGAGGCACCGGCTTCCTATGAAGTGAAACCGGAAATAAGTGTGGAAGATGCAACGAAAAAAGCGGAAGAACAGGCGTTAAAGCTGGCAGAGCAGGAAAAAATAAAACAGGAAGAAACACAGCAGGAGGAAGAGAAGAAACAGGACGAAGAAAAAACAGTAGAGACAGCAGCCACCGTGACACAGCATTTTGACAAGAGTTCTGCGGTCTGGCCAATTGAGGGAGATGTTCTTCTGGATTACAGCATGGATTCCACCATTTATTTTCCCACGTTAGAGCAGTACCGATGCAATCCTGCTATGGTGATCAGCGGAAAAGTCAATGACAAAGTATTTGCAATGGCAAAGGGAAAAATCACAGATATTCAGGAAAATGAAGAGACGGGATGTACGGTGATACAGGATCTGGGTGACGGATATGCTGCGGTTTACGGACAGTTGAAGGAACTGAATTTTGCAAAAGGGGATACGCCGGAAGCTGGTCAGGTGCTGGGATATGTCAGTGAGCCGACAAAATATTATACAACCGAAGGCAGTAACGTCTATTTTCAGCTGAAAAAAGATGGAAAAGCTGTGGATCCGAAAGAGTATCTTCCGCAGATGGCGATGGATACGCTGGATTGACATTCATAGTTTTTTCTAATACAATAAAATGTAAACGGTTTTGGAGCTTTATGCGAAAAAACCGTACATAATCAAGAGGTATCTCAGCTTAAGAGGGATAAAATATGGAATTTAACCAGTACAATACAACCGTACAACAGTGGATTCATACAGTTCTGGAAAATCGGGAAACCAATGCGGACGTGGTGTTGGAATGCTGTCGGGATATCATAGCGTATGGACGGGAAACAGATGATCCAAAGCTGATGGGATTCGGTTTCTTTTATGGTGGGGAAATCTATTATGAATTAAATGACGGAGCACATTTTTTCCATATGATGACAGAGGCACTGACGTATCTGGACCGTGCAGAGGAATGGGAACTTGTGGTGCGTTGTTACAATTTTCTGGGAATCGCATCCATGAGCAGAGGAAATCCATCGCTTGCGCTTGACTATTATATGAATGGTCTTAAGGACAGTGATACATATGATCTTCCAATGCAAAAGATTATGATTCTGATCAATATGGGGTTATTGTATCTGGAGTGTGGGCATTATGCAGATTCCGAGAATTCTTTTTTAGAAGCTTATCAGATTTTGCAGACAAAACAGAAGGATGAAAAGTATAATTTTTATATGTATGCTTTTTATGGAAATATGGCAGAATGTCTGATCCTGCAGGATCGTCTACAGGAAGCAAAACCATATCTGGAGTATCTGCATAAAGATGGCTGGGAACAGGTTGCCCTTACAGAGCGGCTGTTTATCGACATCGTGGATGTAATTTATTATCACAAGATGGGAGATGTACAGAAGCGGAATGAGAGTATTCAGATGATCCATCAGAATCTTCCGGATAATCTGACGGTACTGGACTTTTTTTCGGATTATTACCGTTGTTGTCTGGTGTTGCTGGAAACGGACCAGGATGAATCGTTCTGGCGTATCATTGAAGTAATCGAACCACAGGTGGTGAATTTTAAGATCATTAATCTGCAGCTGAAAGTTCTGTCCCTGAAGATGAAATTTTACCGGAAGCATAACCAGAATGCGGAATATCTGCAGGCGGCAGGGCTTTACTATGAATTGTCTGAACGGAATGAAGTAGTGACGCGCAACATGCTTTCGAGTATGATTACGTTGCGCAAAAATCTGGAAAATATGCGCAAAGCCAGAATGAAGGCGGAACGAAAGAATCTTGTATTACAGGAGCGTTCCGAGCAGGATCCGTTGACGCGTATGGCAAACAGGTTCCGTCTGAATGATTATGCAGAAGAGGTGTTTGCCTATTCGCAGGAGAATGATATTCCGGTTGCGATGGAAATACTCGATATTGATTATTTTAAGGAATATAATGATAATTACGGACATCAGGAAGGAGACCGGTGTCTGGTAAGTATCGCAAATACAATCCGTAATCTGGTGGAGGAAGCGGAAGGATTCTGTGCACGGTATGGAGGGGATGAGTTTGTCATTATCTATGCGAATGTGACATGGGAACAGGCAGTTTCCTATGCAGAGGAGCTGCGCAGACGTGTACTTGCACTGGAAATGGAGCACCGGTTTTCCAAGGCACTTCCCGTAGTGACGATTTCGCAGGGAGTCTGTTGGGGAATCCCGCGCAAGGGAAACCGCAGCTGGGATTTTTTGCATGCAGCAGATAATATGCTTTACCGGGTGAAGAAATTCAGCCGGAACAATTATTGTGTAGGGGGGCTTGATGAAACTGAAGACGTGACCATGGGAACTGCATTGTAGCGGCATGGCAGTCGAAACCTGGCAAAAAAGAAAAGGATGAAAATGGAAACAGTTAAATTTGAAGAATTAGGGTTATATCCGCAGCTTCTGCGGGCAATCAAAGAGATGGGATTTGAAGAGGCAACACCCATCCAGTCACAGGCGATTCCGGTTGTGATGAGTGGGGTAGATGTGATTGGTCAGGCACAGACCGGAACCGGAAAGACAGCTTCTTTTGGAATCCCTCTTTTGATGAAAGTGGACCCAAATAATAAAAAAACGCAGGCAATCGTACTTTCTCCGACAAGAGAACTGGCCATCCAGAGCGCGGAAGAAATCCGGAAACTTGCAAAATATATGCATGGGATCAAAGTGCTTCCCATTTATGGAGGGCAGGATATTTCCCGTCAGATCAAGGCATTAAAAGGTGGGGCAACCATCATCATCGGAACACCTGGGCGTGTGATGGATCATCTGCGCCGCAAAACCATTCGCTGTGATTATATTAACACGATTGTGCTGGATGAAGCGGATGAGATGCTTAATATGGGATTCCGCGAGGATATAGAAACAATTTTATCCTATATCCCGGATGAAGACCGGCAGACCGTACTTTTTTCGGCAACTATGCCAAAGCCGATTCTGGAAATCACAAGAAAATTCCAGCATGATGCGACTACAATCAAGGTGACGAAGAAAGAACTGACGGTTCCGAATATTGACCAGTATTATTATGATGTGCGCAGAAATGATAAGATGGAAGTGCTGACACGCCTGCTGGATTATTATAATCCAAAGCTTTCGCTGGTATTTTGTAATACCAAGCGCATGGTGGATGAACTGGCATCGGAATTACAGGGGCGCGGCTATGCAGCAGAGGGAATTCATGGCGATATGAAACAGGTGCAGCGTGACCGAGTGATGAAAAAATTCCGAAATGGGAAAACAGATATCCTGATTGCAACCGATGTCGCAGCGCGTGGAATTGATGTGGATGATGTTGAAGCGGTATTCAACTATGACCTGCCACAGGACAATGAATATTATGTGCACCGGATCGGAAGAACCGGACGCGCCGGCCGTACCGGAAAAGCGTTTAATTTCGTTAAGGGCAAGGAAGTATACAAACTCAAAGAGATCCAGCGCTATTGCAAGACAAAGATCAAGGCGCAGCCAATCCCATCTTCGGATGATGTGGCAGCGATCAAGGCGGATAAGATTCTTGACGGCATCGGACAGATTATCGAGGACGGAGATCTGCGCGATATGATCGAGCTGATAGAGCAGCAGGTGAACAACTCTGATTATACCGCGATGGATATTGCAGCTGCGTTTTTAAAACAGGCAATCGGAGGAGTGGAATTATCAAAGGAGGATCACGAATTTGATGATGCATTAGCAGGAGATACCGGAGCCGAGGAAGGGATGGTACGTCTGTTCATTAACATCGGAAAGAGCCAGCGGATCCGCCCGGGAGATATTCTCGGGGCTGTAGCCGGAGAGGCAAAGATTCCGGGCAAACTTGTGGGGGCAATTGACATGTATGATAATTACACATTTGTCGAGGTGCCGCAGGAGTATGGAAAAGATGTATTAAAAGCCATGAAAAATGTAAAGATCAAAGGAAAGTCGGTCAACGTGGAGCCGGCAAATGCACGATAGAGGATAAGACGACATGCCAGATACCGTGGGTTTTCAGGATTTCAGTGAAATCGGAAACCCACGGTTTTTGCATTTAGAAGAAATATCAGATATGAAAGTAGTAAATAAAACTACGTATAAAAGAAATGAAAACAAATACATGTTGACAAAGAAACCACATTGCCATATACTGAAAATTGTTTGATAGTCAAACAATTTTCGGTATATGGAGGAAACGTGCATGATAAGCACATATACATCAAAGTTGAAACAACTGCAGATCGGGGATCTGATTGCAAAAATTCCGATCATCCAGGGTGGCATGGGGGTAGGAATCAGCAGAAGCCATCTGGCGGGAGCTGTGGCAAAGGAGGGCGGTGTAGGTATCATTTCTACTGCGCAGATCGGCTACGATGAAGAAGGCTTCGAGAATGATCAGGCAGGCTGTAACTTAAAAGCCATCAAAAAACATATTCGGAAAGCAAAGGAGCTTGCCTGTGGAAACGGACTTGTGGGTGTCAATATTATGGTTGCATTAAAGCATTACAAAGAGCATGTCCGGGCAGCAGTTGCGGCAGGGGCAGATGTGATTATCAGTGGAGCCGGGCTTCCCATGAATCTGCCGGAGCTTGTCAGCAAAACCTGCCGGACAAAGATAGCTCCGATTGTATCCTCGAAGCGTGCAACCCAGCTGATATTGAAGATGTGGGCGCACCGCTATGACCGCACGGCGGACTTTATTGTAGTGGAGGGACCGAAAGCCGGCGGGCATCTGGGGTTTTCCAATGAACAGCTGGCACATATGGATGCCATTAATTTTGACGGAGAGATCCGGCAGATTATCGACTGCAAAAAGGAATACGAACAGCGGTATCAGAAAAATATTCCGGTCATTGTGGCCGGCGGGATATTTGATCAGAAAGATATTTCGCATGCGCTGGATCTCGGCGCGGATGGTGTACAGATTGCCAGCCGCTTTGTCGCAACCGAAGAATGTGATGCATCGGAGGCATACAAGGAGGCGTATATTCACGCCAGTGAGGAAAATATCGAGATTATCCAAAGTCCGGTCGGTATGCCGGGACGTGCACTGCGCAATAAGTTTATCGATCGTGTAAAGCGCGCAAAGCTGCCAATCAGTAAGTGTTACAACTGTCTGGAAAAATGCAGTCCGCAGAAAGTTCCTTACTGTATTACGAAAGCGTTGATCGATGCCGTGCGTGGGGATGTGGAAAACGGTCTGGTATTCTGTGGGGCGAATACGGGACGGATTCACGAGATTACTACGGTACATCATCTGATGCAGGAGCTGATGGGAAATATACAGTAAAAAGGGTTTGTGTGATTTTTCCTTGGAATCAAGGAATTCCTGTAGTAAAATATGAAGTAAAGCAGTAATGCAGATACGGGAAAACAGGAAAGAAGGAGAACACACAGCATGACGGTGGCCGCACATGGGGGAGATATTTATCAAAATCAGATCACATATGATTTTTCTGTAAATACCAATCCGCTGCCGCTGCCAGAGATATTGCAGAAACGGATGGCGGAAGCGGCGGTTCACAGCAACCGTTATCCACAGTATGACAATGTGCTGTTGCGGGAACGGCTTGCAGCACTTTATGGTTTTTCAACAGAAGAAGTAGTGTGTGGCAACGGAGCATCCGAATTATTTGTTGCGATTGTGCATGCACTGCGCCCGAAGCGGGTGGGCATTTTGGCTCCTTCTTTTTCGGGATATGCCTGGGCGGCTCAGACAGTGGGCGCCGAGGTATGCAGTATCCCGTTGCGGGAAGAAAATAATTTTGCCATAGATATGGCACAGATGGAGTCATTGTGCAGGCATCTGGATGGAATCAGCTTATTATTTTTGGCGAATCCAGCGAATCCGGCGGGAAACAAAATGGAAGCGTCTCTTTTGGAGACGCTTCTTGACGTGTGTGAAAAGAAACAGATTACTGTGGTGCTGGACGAATGTTTCATTGCATTCACGGGGACGGAAGGATATGTTTCCTGGATCTGGAAATATCCGCATCTGATTGTCGTGCGGGCATATACAAAGATCTATGCGATTCCGGGAATCCGGCTGGGGTATCTGCTGGCGCAGAAAGATATCTGTGAAAAAATTGCGCATCAGCTGCCGGAGTGGAATGTATCTGTGGTTGCGCAGCGGATCGGCATGGATATTCTGAATGATTCGCTTCCTGGTTGGAGTCGTAGAAAGTATCTGAAGGATACGATTGAGCTGATTCAGGAAGAAAAGCACTTTTTAAAACACGAGTTAACAAAAATGTTTGGAGATCAAATGAAAATTTTTCCTTCTGAAGCTAATTTTTTGTTGCTGAAAACACAACTTCCACTGTACAGATTATTGCTGGAAAGAGGAATTCTGATCCGAAACTGCGCAAACTATACAGGACTGGGACAGGACTTTTACAGAATTGCCGTAAAAGGTCATCCGGAAAATGTACAACTGATTGAGGCATTGCTGGATATAAAGAAGAAAGGGGAAGAAAAACGTTATGGAAAACATTGAATATGTTCTTCCGGGAGAGATTGAAAAACGAAGTTTTGCCATCATAGGGGAAGAACTAAAGGAGCGTGGTATCGTGCTTCCGCCGGAACAGGAGCCGGTGACAAAGCGCGTGATCCATACAAGTGCGGATTTTGATTATGCAAAGACGATGACGTATTCTCCCCATGCCGTGCAGATTGCCAAAGAACTGATTGCAGGTGGCGCTGACATTGTCACGGATACCAATATGGCGCTTGCAGGCATCAACAAAAAACGGTTAGGGGAATTTGGAGGAACGGTGCATTGTTTTATGGCAGATGAGGATGTGGCGCGGGAGGCAAAGACGCGGCAGGTGACACGTGCGACGGTCAGCATGGAACATGCAGCACATATTGACAAACCTGTAATTTTTGCCGTGGGAAATGCGCCGACGGCATTGATTTCGCTCTATGAACTGATGCAGAAAAGTGATTGGCGTCCTGCATTTATTATTGGAGTTCCGGTGGGATTTGTAAATGTAGAGGCGGCAAAAGAACTGATTTTAAAAACCGATGTGCCGCATATTGTCAACCGCGGTAGAAAAGGCGGCAGCAATGTAGCGGCAGCAATCGTAAACGCACTGTTATATCAGATCCGGCCGGTATAAAGGAAAGAAGGAGGCGTATCTGGTGTGAGGTACGGATTTACAACCGGCAGCTGTGCTGCCGCAGCTGCAAAGGCTGCGGCATATATGCTTCTGACGGGAAAAATAAAAAACTGTATAACGATTGAGACCCCAAAAGGAATTCCATACACCGCGGAAGTGACGGATATCGTGCGCGGGGAATCTCAGGTTTCCTGCGCTGTGGTCAAGGATGGCGGCGATGATCCGGATGTGACCAGCGGAAGTAAAATCTGTGCCACGGTCACCGCGGACAACCGTGGGGATGGAGAAAAAGAACTTCTGCAGATTGACGGAGGAAAGGGTGTGGGCCGTGTGACGAGACCCGGACTTGATCAGCCCGTAGGCAATGCCGCAATCAATCATGTGCCGCGGGAAATGATCACCCGGGAAGTGCAGGAAGTGTGCCGGATTTGTGATTTTCACGGAACACTGCATATTCTGATTTCTGTGCCGGATGGGGAAGCACTTGCAGAGCGTACGTTTAATCCAAGACTGGGGATTGTCGGGGGAATCTCAATACTGGGGACGACAGGAATTGTGGAACCGATGAGCAGTCAGGCACTTAAGGAGACCATCCGTGTGGAACTCCGCCAGCAGCGTGCAGAAGGGCAGACCATTGCGGCAGTTTCACCGGGAAATTATGGATTGGATTTCATGCAGCAGACCTATGGATATGATCTTGACCGCAGTGTGAAATGCAGTAATTTTATCGGTGAGACGATCGATATGGCGGCGGAACTGGGATTTTGTGCAATGCTTCTGACCGGACATATTGGAAAACTGATTAAGGTGGCGGGAGGCATTATGAACACCCATTCCCATGAGGGAGATTGTCGGATGGAACTTTTAGCGGCAGCAGGCATCCGTGAAAATGTATCTTTAGAATGTTTAAAGAAGATTTTAGATTGCGTCACAACCGAGGAAGCACTTGCGTTTATTGATGCCGAAGGTAAAAAAGAAGATGTTATGGAAGATACCATGGAAAAAATTGATTTCTATCTGAAAAAACGTGCGGCCGGTCGGTTACAGATCGAGTGTATTGTCTATTCCAATACCTACGGGCTGCTTGGGATGACTGCAAAAGCAGAAGAATTACTCAGGAGGTTGCTATGATTTATTTTGTCGGAGCAGGAAGCGGAGCACCGGATCTGATTACTGTGCGGGGAATGCGTCTGCTGCAGAAAGCAGATGTCATCATCTATGCCGGTTCGCTGGTCAATCCACAGCTTCTCGATTATGCAAAAGAGGGCTGTGAGATTCATAACAGCGCCAAAATGACACTTGAAGAGGTTATTTCGGTGATGGAACAGGCAGAAAAAAATAATTTAATCACGATTCGACTTCATACGGGAGAACCCAGTATATACGGAGCGGTGCGGGAACAGATGGATATTCTCGATCAGAAGGGGATTGCGTATGAGAGTTGTCCGGGTGTGAGTGCCTGTTTTGGAGCAGCGGCATCGCTGAATCTGGAATATACCCTTCCGGATGTGTCACAGTCACTGATCATCACCCGGATGGCCGGAAGGACGGCGGTACCGGAAAAGGAGAGTATTGAGAGTTTTGCCGCACACCATGCTTCCATGGCAATTTATCTGAGTACCGGAATGCTGGAGGAATTATCACGGCGCCTTGTAAATGGCGGATATGAGCCGGATACACCTGCGGCACTGGTGTACAAGGCAACCTGGTCGGACGAGGAAGCATATATCTGTACTGTGCAGGAGCTGCCGGAGGTGGCAAAGAAATATAATATTACAAAAACCGCTCTGGTGCTGGTCGGAGATGTAATATCAAATCAGCATTATACGCGCTCCAGACTCTACGCACCGGATTTTACAACTGAATTCCGCAAGGCAAAAACACCAAAAAACGCAGAAGACGATAGATTAATGCGTGACACGGATGCGGGAAAGGAGTTACCGGAATGATCCTGTATATGACCTGGTTTTCGGAACGTGGAAGAGAGCTTGCGGCACGAATCACAGAACTTTCACTTTCTGTTTCGTATGGATTTTGGCAGAGCCGTTACGGTGGTCACCCTGCGGTTTCAAAGATACAGATAAGAGAAAGAGGAAACCGGTCACTTCCGGATTTTCTGGAGGAGGCTTTTGCACAACAGTTTCCCGTGATTTTCATTGGAGCTCTCGGGATTGCCGTACGGGCCATCGCACCTTTGATCCGCCACAAAACCGTGGACAGTCCGGTACTGGTGCTGGATGAGGCCGGACAGTTTGTGATTCCGGTGCTGTCCGGACATCTGGGTGGTGCCAATGAACTGGCGCAGCAGATCGCAGAATCATTGCATTCCGCTGCGGTTGTGACGACGGCAACAGACGTGAATGGGCTTTTTGCCGTTGATGTGTTTGCAAGAAAAAATGGCCTGCGGGTGTGTAACCCCGAAGCGATCCGGCATGTGTCCGGAAAACTGTTACAGGGCGAAATCATTGTGATGGCGGTAGATCCGGCATGTATGTCCCCGGAGGAGGTGGCAGAATTACAGTCGCCAAAGGAAGTAAAGCTGATTTCGTGGAACGAAGCACAGGCGGAACATGCTGTGGATGTGTGGATTACAAAAAAAGAGCCACAGGAAGACCGTAAAACGCTTGTTTTAGCTCCGAAAACAGCCGTACTTGGCATGGGATGCAGAAAAAATAAAAGTTATAACGAGATAAAACAAATGATAAAAACATTGGTGGATAGCAGAAAAATAGACCTGGATGATATCTATGCCCTGGCATCGGTTGATGTGAAGGAAAAAGAACCCGGTCTGCAGGAACTGGCACAGCATTTGCGGGTACCGTTTGTCGTTTTTTCTGCCGGAGAACTGAAAAAAGTGCCGGGTGATTTCACCGTATCCGCGTTTGTGGCTCAGACAGTGGGAGTGGATAATGTGTGTGAGCGTGCTGCGGTCGCTGCAGCAGACGGAGGTAGTTTGCTGATACATAAGCAGGCTATGGATGGCGTGACCATTGCCGTGGCAAAACGGGAGAAAATCGTATTGCAGTTTGTGTGAGACGAAAGGAAGGAGAAAGAAATGAAACACCGGATTTATGTGGTCGGTATGGGACCGGGACAGGAAAATATGATGACGCAGGAAGCCATGCAGGTGTTAGAAGCCAGTGATGTGATCATCGGTTATACCGTATATCTGAAATTGCTTGGGGAACGGTTCGGGGGCAAAGAATTATTGTCTACACCGATGCGGCAGGAGCGGGAACGCTGCCAGATGTGTTTCGAGAAGGCAAGAGAAGGCAAAAAAGTGGCATTGATCTGCAGCGGAGATGCCGGAATTTACGGGATGGCATCCCTGATGCTGGAAATCGGAAAATTATATGATGATTGTATCATTGAAGTAATTCCCGGAATAACAGCAGCAAGTAGCGGTGCGGCAGTGCTTGGGGCTCCTCTCAACCATGATTTTTGCGTGATCAGCCTGAGTGATCTTCTCACCCCGTGGGAGAGGATTAAAAAGCGGCTGATTGCAGCCGCGGAGGGAGATTTTGCAATGGCAATTTATAATCCGTCGAGCCATAAACGGGCAGACTATCTGGAGCGTGCCTGCAGAATTCTGATGGAACACGGGGTGGAACCGGAGCGTGCCTGTGGGTATGTGGAAAATATCGGACGCGATGATACGAAAGCCGTAACACTTCCCATGGCGGAACTGGTGCATACACAGGTAAACATGTTTACCACGGTATTTATCGGGAATTCCCAGACGGAAATTATCGACGGAAAGCTTGTGACACCGAGAGGATACCATATATAGCAGCAGAAAACGGGGAAGAGGAATAAGATGGCAGAGAAAGTGTTAATTTATGCGGGAACAACGGAAGGTCGTCTTCTCGCACAGGAACTTTCACGGGCACATATTGCCTGTGATGTGCATGTAGCAACCGAATACGGTCAGATGGTCATGCCGGAACTTGCCGGGGTGAAGGTCTGTGTAGGAAGACTGGACGTAGAGGAAATGCGCGCCCTGCTGAAAAAAAACGGACAGAACAACTATGCGGCAGTCGTGGATGCTACGCATCCGTTTGCCACAGAAGTGTCTGCCAACATCCGGGAGAGTACAAAAGGAAGTGGAATTCCATATCTGCGTCTCCAGCGGCGAATGGACGATGGAATCTGTAGCATACCGGAAAACGAAAGCATGAAAGAGCGCGCTGGAACCGTGCATGTGTTTGCCGATTATGAAAGCTGTGTCCAGGCACTTACGGACACATCTGGAAACATTCTTCTGACAACCGGAAGCAAAGAGCTGGCGGTATTTGCACCCCTGAAGGAGCGTTTGTTTGTGCGTGTGCTTCCCGGATTGGAGAGTATCGGTCTCTGTGAAAAGGCGGGTATCCGCGGAAAGCAGATTCTTGCGATGCAGGGCCCGTTTTCGGAGGAAATGAATCTGGCAATGATCCATCAGTTTTCGATCCGCTATCTGGTTACAAAAGCCAGTGGTGCGCACAGCGGATTTCAGGAAAAACTTGCGGCAGCACAGAAGGCAGGTATTACGGCATGCGTGATCGGGAAACAGGAACAGGAGCAGGGAATGTCTTATGCACAGGTAACCGAAACACTTTCCCGTCTGCTTGGACATACGATTTCCGGTCGTCCGGAGGTGGAAATTTCCCTGATTGGCATCGGTATGAGTGCAGCGACACTGACACAGGAAGCAAAAAGAGCGCTGGAAGAGTCTGATGTGGTTTTTGGGGCAGAACGGATGCTCGAAGTGGTGGAAAACAGTAAGGAAACCTATCCTTTTTATCTCGCAAAAGATATTTTACCGGTTTTAAGACAAAAGGAATCCCAAATGGATGGCCAGAAGCTGAAAGTTTCCATATTATTTTCCGGAGATACTGGATTTTACAGTGGAACAGAAAAAATAAAAACAGGATTAAATAAAAATAATTACAAAAAAATTCGTATTTTTCCAGGAATTTCATCCGTTTCCTACCTCTCTGCGGCAACGGGAATTGCCTGGCAGGATGCAAAAATTATAAGTATCCACGGGAAAAAAGATACCGCAGAGACCAGAGCACTCGTTCTCGATGCAATCCGGCATTTTCCCAAGACATTTCTGCTGGTTTCCGGGGTGGAGGATGTCCGACGGATCGGATGCTGGATAGAAGAAGAAAAATTGACGCAAACCCGCATTATTGCTGGATTTCAGCTCTCTTATGACAGAGAAAAAATCCGCGAGCTATCGTATGAAGAGGCAAAAAATGCAAAAGAAGAAGGTCTGTATACCCTGTTATTATGCAATGAAAATGTGCAAAAAAGACGTCTTGTTCCAGGGATGTCCGATGAATCATTTTTGCGTGTCGTGGAAGGGGAAAAAACGGTTCCAATGACCAAGGAAGAAGTGCGTGCACTTTCATTATGCAAACTTGGCCTGACAGAAGATGCTGTGGTATACGATGTGGGGAGTGGTACCGGATCGATTGCAGTGGAATGTGCAACGTGCAGTCCGGGGATTCGTGTGTACGCCATTGAGCAAAAAGCCACAGCACAGCAGCTTCTGCGCCGGAATCTGGAAAAATTTCATCTGGCAAATGTGATTCCGGTGGATGGGAAAGCACCGGAAATATTGGAACCACTGGAACCTCCGACACATGTATTTATTGGGGGAAGCAGTGGACGCCTTGCGGATATTCTGCATGTCATCTGGGAGAAGAATCCACGGACACGTGTGGTTGTCAATGCCATAAGTCTTGAAACCGTGGCTCAGATTACAGAACTTGCTGCAGGGAAAATGCAGACAGAAATCATACAGGTGCAGGTCAGCAGGGCAAAAACCGTGGGAACCTATCATCTGATGCAGGCTGAGAACCCCGTATATATCTGTGTGCTGACGATGGCATAATGAGGAGAGAACTATGTTACACAGTGGAATGGTACTGGCAGCGCCGCAAAGTGGCAGTGGAAAAACGACAATCACCTGTGCGTTGCTGGCAGCAATGAAAAACAGAAAACTTGCAGTTCGTGCGTTCAAAAGCGGACCAGACTATATTGATCCCATGTTTCACCGTCAGGTGATTGGTGTACCGTCGCGCAATCTGGATACGTTTTTTTCAGGGGCAGATCAGATCCGGGAACTGTATGGATATGACCGAGAGAGCTTCTCTTATTCGGTGATCGAGGGAGCCATGGGATTATACGATGGCCTAGGAGGCACACAAAAAGAGGGCTCCGCCTATCATCTGGCACAGACCCTGGATCTGCCGGTTGTGCTTGTGCTGGATGCCCGTGGGATGGGGCGCACGATGGTGGCACTTCTGGCAGGGATATTACAGTATGACAGGGATCACCGGATCATTGGTGTGATATTAAACCGCACATCGGAAGGGTTCTGCCGGACAATGACGCCGGTGATTGAGAAAGAACTGGGCCTTTCGGTGCTGGGATGTTTTCCGGTACAGAAAAATCTGCATCTGGAGAGCCGGCATCTGGGTTTGAAAATGCCACAGGAAATGGAAGGTCTGCGCAAGCAGGTCAATCAGGCTGCGGAAAAACTTGAAGAGACCGCAGATCTGGATCGGATGCTGCAGCTGTTGCAAAGCTGGGCACTTTTACATGCGTTTCGGGACGGAAAAACGAAACTGCCTAAATTACAGGAACCGGGAAAAGACAAAGGGGTTTTACAGAAAAAGGAAAAACAGCAGGAGGAATGTCCGGTTATTGCAGTTGCAAAAGATGAGGCATTTTGTTTTTATTATGAGGATAACCTGCGGCTTCTGGAAGCGTATGGTGGAAAACTCGTCTGGTTTTCGCCGCTTGGACAGGAAAAAATTCCAGAGGAAGCGGATGCGCTTCTTCTGGGAGGAGGCTATCCGGAGCTGTGTGCCCGGCAGCTTTCAGAAAATGTCTCCATGCGCAATTCCATCCGGGAGGCAATTGAAAATGGTATGCCGTCCGTGGCAGAGTGCGGCGGGTTTATGTATTTGCATGAATCCATGACAGATGAAGAAGGAGAAAACTGGCCGATGGCAGGGGTCATAACGGGCAGCTGTCATAACAGGGGAAAACTTGTACGTTTTGGCTATGTAAATGTGATGGAACAGACGTCCCATTTCCTGGCGGGAAAACCTGTCCGTGCACATGAATTTCATTACTATGACAGTGATAACAATGGAGAAAGCTGCGTGGCGGTCAAACCGGTAAGCGGAACATCCTGGACATGTATCCACGAGGACGACAGAAACTGGTGGGGTTATCCACATTTGTATTATCCGTCCAATCCGGCATTTGTGGAACACTTTGTACAGGCAGCACGCTTATATCACAGAGAGAGGAATGCAAAATAACATGAAAAAAGCAATTTTAATTGTGAGTTTTGGAACAACCTATCCGGATACCCGGCAGAAAAATATTGCAGCCATCACGCGGCAGGTCCGGGCATTGTATCCGGATGCCGTGGTAGAGGAAGCTGTCTCGAGTACGATTGTGCGTAACGCAATGAAAAAGCGCGAGCATATAGAAGCAAAGAGTCCGACGGAAGCTCTCGAAAGCATGAAAAAACAGGGAGTGACGCATGTAGCTGTATTTCCTACCCATGTGATTGACGGAATTGAAAATCACAGACTCAAGGAAGCGGCGAAAAAATATGCCGGTGCTTTCGAACAGATTGCAGTTGCCGATGCGCTTTTGGCAAAACCGCAGGATTATGAGGATGTGGCAAAAGCACTGTGGGAGTCGCTGAAGGAAGAGGTGGGAGATTTCCCATTGATTTTGATGGGGCATGGAACCGAACATGCGGCAGATGCCAGTTATGCGATGATGGAACAGTCGCTGCGTGCTTATGCAAAGCATGAAATCTATATCGCAACAGTGGAGGGAAGTATTACCATTAAAGATGTGATTGCACGGATGAAGTCCGGGCCGCAGAGCAGACAGAACGGGAAAGTGCTTCTTACACCGTTTATGCTGGTGGCGGGAGAACATGCAAATAATGATATGGCAGGCGGCATGCAGGACGGGGAGCAGCCGGATGCGGATTCCTTTGCCGGAAAATTGCAGGCGGCCGGATACCAGCCGGAATGTGTGATTCGGGGAATTGGGGAGTATCCGGCTGTCCGGGAGGTGTATCTGACTCATTTGCGACAGGTAACAAAAAAATTATTTTGTGATTTAACAACAGAAAATCGTCCGGGTATCCTTTATGGAATCGGTGTGGGACCGGGAAATCCGAAACTTATGACCTTACAGGCACTGGAAACGATTCGCAGCTGTGATCTTATTGTGCTTCCGGCGGTGTCAAAAGAGGAATGTTATGCGTATCGGATCGTGGAGCAGGTTTGTCCGGAAATTGCAGATATGCCGCTTCTTTGTATGCCATTTCCGATGATCAAAGATGCGCAGAAACTGGAACTGGCACACAAACGGATTTATGATGCCATGGAAGATTATCTCCGACAGGGATTGCGGGTAGGAATGCTCACAATTGGAGATCCGGGGATATATTCTACCTATATGTATATGCACAGATGTGCAGCAGATGCCGGCTGGGAGGCGCGGATCGTAAGTGGTGTGCCGTCGTTTTGTGCAGTAGCGGCAAGACTGGGGATTTCTCTGGGAGAAAAAGATGAGGAAATCCATATTATTCCGGCGGCGTATGACGTGCGTGAGTCACTCGGTTTTCATGGTACACGCATTTATATGAAATCCGGGAAAAAACTCGAAGAGTTATTACGGGTGCTCCGGGAATCGATGCAGGATAAAGAGAGCAGAGCGCACCAGGACATTTATGGAATATCCAATTGCGGCATGGAGAATGAACAGGTGTATTGTGGCCTGGATGAACTGGAACAGGCAAAAGGATATCTGACAACTGTGATTGTGAAGGAACATGTGGTACAATAGAAAACGTTTGATTTTAGAAAAATCTTTTAATGTCTGGAAAAAAGGAGTGTCATATGTGGAAGATCAAGCACATTTTTGACGGAGAGTATGGGTGTGAGGAACTGGCAGAAGGGCAGCGGCCGAAGGTGTCAGTGACTCTGATTAATGAAAAAGAAGAAGAAACCTGTTTTTCTGTGGAGGACGGCTGGCTGATCGAACATGGATTAAATGAGGGAGATCTCTGGCCAAAAGAGGATGAGTTCCTATAAGAACAGTGAAATAACAAAAGCAGGTGATACGAACCGTATCACCTGCTTTTGTTTTGCGTTTTATAAGGAGATGTCAATATGCATATTCTGCGTGCTAATCAAGGACATAATGTTCTCCTGTACAGCGGAATTCATCTTACGGGAAAGCTTGACGAGCTTCTGCGGATATTCCTGATCCGGAGAGAGCAGCTTTCGTGCCTTGGAATTATTGGCGGTTTTCAGAAGGTCTTTGTTGAGATCCAAAGTGCCATCACTGTTTATCGTGATACCTAAATCTTCCAGTTCGTCTGCGTGTTTTTTACTCAGCGTGTTAAGCTGCTTGACATAACGTTTGGTTTCGTAGTCGGAACTGGATTTCCCGGAAGTGACCGTATAGTTGTAAGTATCCACAAAGGCTTCAATGGCAGCCTTCGATGTATCATTGAGATCATCGTCTTTCTCATCCGTGTCGGAACCAAAATCACTTTTGGAAAGCCGCTTGGCAGCCCTGTTTAAAGCACGGCTGTCTTCGTAGGAAAGCTCCACATTACTGTAACCGGACCGACCGGAGGTTTTGGCTGCTTTCTGATTATTTGTATAGAAGTTTCTTAAAAAATAATTCGTGGATAATGATACCCCAGAGGAAACTTTTGTGGACATAATAAACATCCTTTCTTAAAAAGGTTATAATTTCTATATTTTTACTATTTACATCGGCACTTGTTCTTTACTTCTTAACCCAAACAAGGTAAAATATTTTATATAGACAGGAACAGAGTAGATGAATTCAGGAGGCAATTACAGTTATGGAACGAAAAGCATTTGGAAAGCTTGCAGATGGAGAAGAGGCAACACTTTATACTATTTCCAATACGAAGGGGATGTATGCACAGATTACAGATTTTGGAGCATCCATTGTATCACTTGTGGTAAAAGATAAGGACGGAAAAAATACAGATGTGGTCCTTGGTTATGAAAATGCAGAGACTTATCAGCAGCAGATGGCCAGTTTTGGAGCAGTTGTTGGAAGAAACTGCAATCGTATTGCAAATGCGGAAATTGTGATCGATGGAGTTACCTATCAGCTTGAGAAAAACGATAATGAAAATAATCTGCACAGTGGTTCACAGGCGACTTCAAGACGTCTGTGGGATGCTGAGGAACAGACGGCAGACAAAATTACATTTGTAATTAAGGATGCAGAAGGTCAGCAGGGATATCCGGGAAATGCAGTTATGAAAGTAACGTATGAAGTAACTGAAGCGAACGAACTTTCCATTACATATCATGCAACAGCGGATAAGACAACGATTTTTAACATGACAAATCATGCATATTTCAATCTGAATGGTGCCGGAAGCGGCAGTGCCATGGAACAGATTCTGCAGATCCGCGCGTCTCATTACACACCGGTAATTGATGCAAAATCCATTCCGACCGGTGAGATTGCTTCAGTGGATGGAACACCGTTTGATTTCCGGGAAGCAAAGCCGATGGGCAGAGATATTGAGCAGGCAAATGATCAGCTTTCTTACGGCCATGGATACGATCATAATTTTGTTCTGGATAAGGAGCGGGCAGGGCTTGAAAAGATTGCCACCGCATACAGTACAAAGAGTGGCATAAAGATGGACGTGATTACGGATTGTATCGGTATGCAGCTTTACACTGCGAATTTCATTCAGGGACAGAAAGTGCAGGGCGGAGCAGTATGCAAAGAGCGGGATGCTTTTTGTCTGGAAACACAGTATTTTCCAAATTCCATCAATGAGCCAAATTTTACAACACCATTGACAGAAGCCGGAAAATCATATGATACAAAAACGGTCTATGCATTTTCGATTGCATAGATATAAATACAGGATGTAAAGGGGAAGAGGATGTTAGAAAAGGCAGCCTCTTTTTCTTTTGGAATCAGAATAGGGTAGGAGGATAAAATGAAAATCGTATTTTTGGATGCAAAAACAATTGGAGATGATATTGATCTGTCTGCATTTGAAAAACTGGGAGAGGTGGTAACATATAATTTTTCCACTACAGAAGAAGCTTTGGAACGGACCGTGGATGCAGACGTGATCGTGTTAAACAAAGTGGAGATTAATGAGCATTCGATTGGAAAAGCAAAAAAACTGAAACTTGTCTGTGTGACGGCAACGGGAACAAACAATCTGGATAAGGAATATTTAAAAAGCCGTGGCATAGAATGGCGTAATGTCGCAGGATACTCCACGGAAAGCGTAGCCCAGCATACGTTTGCCATGCTGTTTTATCTTTGGGAAAAGCTTGCGTATTATGATCAGTATGTCAAATCGGAGAAATATGTGGGAGATGTTATGTTTACCCATTTTGAGAAAAGGTTTCATGAGCTGAGCGGAAAAACCTGGGGAATCATTGGTCTGGGAAATATCGGGAGACGTGTGGCGGATATTGCAAAGGCATTCGGATGCCGGGTGATCTATTATTCCACTTCCGGTAAGAATTCTCAGCAGGGATATGAACGTGTGGAATTTGATGCGTTGTTGGAACAATCAGATATTGTTTCTGTTCATGCACCTCTTGATAAAAATACGCGGGGACTCATGAACCGGGAAGCATTTCGGGAAATGAAATCGTCTGCAGTTTTTTTGAATCTTGGACGAGGACCGATTGTTGTGGAACAGGATCTGGCGGATGCGCTTGAGACCGGAGAAATCGCGGGTGCGGGGCTGGATGTCCTTTCCGCAGAACCAATGCGGAAGGATAATCCGCTTCGCAAAATCAAAGACAGCGAAAAGCTGATTATCACTCCTCATATTGGCTGGGCAAGCGTGGAAGCACGCATGCGTTTGATGGAAATTATCTGTCAGCAGATTGCGGATTTCCAAAATCAGATTATATTATAATCATATGTCTCTTATATAATAGGAAGAAACTCTTTTATTCATCACAAGGCAGACCACTCAGAAACGAAAGATTACCGTACGCGGATAGAAAGCGTGCGGTTTCTTTTTGCGGGAAACCAGAGTGCTGCAAATGTGCGTAATCAACCAGACGTTTATGATAAATTTTCTCAGCCTGTTCATAGAGCTCCGGAAAAGAGGCATTGGAAGATTCCTTTGTCCATGGATGAATCCAGGTGTGATGTTTGAGGTTCATCGGGTCCTGTATAAAACGATAATAATCGCTGGCAACCATCGGAGATAAAAAAGCACGTCCAAGGAAAATCTTTTCGATCAGACGGGATAAGACTTTCTTTTGTCCGCTTGGATCATTCAGTAAATGGGTTCCAAGTTTTATCCAGAATGGTGCACCGCTCAGGAAAAGTTCACTCACGGAAATATCCGGATAGGTGTTCCGGTATGCGTAACACAGCATTCGCACAATGACTTTCCGCTGGAGCGTCGTCAGACGAATCGTTGCGTTCTGATGAAACTGGGAAGGATACAGATGCTTTTTCTCATATAAAAGTTCGGAATCGAGTTCCGTTTCGAAATAAGCATGCTGACCAAAATATTCCGTATTGGAAGGTGGGGTCTGGGCATTATAGCCTGTAAATGCATATACATAGGGATGAATCGTACAATCCAGTGTGTAATGGCCCATAAATCCACAGATGTAAGCGTCTGCAATAGAGAGGGAATGTTTTTTCCCTGCAAAAAGTTTGCGGCTTTGCAGCAGATTGGCAAAGAACTGGCCAGTATCCTTGCGATGTGCCAGATCTCCAATATTTTTTCGATGCATCAGGTAAGAGGGAAGATAGTAAAAAAACAGATCAGGTCCCTGCAGACCAAGTGCATATGCGCTGTGATCGCGTCGGATCATATTGTGCATGGATGTGGAGGTCAGACGTCTGCATGCGTCTACGCCAAACAGATAGTGGGTGGTAAAACCCGGCATACAATCACTCCAATCTTCAGTAAATAATCAATTTTTTAAAGAAACAACAGCATTATAGTATATTTTATTGCTTCGGTCAATTTGCGGCAGAAGTAAATATTTTAGGTTGACTTTACATAAGATAGTGGTATAATGTCACATAGTATTCAAAACTACGTTTTGAGTCTGCAACAAAAATTATATCCAAAAATCGTTGGAAAAATGCACAAATCATGTTTTTTTAGACATTTTCAGAAGATTGTATATTGCAAACATACATGGTTTTGTGATTGAATATGTTCATTCGGTGGAAAAACAACTATACTTCCAATGGATGAAATATCTTATGATTTATTTACACAAGAAAGAAAACGGAGGAGTAAGAAAATGGCAAGTTTAAAAGATGCGGCAGAAAGACAGGCGTTTTCGCTCGCTATCGATGCTACGTTAAAGAGTCTGAATAAGGACAGAGAGAAAGGTTTGCTCAATATTGTAAACCTCGCACAGAAGTTTATGGGAAGCAATTTCCGTTCTGAGGCATACGAAGGCGCAAAGAAAATGATTCAGAATCCGGACAGCAAGTGGATGCGTTATGTGAATCGTCTTCTGGATGAGACAGATCCGCATGTTGCCAAGATGACAGCACTGAATCTTGGATATCAGGCAGCGTTTGCAGGAACCAAGAAGATTCGTAAAATGAGAGAAATTGAGAACTGCAATATTCCGTGGCTCATTCTTATGGACCCGACCAGTGCATGCAACCTCCATTGTACAGGATGCTGGGCAGCAGAGTATGGTCATAAATTAAATCTGACATTTGATGAGTTAGACAACATTGTTACACAGGGTAAGGAACTGGGCGTATATTTTTATATGATGACCGGTGGAGAACCACTGGTGCGCAAGGCTGATATCATCCGTCTGTGTGAGAAACACAATGACTGCGCATTCCATTGCTACACAAACGGAACACTTGTAGATGAGAAGCTTTGCGAGGATATGAAGCGTGTAGGAAATCTTTCCCTTTCCATTTCCCTTGAGGGATTTGAAGATGCCAACGATTTCCGACGTGGAGAAGGTGTATACAATAAAGTCCTTCACGCAATGGATCTGTTACATGAGAACGGACTGATCTTTGGAAACAGTGTATGTTATACAAGCAAGAATATGGATGCGGTTACCAGTGATGAGTTCTTTGATCTTCTGATCGAGCATGGAAGCCGTTTCGCATGGTATTTTCATCTGATGCCGGTAGGAATGAAGGCTTCACCGGAACTGATGCCGACCAAGGAGCAGAGAGAATATATTTACCACAGACTGCGTGAAGTTCGTGGATTTGAAGGTGGAAAAGAAATCTTCGTTATGGATTTCCAGAACGACGGTGAATACGTTGGAGGATGTATCGCCGGAGGACGTAACTACTGTCATATTAACCCGAAGGGTGATGTAGAGCCATGTGTATTTATTCACTACTCTGGAGCAAACATCCGCGAGAAATCCCTGCTTGAGTGTCTGAAGCAGCCGTTGTTTATGGCTTACCGTGATAACCAGCCATTCAACGAAAACATGCTTCGTCCATGTCCGATGCTTGAGAATCCGGAGATTTTACAGAAGATGGTTCATGAGACCGGAGCTCATTCTACAGATGTAGAACAGGAGGAGCCGGTTGAGCATCTGTGTGGAAAGTGCGTAGATTACGCAAAGGATTGGCAAGAAACAGCAGATAAACTCTGGGCTGCACATCCATATAAGCAGAAGGGATACACAAACTTCAAAAAGAAATAATTCGGTTACTGTTCGCAGGGTAACCTGTGAACAGTAACATAATTCACACAAAATTAAGATTTCAGACAGGATTCCCGGTTTACATGCCGGGAATTTTGTTGTATTGTAATGGCATGAAACCAAAATTTAAAATCAAACTTCAATACGATAAAAAAAATAACATCTGGGCAGCGATTGCAATTATATTGGCAGTCGTAATGTATGTGACCATTGATTTTTCCATCGTTGCATTGATCGCATATGGATTTCTGTACTATCTGGTAAAAAGTCTGCATCTGGAACTGGATGACCGGTGTCCGTGGCTCTGGACACTGATTCTGTTTATCGGAGGTTCCTGTCTCACCACTTTTTCGATACAGTATATGCTGCTTGATCCTGAAAACTTTACGAGGACAACGTACGAGAAGCTCTTTTTAAATGTGCTTTGCTGTCTGATTGTCTATTTTGTTGTGCAGATTTTTACGAACAACAGTGGGCTAACCTGCATCATTGCCCATGTGTCGCTGCTTTCGTTTGGATTTGTAGACTATTTTGTATATCTGTTCCGCGGAAATGAATTTACGTTTTCCGATATCAGATCCATTGGAACCGGTCTGAGTGTGGCGGGAAATTATAAATTGCAATTGAACGATCGTGGAGTATATGTGATCTTTCTGGCAGCATTGTTTATTGCTTTTGTCCGCAAATGGCATGTCCGGTTTACCGGAAAAATTCAGATGCGGGTAATTTCTGTGATGGCGATTGCCTTAAGTTGTGTGATCATTGCAGCAAATGCTTATGATGTAAACACAGAGACGTGGGAACAGAAGGGAACTTATCGCAATGGATATCTGTTGAATTACGTACTGGGGGTTCGTGACAGTTTTATTTCTGCTCCGGAAGGATATTCCAAAGATAAGATCAAAGAACTGGAGAAAACCTATCAATCCGATAAAAAGGATTACAGCACAACAAATGAAAAAGCAAAAAATCCGACGATCATTGCCATTATGAATGAATCGTTTTCCGATCTGAGTGTGTTGGGGGATCTGCAGACCAACATGCCGCTCACACCGTTTATCGATTCTTTGAAAGAGAATACAACGAAGGGATATGCACTTTCGTCGGTATTTGGCGCGAAGACTCCTAATTCGGAGTGGGAATTTATGTCCGGAAATTCCATGGCATTTCTTCCGATGGGATCCGTTGTTTATCAGCAGTATATCAGTGATACTCCGACAACGATTGTGTCAAATCTGAAAGATGACGGGTATACGTGCATTGCCATGCATCCATATTATGAAACCGGATGGAGCCGGAATCTGGTGTATCCGCATATCGGGTTTGACGAAATGCACTTTATTGATTATTTTGACCAGACAAAGATCCTGCGGGAATATATTACCGACCAGGAACTGTATGATAAGATTATCAAGCGTTATGAAAACCGTAAAAATAATGAAAAACTGTTCTTTATGGGAATTACCATGCAGAACCACGGTGGTTATACGGAAACCTATGACAATTTTCCGGAGAATTATTATAAAGTTGGACGTTCTTATACGGATGCCAACCAGTATCTGTCCCTGGTACACGAGAGTGATGAGGCAGTAAAAAACCTGATCAGTTATTTTTCAAAGGTAGATGATCCGGTAGAAATCATTTTCTTTGGAGATCATCAGCCAAGCTTAAACAGTAATTTTTATCCGATTCTGAATGGAAAAGGACTCACAGGGCTGACGGAAGATGAGCTGGAAAAACTGTACACAGTTCCGTTTTTTATCTGGACCAATTATGATACACCGGAAGAAACGGTAGACATTACCAGTCTTGATTATCTGTCTACCATGGCACTGGAACGGGCTGGAATTGAGCTTCCGGCATACAATAAGTTTCTGGCAGATATGCAGGAGGTTGTTCCAGCCATCAATTCCAGAGGTTATTATTCCAAAAGTAAAGGTTGCTATCTGCATATCGATGAGGCCGAGGGAGAAGAAAAAGAATGGATTGAAAAGTATCATATGCTGCAATATAATTCGATGTTTGACAAAAAGAACCGCAGCAGCTTTTTCTTCCCATATAATCTAAAAAGCAAGTAGAACAATCAGGCAAGGGGAATCAAGATGAAACTGAGTGAGTTATTAGCGTATGACAATATTGTAATACAGTGCCATGACAATCCGGATGCAGATACCATTGCATGTGGATTTGGGGTCTATCTGTATTTGAAATCCAAAGGAAAAGAACCACGTCTGATTTACGGAGGGCAGAATGTGATCCGGAAAACGAATCTGGTGATGCTGATCCGGGATCTGAAAATACCAATCGAGCATGTGGATTATCTGCACAAACCAGAGTTATTGGTGATGGTGGACTGCCAGTACCATTCCGGAAATTCTGCAGTGTTTGAAGCAGAACATATTGCTGTAATTGACCATCACCGGATCTGCACGGAATTACCAGAGCTTTCCGAGGTGCGTTCTAATCTGGGCGCGTGCTCGACACTGGTCTGGAATATGCTCAAAATAGAAGGATTTGATGTACGAGGTAATCGTGAGTTGTCAACAGCACTGTATTATGGATTATATACGGATACCGGAAGTTTGACGGAAATTGTACATCCGCTAGACCGGGATCTGCGTGACGAGGCAAACTTTGACCCGGCAATCATGAGGAAACTCCGCAATGCCAATCTTTCGCTGGAAGAACTGGAAGTTGCTGGAGCAGCACTTCTTCATACGGATTATGTAGAAGAATTTCGTGCCGCGATTGTAAAAGTGGGGCAGTGTGATCCGAATATTCTTGGACTGATTTCCGATCTGGTACTGGAAGTGGATGCGATTGATATCTGTGTGGCATTTAATCTGCAACCAGAAGGTGTGAAGTTTTCAGTGAGAAGCTGTGTGAAAGAAGTCAAGGCGAGTGAACTTGCGGCAGAGTTGTGCAAAGGAATTGGTTCCGGCGGAGGACATCTGGAAAAAGCGGGTGGCCTGATTCCGATGGAATTGATGACACAGGAATATTTAAAGTTTTGCAAAGAACATCATTTTGCACCGCGCATGGAGTATGATGCACAGGGAAGACATGAACAGCCAGCAGCTTCGGGTATTAAATCTGTTATCGAGCAGCGTATGCGGGACTATATGGGAAATACCGATATTGTGTATGCACAGGATTGCAGAATAGAGGCAGAGGATGCAAAGACGTACTGCAGACGCTCCGTTCCGTGGGGATATGTCCGGGCAACGGATCTCTTTGCGGAGGGAACGCAGGTGACTGTGCGGACTCTGCAGGGAGATATGAAAGCTACAGTGGAAGCAGGAATTGTTTTTATCATTGGACCGAAAGGGGAATGTTTCTTTCGTAATGAAGAGGCTTTTATGGAAGAATTCCGGATTTACACGGATTGGAAGTTTGATCTGAGAAATGCAGAGTATGAACCTACCATCAAAGATGTAGAGAAAGGAATCATCGTAGAACCGATGAAATGTGCAAAGGTCTGCGTGCCAAAGGGAACTACAATTGTTCGTGCACGCAGGCTGGAGCGCAAGGTAAAACTGTTCCGGGATAAAGATGAAAACGAACAGTATACACTTGGCCGGGTTGGAGATTACATGGTTGACAGCAGTGATACGATCAACAATATCCGGATTATGCGTAAAGATCTGTTTGAAGAAATCTATCGGGATTCCGGTGAGCAGGAAGAGCAAAAAAGTGTGATCTTTGATCTGGACGGAACCTTGTTATATTCGTTGGAAGATTTAAAAAACGCTACCAACGCGGCATTGGAGTCACAGAATATGCCGACTTGTACGCTGGATCAGGTGCGCAGATATGTAGGAAACGGGGTGCGCATGCTGATGGTGCGTGCCGTGCCGGATGGGGAGAAAAACCCGAAGTTTGAAGAGACATTTGCGGAATTTAAAAAATATTACGGGGAGCATTGTCTGGATCATACAAAGCCATATCCGGATATCATGCATCTTTTGACTGAATTAAAGGCGCGCGGAGTGAAGACAGCAATTGTATCCAATAAGCTGGACTCGGCAGTAAAAGAATTGGATGAACGTTTTTTCCGGGGTTATATGACTACGGCAATCGGTGAGATGGAAGGTGTGGCAAAAAAACCGGCACCCGATATGGTACAAAAAGCCATGAAAATTTTAAAAACGGACACGAAGAAGGCCATTTATGTAGGTGATTCCGAGGTGGATATTCAGACCGCGGAAAACACGGGACTTCCATGTGTTTCGGTCATGTGGGGATTCCGCGATGCGGAGTTCCTTCGTAAAAACAGAGCACAGGTACTTATTCAAAGACCACTGGAATTGTTGTACTTAATTTAAAAGTTATGGTATCATATAACCAACATACAAGGACAGGAGAAAAAAGATGGAAGAAAGAATTTCAGGACATACAGGGTTACTTGCACTGATCGGTTCGCCGGTAGGACATTCCGGTTCCCCGGCAATGTACAATTACAGCTTTGCAAAGCTGGGGCTGGATTATGCATATGTTGCATTTGATGTAAAAGAAGATCAGGTAAAAGAAGCACTTGACGCGGTGAAACTGTTTCATATGCGTGGAATCAATGTGACGATGCCGGATAAGACCGAGGCGGCAAAGTATGTGGATGAGCTGTCTCCGGCAGCACAGATTATCGGAGCTGTAAACACAATTGTCAACGATGACGGCAGATTGACCGGATATATCACGGACGGAGAAGGCTTTGTACACAACCTCAAGGACCATGGCGTAGATATTAAAGGAAAAAAGATCACGGTCGCAGGCGGTGGCGGAGCTGCGACAGCCATTCAGGTACAATGTGCATTAGATGGAGCCAGAGAGATCACGATTTTCAATATTAAGGATGCATTTTTTGAGCGTACTCTTCAGACCGCAGAAAAGATTCGAAAAGCAGTGCCGGGAATTGTTGTCAATGTATATGACATTGCAGATACGGCAAAGATGACAGAGGAGATCACATCCAGTGACATTTTTGCAAATGCGACGATCGTTGGTATGAAACCGATGGATGACCAGAGTGTGGTAAAAGATTTATCTGCATTTCGCCCGGGATTGGTTGTATGTGATGCGGTTTATAATCCGGCAGAGACAAAACTGTTGCGGGAAGCAAAAGAAGCAGGATGTACCTGTATTGGAGGTAAGGGAATGCTTCTGTGGCAGGGAGTTGCTGCATTCCGGTTATATACAGGTATGGATATGCCGGTAGAAGAAGTAAAGGAGAAATTTTTTCATGAATAAAGAAAAGAAAAATATTTTCCTGATCGGTTTTATGGGAGCCGGTAAAAGCACGATTGCACGTGCGATAAAGCAAAAGCTGGGTTATCCGGTTGTGGAGATGGACGAGCGTATCGTAAAAGAACAGGGAATGCCGATCAGCAAAATTTTCGAAACATACGGAGAACTTTATTTCCGGGAGCTTGAGACAAAACTGATCCAGTCACTAAATCAGCAGGAGCCGACAATCGTATCCTGTGGAGGCGGTGTGGCAATGCGACAGGAAAATGTAGACTGCATGCGGGATGGGGGAAGAATCGTATTTCTTACGGCAACACCGCAGACCATATACGAACGTGTAAAAAACAGTACGGATCGTCCACTTTTAAACGGTCATATGAATGTTGCATACATTTCTGAACTGATGGAAGCACGCCGGCCAAAGTATGAGGCGGCTGCAGACATTCTCGTAGCTACGGATAGAAAAACAAAAGAAGAAATCGCAGAAGAAATTATTGGGCGACTGGAGGAATAAGCGTGAAATTTAATTGGGATAATATTGTATTTCAGATGCTGGGAAAACTTGTGGACTGCGTGTGGGTCAGCATTTTATGGGTGATCTGCTGCATTCCGGTTTTTACGATCGGGGCATCGACCACCGCGTTGTATTACACGGTACATAAATCCATCCGCGGTGACCGCGGATATACCACAAGAACCTTTTTCGGAGCGTTCAGGGACAACTTTAAGGCTGCAACACTGCCATATCTTATATGGCTGGCCGTTATGATTGTTCTGGGCTGTGATGCCTATATCACCTATCAGGTATTAAAAACCGGCAGTATGAAGGGCGCATTTTTCTATTTCTTTCTGGTTATGATTGCTGTTGCGATTATGTGGAGCGCATTTTTATTTCCATATATTGCAAGATTTGAAAATACCGTAAAACAGACATTGAAAAATGCATTCCTGCTGATGGTAAGACATCTGCCATGGTCACTGTTGCTGCTGGTGATTTTGATTGCATCGGCTCTGTCGATTTATATTATACCGGTACTGCTTGTGGTAATTCCGGCAGTTGCATCGATTGTATTTGATTTTATTTTAGAGCGCCTGTTCCGCCGCTATATGAGTCCGGAGGATTTAGAGCGTGAAGAGGAAAATGATATGTATGCATCATAATACATAAATAAAAACAAAAAGAGAGGGAGAAACAAATGAGTGTAACAATTTCTGAAGCAGTAAAGTATATCGGAGTAGATGATAAGACGATTGACCTGTTCGAGAGCCAGTATGTGGTTCCGCATGGCGTATCTTATAATTCTTATCTGATTTTTGATGAAAAGGTAGCTTTGATGGATACGGTAGATGCCAGGGGCATGGAGCAGTGGGAGAAGAATCTGCTGGCCGCATTAGACGGACGGAAAGTGGATTATCTGATAGTTTCCCATCTGGAGCCGGATCATGCCGGAAGTATCGGACGTTTGGTAGAGCTTTTCCCGGAAGTGACCCTGGTGGGAAATGCCAAGACATTTCAGATGCTTCCACAGTTTTTTGACGAGCTTCCGGTAGATGAGAACCATAAAATTACAGTGGCAGAAGGAGAGTCTTTGTCCCTTGGTACCCATACGCTGAATTTTTATATGGCACCGATGGTACACTGGCCGGAAGTTATGGTAACATACGAGAGCAGTGAAAAGATTTTATTCTCGGCAGACGGATTTGGAAAATTCGGCGCACTGGATTATGAAGATCCGGAAGGATGGGCCTGTGAAGCGAGAAGATATTACTTTAATATTGTAGGAAAATACGGTGCACCGGTACAGGCACTGTTAAAGAAAGCGGCAGGACTGGATATCCAGACGATCTGTCCGCTGCATGGTCCGGTATTAAATGAAAATCTTGGTTATTACATTGGATTATATGATACCTGGAGCAGCTATAAGCCGGAGGATAAGGGTGTTCTTGTAGCATATGCATCGATCCATGGAAATACTGCAAAAGCAGCACAGAAATTTGCTGAGATGCTGCGTGCCAAAGGAGTAGAGAAAGTTTCTGTCATGGATCTTTCCCGTGATGATATGGCAGAAGTTGTGGAAGATGCGTTCCGTTATGACCGTATGGTTCTTGCAGCAGCAAGTTACGATGGCGGGGTATTCCCATGTATGCAGGACTTCCTGAATCATTTACAGTCCAAGGCATTCCAGAACCGTACCGTAGGTATTATTGAGAACGGTACCTGGGGACCGACGGCCGGAAGAACGATGAAGGGAATTCTGGAAACCATGAAAAATATTACCATTGTGGAGCCGATGGTAACGATCCGTTCCGCCATGAAAGAGTCCGACCTACCAGCGATGGAAGCTCTGGCAGATGTGATTGCAAATGCATAAGCACTTCGGAAAACGGACCAAAAAGAAACATCATATTGTGCTGATCTGTTCCGCTGTGGTCATTGCGGCGTTTGTGCTTCGCATGCCGGTGGAGATGAATGTAGCAGATGCCTGTGGAATGCAGCAGAAGGTCAATGTGCTTAGCAGCAGTATGCATAACCGGCAGGCGGAGGATTACCTGAATGATGCAGGAGAGTTTTGCATTTCCCAGACAGTGCTCAGGGAAGGGAAACCGTCCGTTGTTCCGCAAGTCAGGCGAATCGGGCTTCGTTTCCTTCCGGTGAGCCATATGACACAGCAGTGGCTGCTGGTACAGAGAATTCTGACCTCGAAGCCCAAATTTCTTGTTCCACCGGCGCGTCGGCTGATCGTCGGGCGGTATATCCGCGCAAATCCCGTCTGTGTGTGACAGAATGAAACTCAGGGGATACAAAAAAATTTGGATAGAGACAGGAGAACAAGCATTATGAGAAAAACAAAGATTATTTGTACCATCGGACCTGCAAGCGAAAGCGAATCTGTACTGACACAGATGTGTAAAGCCGGCATGAATGTAGCCAGATTAAACTTTTCCCATGGAAGCCATGAGGAACATCAGAAGAAGATTGATACGATCAAAAAAGTGCGTAAGGCGTTAGGTCTTCCAATTGCGATCATGCTGGATACCAAAGGACCGGAGTACCGGATCAAAACCTTCGAAAACGGAAAGATCACGTTAAAAGATGGAGATACATTTACACTGACAACGGATGATATTGTGGGAAATCAGGAGAGAGTTTCCGTAACCTACAAAAACCTGATCAACAATCTGAAGGTGGGAGATCATGTCCTGATCAACAATGGTCTGATTATTCTGGAAGTAGAAAAGCTGAAAGCACCGGATGCCATCTGTAAGGTTCTTGTCGGAGGCGAGGTGTCGGATAAAAAGAGCATGAATTTTCCGAACAAGGTCATGGATCATGCATTTTTGAGTGAGCAGGATAAGAAAGACCTGCTGTTTGGTATCAAAAACGACGTGGATTTCGTTGCAGCATCTTTCGTCTCCGTAAAGAAAGATGTCGAGGATATGCGTAAATTCCTTGACGAGAACGGCGGCGAAGATATTGATATTATTGCAAAGATTGAGAACCGTTCGGGTGTGGAGCACATTGAAGAAATCTGTGAGATTGCCAATGGTGTCATGATTGCCCGTGGAGATCTCGGAGTCGAAATCCCGGGCATGGAAGTGCCTGCGGTTCAGAAGTATCTGATCAGCAAGTGCCGTATGCTCGGAAAACGTGTCATAACCGCGACCGAGATGCTCGAGTCCATGATTCACAATCCGCGTCCGACACGTGCAGAGCTTTCCGATGTGGCAAATGCGGTATACGATGGATCATCCGCGATCATGCTGTCCGGGGAATCAGCTGCCGGTAAATATCCGGTAGATGCCGTGCGGAACATGGCAGAGATTGCTGAGTATACGGAATCCCAGATCAAATATACCAAGCGTTTCCGCACTTCTGATTTTGAGACAAGAAGCATTCAGGATGCCATTTCGCATGCAACCTGCGCGATGGCAGTTGATGTCCAGGCAAAATGTATTGTCGCAAGTACACTCAGCGGAACTACCGCACGTATGGTCAGCCGTTTCCGTTGTCCGGTAGATATCATCGGAATGACGACTTCCGAGAAAGTATGGCGGAAATTGAACTTAAGCTGGGGGGTTACTCCGGTTCTCTGCGAGGAATTCAGTTCGATGGAAGTTATGTTCTACCATGCAATGAAAAAGGCAAAAGAAGTATTTTCATTACAGAGCGGAGATGCTGTTGTTCTGACCGGTGGTCTGATCAATGGCAAAGTAGGAAATACGAATGTGATTAAGGTAGAAACCGTAAAATAAAATAGAACATAAGCGAATGCTGTGTAGTTGGAAAGCGCATGTGACATCTCTGTTGCATGCGCTTTTCGTGTGTTTTTGTGAAAATTTACTACCTTTACGAGGAAAATAGTTTATGCTATAGTATATTTGTACAGAAATAATCAGACAATATTTACAGTTTACCAGGGAAAGGCAGGCCTATGGTAGAAAAAAACGATCAGAAGAAGTGCAGGGATATATCAATAGAGATTCAGGAGACTCTGGCAAAATGGGGAAAGTATTTTTTTTACTATTATCCCAAAGAACGCAGAATCAGACCATCGGAGTTTGCAGCCCGTCACAAGGGAATCGTGGAGAATGTTGCGGATCTGGAGCATAGTATCCTCATGGACAGAATTATGGAAAAAGAAAAACTGTTAAAACTGTTTCAGGATATTGACCATGGCGCAAAGACGGTAAGTGCAAAGATTCAGTCTTCGGGAAAAGACATGGTATATCAGATCTCTATGGGTAGGATTCAGGGCGGTTCACAGAAACAACCGGAATATGTATTGGGTCTGATCGAACAGATCAGGGCAGACACACGCCAGAATGAGATTATTCAGGCACTGGGAAGCAATTTTAACAGTGTATATTATGTAGATGTGGATCATGATAAGGTATATGCATATAAGGTGAACTCCGCAGTGCGCTCTGTGCTCAATGATACGCTTAAGGCAATTCCGGGATATGAATCTATCATGGCAGAATATGTGGGGAAGGTTGTCCTTACCGAAGATCGTGAGACAATGCTGTATGAGACCTCCATTGAAAATCTCCGTAAGCAGCTGAGCCTGAAAAAAGCATATCAGTATGATTACCGGATTGTGCGGGATGGAAAAGTAAAATACTGCCGTGCAAAATTTGTAAATACATCGGATGGAGGACAGCTGCACCGGATGGTAGCAGGATTTTCCGATATCAGTTCCGAAAAACAGAGGGAACTTGAGCGCATGGCGTATGTGGACAGTGTGACCGGCGGAAATAATTACGAAAGTTTTAAGAAGAAAATCCGGGATTTCCGGCAACCGGGATATCTGGTGTCCATGGACATCCACTCCTTTAAAATTATCAATTCGATCTGTGGAATTATCAAAGGGGATGAAACACTCAAAGGAATCTGGAAGTGTATTCAGGGGATACTGGAAAAAGATGATCTGGCAGGACATATCAATGCAGACCGTTTTGTGATTTACAGTAGTGGAAAGGATCAGGAAAAGACGATCCGGCAGTTACAGCAGCTGGAAACCATACTGGCAGAATTGTCGGAAAGACTGAAGGTTCCGAAGCTGATCCCTTATTTTGGAGTGACGAAGTGGAAACCGGATTCCAAAGTGGAAGAGGTATACAGCGAAGCAAATTTTGCCAAGAATCAGATCAAGGATCGCAAAGATATCAGCTATCAGTTTTACAGCCATGAAGATACGATCCGCATGCTTGAAGATAAAGCCATGGAGGATGAATTTAAACATTCTCTGGAAAATAACTGTTTTGAGGTGTGGTATCAGCCGAAATATGATCCGGAAACAGAGCGGATGGTAGGGGCAGAAGGTCTGATCCGCTGGAGAGATGAAAAGGGAAATGTTATTCCACCCGGCAAATTCATTCCGTTGTTTGAGAGAGACGGACTGATAAAAGTTCTGGATGAGTATGTTTTCCGAAAAGTATGTATGCAGCAGTTAGAATGGCAGAAACAGGGAAAGGAGATTATTCCGGTATCCATCAATCTGTCCAGGGCGAGTCTGTATTTTGACAGTGTGGTCAGCCGGTATCAGCAGATCGCTGATGAAATCGGAGTAAAAACCCATCTGGTTCCGATTGAGATTACAGAGAGCGCAGCAATTGACAATGACAATATCAAGGGGCTGGCAGATAAGTTCCATGACAATGGTTTTCCATTGCTTGTAGATGATTTTGGATCGGGGTATTCTTCCCTTGCAACACTGAACATGAAATGTTTCGATACGTTAAAAATTGACAAAAGTCTGATTGATTACATCGGGGATTTCAGTGGGGAACGATTGCTGGAACATACGATTTTACTTGCAAAGGAACTTGGATTGTGCGTTACGGCAGAAGGTGTTGAGAGAGAAGAACAGGTGGATTTCCTCAAACAGATGAAGTGTGACAGTATTCAGGGATATTACTATTCGAGACCGCTTCCAAAAGAAGAGTTTGAAAAACTTTTGCTGACAGCTTAAATGATAAGAAAACAGGGAAAACTTTTATGGAATCATAGAAGTTTTCCCTGTTTTATTTATTGACCGAGAAGGGAATCTACATAATTGCGTATTGCATAATTGTCTTCCGGCATCTGACATCCCACAATATATACACCTTCATCATCCGAGCACCGGATGACATGTCCTTCCAGATGGGACTGATCCGAAAGGGCAAAATTTTGGATATCGATAGCAACATCTGCATGTTTGTGATCCATGAAAAACGGATCCCGGATCAGAAATGCAAATCCATTGGCACTGATATTGTCAAGCTGACCGGAGAACGTTGTGTCGGAATCTTTCAGCGTGATGGTACATGGATTGGACACATCTGCCCGTGGGTATTTCCGGCGGTTTTTAATCTCCGGACGTGCGGAAAGCTGCAATGCATAGACGTGGGAACCGGACGCCGTGTCAGCTTGTATCTGCGCCTGATCCCAACAGTAGAGAACATTGTCAACCGTGACCTGAACCTTACATGTTTCGGATCCGTTTAACTGTGGATCGTCAGACAAAATCAGGGAAATACTATTTTCCGCAACAGATCTGACTTCTCCGTGATACTCCATACGTTCCAGATGTTTTGGAAGAATAACTTTTGCTTTCATACCGGCATGAATATCATCCAGACCCATGAAACCACCGATGCCCAGTTCACACATCAGCTCCTGAATTACATTTTCTATGTTATTGATGTTGGAAGCACTTTCCTCATATTTGCTGAGCATGCGTTTGCTTGTTTCATCGGAATCACTGATGCATGTGGTCATGGTTTCCACGATGGAAGATACCTGTTCCATATTTTCCACCAGCTGACGATTGGAAGATTCCACTTCTTTCATGGCAGAATCAATTGTCTGGATGTGTTCACCCAGAAGAGAAGAATCCTGTGTAATTTTATTTACATTTTCACCGGTCTGGGTTACTTTTTCCAGAGTGGCCTGAATAAGTTTTAAGGTTTCTTCAATGGAAGAAGTCATTTTTCCTGAAATTTCATCCAGCCGCGAGAGTGCTTCGCTGATCTGTCCGGAAGAATCTTTGGTTTCGGTACTCAGCTTGCGGATCTGTTCTGCAACGACGGAGAATCCTTTTCCGGCTTCCCCTGCGCGGGCAGCTTCAATGGAAGCATTAAGTGCCAGCAGATTGGTCTGGCTGGAAATACTGTCAATGGTTCCGGTTTCCTGTTTTACGGTTTCAAATTCTGCCTTGAAAGCGTCCAGAATATGTTCTACCTCATTGGACAGATCTGCCATCGTTCCGGCAGTCTGTACCAGACTCTCCAGATCAACGGAACTTGTCTTTGCGTGTTTGCCGGATTCCGCAGTCAGGGATACCATATCATTGATCATGGAAGCAACATTCTGTACCTGGGAATTGATATCTCCCGTCATTTCCTGTGAGGAGGCTGTCCGGGACTGCAGCTGATCGTTATTGTCGGTCAGTTTGTTCATTCCGTCTACGACGATGTCTGAACCATGTTTGTTTTCCGTGGCAAGTTCGCGGACAACGGTGATTCCGTCCATGATGGTATTGCTGGCGGTTTTAACCTGTTCAACGGTTGTAATAACCCGTTTTAAATCTGCTTTGATACTGTCTGTCAGGGCACCGTCGGATTCGATGAGGTGGCGGATAGACATGATATAGCCGATATAACAGAGCAGGAGACAGGCAACCTGCAGCTGATAATTTTTCTGGTCCGTTGCAGTATTCTGACCGAGAACGACCAGATGATAAAAGACACTGACAATGACACTGGCGATATTGGCGATTGCACATCCCACCATAAATTTCTGGTCTTTGTAAAGAACCAGAAGACTGACAACCGGAAGAATATAGGTAAAGGCAATCGGTGAATCGGTGGTGCAGATCAGGAACGTGTAAAAAATACCGTAACCGATGACAAGTGCATACCGATAGCGGTCATCGGCCTTTCCCCTGATGCGCAAAAGAAGATCACCGGCAAAAAAAGGAACCCAGCACAGTATTAAAAAAATGATGTAATTTGTGGAAGGATACCCACCCTGGGATACATCTGAGCCGTAGTTTGCACTAAGAAGAAGGGCAAATACAAGCCAGATGCGTCTGGCTTTGATATTGGCCTTGGCCTTAAATTCATTTTCATTATAATCCATAATACGTTTCTCCTATGTGAATGTTAGTTCTATTGTATGACGGGATGAACGTTTTTTCAAGTAAAATGCTTTGTTTTCTGTGCATAATTTTTCCGGGATTCCGGCATACTACCCATACAACATGAATATGGAAAGTAATCTGGAAAACAGGAGGAAATTTATCATATGAAAGCAACTGGAATTGTGCGCAGAATCGATGATCTGGGAAGAATTGTGGTTCCGAAAGAAATTCGCAGGACACTGCGCATCCGGGAGGGGGATCCCCTGGAGATTTTTACAAGCCGGGAGGGCGAAATTATGCTCAAAAAATACTCACCGGTTGGGGAACTGGGCGAGTTTGCACGAAGTTATGCACAGGCACTGGCACAGACCACAGAGGCTCTGGTCTGCATTACGGATCGGGAATATGTGATCGCAGCAGCGGGAACCGGGAAAAAGGAAGTTGAGGGGGAACAGCTGAGCGAAGAAATGGAAGAAATGATTGAAAAGCGCAGCACAGTTGTGAAAACAGGAGAAGAACAGGCCTGCTCCATTACAAAAAAAACAATGTCAACCCTTCCGAAGGGAATTGTGCTTTCAAGTATTCTGTGCAATGGAGACTGTCAGGGTGCTGTGATTCTGGCAGATAACAGCGGACAAAAGGAAACACTTGGACTGTTGAAAGCATTGTCTGCCACAGCTGCAAATTTTCTGGGGAAAAATATGGAACAGTGAAAATAATAAAATCTTAATAAAAAGATAATTTGCATATACTGTCCAAAAGAGATAAAATGTATGATGTATGTTTCCAAAATAAATATGGAGGAGAGTATATGTCAACCAAGAAGAAAAAGAAAAGAAAGAAAAAGCAGCATCGCTTTTTCTGGTTTGTCATAAAGCTGCAGATCGTGCTGATGCTTGTTGTGCTGGCAGGTTTTGGATACTACTATTTTGGCGGATATGCGGATCAGATACAGCAGATGCGCCGTGAGGCAGTGCAGGAAGTATCTGCTTCCGACGATTCTACGTTTATCCCTTCACAGACCTGCTCCGTTTTTGATAAAGACGGAAAACTGATCTCTGAACGAAGGGGAGACAAGAATGCGCAGTATGTCAAATACGAGGATATTCCAAAGGATTTTGTCGCAGCGATTATCAGTATTGAGGACAAGAAGTTTTACCAACATAACGGTGTGGATCTGAAAGGACTTGTGCGCGCGGTCAAAGCCACAGTCATGTCGAAACTGAAAAAATCGCAGGGTGGTACGCAGGGTGGAAGTACGATTACCATGCAGCTTGCCAAGCTGATTTATATGCAGCCGAAACAGACGTGGCAGTACAAGGTGAAGCAGATGTTTCTTGCGTGGGAACTCGAAAAACGTTACAGTAAGGATAAAATTATGGAATTTTATCTGAATAACGTGTATTTTGCAAACGGCTATTACGGAATTGACGCTGCCTGTCATGGATATTTTAACTGTGAACTGAAAGATCTTGATGTATCGCAGACCGCGTATCTGTGTGCGATCCCGAACCGCCCGTCCAATTATGATCCGGTGACACACCCGGACAATACCATTACCCGGCGGAATCTGATCTTAAAGAATATGCGGGATGACGGGAAAATCTCCCAGGAAGAGTATTATGAGGCAACCAAAGAAGAGATTGCGCTGAACCGGCCGAAAAAGAGTGACACGGAGAAAATTAACAGTTCGATTGACACTTACACGTATGACTGCGCAACCCGTGCACTGATGGAACAGGAAGGTTTCCAGTTTAAATATTATTTTGATTCGGATAAGGAAAAGAAGTCTTATGGGGAAGCATATGACGAACTTTACAGTGCGTGTCAGAAGAAACTGTTTTCCGGAGGATACAAAATCTATACGACGATTGATATGGAAAAACAAAAGGAACTGCAGTCTGCCATTGATGATACCCTGAAAGGATTTAAAGACAAATCCAAAGACGGAACTTACAAGATGCAGGCGGCAGCAGTATCAATTGATAACAACAGCGGATATGTTGTGGCAATCGTGGGCGGCCGTAAGCAGGATTCGGATAATTATACGTTAAACCGTGCATACCAGAGTTACCGTCAGCCGGGAAGTTCGATTAAGCCATTGCTGGTATATACTCCGCAGCTGGAGCGCGGGTATACTCCGGATACCGTTGTGGATGACCATAAACTAAAAGACGGACCGTCGAATGCAAACAATACATATGCCGGAAAGATTCCGCTCAGATATGCGGTTGCACATTCCATTAATACGATTGCCTGGCAGCTGTATGATGAACTGACACCAAAAGCAGGCCTGCAGTATTTAAAAAATATGAATTTTGCACAGATCAAGGACGGAGATTATACCCTCGCCACATCTCTTGGTGGATTTACCAAAGGTGTTTCTCCACTTGAGATGGCATCCGGGTATGCAGCGGTTGAAAATGACGGACTTTACAGGGAACCGACCTGTGTAAAATCAATTGTGGATTCTGACGAAAATGTAGTCTATACGTCCAGCCTGACGGAAAAAACGGTTTATAAGCAGGATGCGGCGCGGATGATGACGGATATCATGACCTCCGTTATGGACAGTGGAACTGGACGTTCTGCAAAGCTTGCCGATATGCCGTGTGCCGGAAAGACGGGTACAACAAACGATCACAAAGATGGATGGTTCTGCGGATTTACCAGATATTATACAACCGCAGTCTGGGTGGGATGTGATTATCCAAAAGCCATTTCCAATCTGAGTGGAAGCACATATCCGGCACAGATCTGGAAAGCATATATGTCTGCGGCCCACGAGGGATTATCTTCGCTTGATTTCCTTCCTTATGCCCAGCTTTCGGATGATTTTAAAAATCAGCAGAAGAAGGAAGAGGAAGAACACGACAAGATGCGCGAAGAAAACCAGACGGAGGAAAACCAGACGGATGACCAGCAGACTTCCGAGAGCCAGCAGAAAGATAATACAACGGACGGAAGCTCCGAAAATGATAACCAGCCGGACAATAACGACAGCAATGCCGGTGATCAGAATAACAATTCCAAACCGGAACATAGTGGGGACAACGATTCCGGAGAAAGTGGAGGAAACACTGATACACCGGAAAATGGAGAAAATACCAATAAACCGGACAATAGCGGAACCACGGATAATAGCGGTGATACCGGAGAGAGTGGAGATACCGGTGGTGGAAACGTACAATAAACATATATAAAACAGTGCAACCGGTGTATTTATGGATACATCGGTTGATTTTTTTTATCGATACTAGGCAGAAATTCCGGAATATGGTAGAATACAGATACATGGGGTAGAAGAAAAATACATATCACATAGATCAAGGAGGAATCAGGAATTGAAGAAATATGGATTTGGCGTAGACGTGGGAGGAACCACCGTAAAAATGGGATTTTTTGAGACAAGCGGAGGGCTTCTTGACAAATGGGAAATCAAGACCGATACCAGCGATAACGGAAAGGCAGTACTGCCGGATATTGCACAGGCGATTGATAATAAGCTGGCGCAGGAAGGCATCAGTAAGAGTGATGTAGAGGGCGTGGGAATCGGTGTTCCGGGTCCTGTGCGGAGTGATGGCGTTGTTAACGGATGTGTCAATCTCGGCTGGGGAGTGATCAATGTTGCGGAGGAACTCGGTGCACAGACAGGTCTGAAAGTAAAAGTTGGAAATGATGCGAATGTTGCAGGTCTTGGCGAAATGTGGCAGGGCGGTGGAAAAGGAAGCAAAGATGTCATCATGGTAACGCTTGGTACCGGTGTCGGCGGTGGAATCATTGTAGACGGTCATGTGGTTGCCGGATATAACGGTGCAGGCGGAGAAATCGGACATATTACCGTAAACCATGATGAGATCGAGCCTTGTAACTGTGGGCAGTATGGATGTCTGGAACAGTATACTTCTGCGACTGGTATTGTACGCATGGCAAAACGTAAACTTGCCAAAACACAGGATGCGACAAAGCTTCGTGATTATAAAGATATTACTGCGAAAGACATTTTTGATGTGGCAAAAGAAGGCGATGAAGTAGCTCTTGGACTGGTAGATGAAGTGGGAGAAATTTTAGGGTCAACCCTTTCGAATATTGCATGCGTGACCAATCCGGAAGTTATCGTGATCGGTGGTGGTGTGTCCAAAGCCGGACAGATTTTAATCGATACGATCCAGAAGCACTTTAAGGAAAGCTGCTTCCATGCATGTCGTGATACCCGCTTTGAACTGGCACAGCTTGGCAATGATGCCGGAATATACGGGGCAATGCAGCTCATTATCGGATAAGTTCAAAAAACAGAACCATATGCACAGCAAACATTTTCGTGTAGGAAGAAAGTGTTTGCTGTGCTTTTTTGTACTCTTTTATCATTACCCTGTTGAAAAAATATCTTGACAATCAAACTATCTTTGCATATACTTTGACTAAGAAACTGTTTGATAATCAAACTATTTCACAATCAAACAAAATTGAAGACAGTAAAAGGAGAACCCATTATGTTAGAAAAGTTAAAAGAAATCATTGCAGACCAGTTAAACGTAGACGCAGATTCTATCACCGCAGAGTCCCGCTTCAAAGAGGATCTTGAGGCAGATTCCTTAGATCTGTTTGAGCTGGTTATGGCTTTGGAAGAAGAGTACGGTGTAGAGATTCCTTCTGAGGATTTAGAGAAGATCCTTACCGTTCAGGATGTCATTGATTATATGAAAAATAAGGGTGTTGAGGCATAAGCTATGAAAACAAGAGTGACAGAGCTTCTGGGAATCGAATATCCGATCATTCAGGGCGGTATGGCATGGGTCGCAACACATGAACTGGCCAGTGCGGTATCCAATGCCGGCGGACTTGGCATCATCGGAGCAGGTGGAGCACCGGCTTCCTGGGTGCGTGAGCAGATTCAGGCAGCAAAAAAAGAAACCGACAAGCCGTTTGGAGTAAATCTCATGCTGATGAATCCGGAAGCGGATGAGATTGCAAAAGTAATTGTGGAGGAAGGCGTTAAGGTAGTAACAACCGGCGCCGGCAATCCGGCCAAATATATGAGCATGTGGAAAGAAGCCAAAATCAAAGTGATCCCGGTTGTGGCAAGCGTGGCATTGGCAAAGCTGATGGAGCGTGGCGGTGCGGATGCACTGGTCGCTGAGGGAATGGAGTCCGGTGGACACATCGGTGCCCAGACGACGATGACACTCGTACCACAGGTAGTAGATGCGGTATCCATTCCGGTCATTGCAGCCGGTGGAATTGCAGATGGACGTGGATTTGCGGCAGCTATGATGCTTGGCGCAGAGGCAGTACAGATGGGAACCCGTTTTGTTGTTGCAAAAGAATCCAAGGTTCATGAAAATTACAAGCAGCGCGTGGTCAAAGCAAAAGATATTGACAGTGAAGTGACCGGCATGTCCACAGGCCATCCGATTCGCGTTATTCGTAACAAAATGACCCGCGAGTACTTAAAGAAAGAAAAAGAAGGTGCACCGTTCGAAGAACTTGAGCAGATGACACTCGGAGCACTGCGCAAAGCAGTTGTCGAGGGTGATGTCATGTACGGCAGCGTTATGGCAGGCCAGTCTGCGGGTCTGGTAAAAAAAGAAGAGACCTGTGCGGAAATTATCCGGGATGTTATGAGTGGTGCCGAAAAGTTATTGGGACAGAAATAGGAGAAGACATTGAAGAGAGTATTTATGTTCCCTGGACAGGGATCTCAGTATATTGGTATGGGAAAAGAGTTTTACGACGCCATGCCGGAAGCAAAAGCGGTCTATGATCTGGCAAATGAAGTGACAGGTCTGGATGTGGCAGCTCTTTGCTTTGAAGAAAATGATAAGCTGAACATTACAGAGTACACACAGATCTGTATGCTCACAACCGAGGCGGCTATTTATACAGCATTAAAAGCAGCGGGAATTGGCTGCGACGTTACGGCGGGCTTAAGCCTTGGTGAATATGGTGCGCTGATTGCATCCGGAGCGATGACGATGAGGGATGCATTTGCGGTTGTCCGCAAGCGCGGTATTTATATGGAACAGGCATATCCGGTAGGCGGCGGTATGTCTGCAATTCTTGGACTGGATGCGGAAAAGATCGCAGCAATCTGTGAGGAAACCGCTGCAAAAACAAACAAAGTTGTTTCCATTGCAAATTACAACTGTCCGGGACAGATCGTTATCACCGGAGCAGCAGATGCTGTAGGTGAGGCAGGAGATGCCTGCAAGGAAGCCGGAGCAAAGCGCGTGGTTCCGCTTAAAGTCAGTGGCCCGTTCCATTCTGCACTTTTAGCAGAAGCAGGAAAGAAACTTAAAGAGGCGCTGGAAGATGTAACGATTCAGCCGATCACCATTCCGTATCTGACCAATGTGACTGCAGATTATGTCAAAGATCCGGCAGACGTCAAGGATTATCTGGTACGTCAGGTTTCTTCTTCCGTGCGCTGGCAGCAGACAATTGAGCGCCTGATTGCAGACGGAGCAGAGGAATTTGTGGAGATCGGACCGGGACGCAGCCTTTCCGGATTCATGAGAAAGATCAATCGCGAGGTTACCACATGCAACATCGACAAAATGGAGGATTTCAATAAATATGTTAACCGGTAAAAATGCACTTGTTACAGGTGCTTCCAGGGGAATCGGAAGAGCCATTGCGCTGGAGCTGGCAAAACGCGGAGCATTTGTTGTGGTGAACTACAATGGTTCCGAAGATGCTGCAAATGAAACGGTTGCAGCGATCAAAGCGGCCGGAGGAGATGCCGTGAGTGTTCGCTGCAATGTCTCTGATTTTACAGCCTGTCAGGAGATGATTGAATCCCTTATCAAAGAATATAAGCATATGGATATTCTGGTGAACAATGCCGGAATTACAAGGGATGATCTGCTGATGCGCATGAAGGAAAGCGATTTTGATGCTGTGATCAATACCAACCTGAAGGGAACTTTCAATACCATTCGTCATCTGTCACGCTATCTGTTAAAACAGCGTGCCGGAAAAATTATCAATATTTCTTCGGTATCCGGAATCCTTGGAAATGCGGGACAGTCAAACTATGCAGCCAGCAAGGCGGGCGTGATCGGTCTGACAAAATCTGTTGCAAGGGAGCTTGCATCCAGGGGAATCTGCGTCAACGCGGTAGCTCCCGGATTTGTAGAGACAGAGATGACCGCAGTATTGCCGGAAAAGACCCAGGAAGAATTAAAAAAGCAGATCCCGCTTGGCAGAGCCGGACAGGTACAGGATATTGCGAATGCAGTCGCATTTCTTGCATCACCGGAGTCGGATTATATTACCGGACAGATACTTTCCGTAGACGGTGGTATGGCCATTTAAGGAACCTGATAGAAAGAAAGGAAAAGGAAAATGAGAAGAGTCGTTGTGACGGGAATGGGAGCAATCACGCCGATCGGCCTGAATGTGGAAGAATTCTGGAAAGGAATCCATGCCGGACAGATTGGATTTGGTCCTATCACAAAATTTGATGCAAGTGAATATAAAGCACATCTTGCGGCAGAAGTCAAAGGTTTTGTCGGAAAAGAGCATATGGATTTTAAGGCAGCAAAGCGTATGGAACTGTTTGCACAGTACGCAGTAGCAGCAGCCAAAGAAGCCGTTGCGGATGCAGGGCTTGATATGGAAAAAGAGGACGCTTACCGTTGCGGTACAGCCGTTGGATGCGGTGTTGGAAGTCTTCAGGCAATCGAGCGTGAGTACACAAAGATTGTGGAAAAAGGACCAGGCAGAGTCAATCCGATTTTCGTTCCATTGATGATTTCAAACATGGCAGCAGGAAATGTCTCCATCCAGCTGGGATTGCAGGGAAAATGTACCAATGATGTAACTGCCTGTGTGACTGGTACGAATAATATCGGTGATGCGTTCCGCAGCATTCAGTACGGAGAGGCAGATGTCATGGTAGCCGGAGGAACCGAGGCAGCCGTATGTCCATGTGCGATTGCCGGATTCGGTGCACTGACGGCACTTTCTCCATCCGATGATCCGGAAAAATGTTCCCTTCCTTTCGATAAGAACCGCAGCGGTTTTGTACTGGGGGAAGGAGCCGGCATTGTTGTCCTTGAAGAACTTGAGCATGCAAAAGCAAGAGGCGCAAAAATCTATGCAGAAGTTGTGGGATATGGATGTTCCGCAGATGCTTACCATATTACTTCCCCACTCGAAGACGGTGCAGGCGCAGCCCGCGCAATGCAGAATGCCATCGAGGATGCAGGGGTAGACAAAAACGAGATCACATACATCAATGCGCATGGTACTGCAACGCATCACAACGATCTTTTTGAGACCCGTGCCATTAAGTTACTGTTTGGGGATCATGCAAAGGACATTAAGATCAATTCTACAAAGTCCATGATCGGTCATCTTCTTGGCGCCGCAGGTGCGGTTGAATTTATCACCTGTGTCAAAGAGCTGGAAGAAGGATACATCCACCGTACAGTTGGTTATGAGACACCGGATGACGAGATGGATCTGAACTACTGTAAAGAAGAATACCACGAGTCATTTACCTATGCACTGTCAAACTCTCTTGGATTTGGCGGACATAACGCAAGTCTTCTGGTTCGCAAATACGAGGAGTAGAAGCTATGAGTATGACAACACAGGAAATTATGGAAATTCTGCCACACCGGCATCCGTTTTTGCTGATTGACACAGTGGAAGAAGTAGAGCCGGGTGTGCGCGCCCTGGCAAAGAAAAATGTAACCTTCAATGAACCGTTTTTTGCCGGTCATTTTCCGGGAAATCCGGTTATGCCGGGTGTGCTGATCGTGGAAGCACTGGCACAGACCGGTGCGGTTGCGATTCTTTCGCAGCCGGAATGGAAAGGAAAGACGGCATATTTTGCAGGAATCAATAAAGCAAAATTCAAGCAGAAAGTTGTTCCGGGGGATACTCTGGTGCTTGAAACCGAAATTATCAAGGTGAAGGGACCGATCGGTGTGGGGCAGGCAACAGCAAAAGTAAATGGAAAACTGGCATGTTCCGCAGAATTGACATTTGCAATCGGATAGGGGAAAGGCAATGTTTTTTAATAAAAAATATATCAAAGTAAATCACAACGAAGAACCAGAAAAAACACAGGCAGAAGAGCCAAAGCAGGAAGAGGTAAAGGAAACAGCACCTGTTGTAGAGACCGTTACCTGTAAAATCTGCAAAAAAGAACTGGATAAACAGCGTGTCATCAAAAATAAATATGTCTGCTACGAGTGCGGATATTATTTCCGTGTCCGCACAAAAAACCGTATTCGTATGGTGGCGGATGCAGGAACTTTTGAAACCTGGGATAATGATCTTAAGACCGAAAATCCGCTGAATTTCCCGGAATACGAAGAAAAAGTTGCTGCAACACAGGAAAAAACCGGATTAAACGAAGGCGTAACCATGGGAAGTTGTACAATCAACGGAGAGAAGACAGTTCTCGGTGTGATTGATGCCCGTTTCATGATGGGAAGTATGGGACACGTAGTCGGTGAGCGAATTACACGTGCAATGGAAAAGGCAACGGAACAGAAACTTCCGGTGATCTTATTCTGCTGTTCCGGTGGTGCGCGCATGCAGGAGGGCATTATTTCCTTGATGCAGATGGCAAAAACTTCTGCAGCCGTAAAACGTCATTCGGACGCAGGGCTTCTTTATATTCCGGTTCTGACAGATCCGACAACCGGTGGTGTGACCGCAAGTTTTGCAATGCTTGGAGATATTATCCTTGCAGAGCCGGGAGCGCTGATTGGTTTTGCCGGTCCGCGTGTGATTGAGCAGACCATCGGGGAAAAACTTCCGGACGGTTTCCAACGGGCAGAGTTCCAGTTAAAGCACGGATTTGTAGATGCGATTGTAGAGCGTGAAGAATTAAAAGATACACTTGGTAAAATTCTTCGTCTGCATCGTCCGACCGAAGGATATGCGAACTTTGATCCGGCACACGATGATGACCGTTATGAGCCGACGGAACTGATGCGTGAGAGAAATACGTTCTCCAAGCCATTGGAGCCATGGGATAAAGTCATGGCAGCACGTCAGATGAAGCGTCTGGCATCTGTCGATTATATGGGGCAGATTTTTGATGAATTCATGGAATTGCACGGAGACCGTTATTTCCGTGATGATCCGGCAATTGTCGGTGGTATTGCCTATCTGGATGGACAGCCGGTAACCGTGATCGGGGTGCATAAGGGAAAAGATTTAAAGGACTGCAAGGAACGCAACTTTGGTATGCCTTCGCCGGAAGGATACCGTAAGGCAATCCGTCTGATGAAGCAGGCAGAAAAATTCAATCGCCCGATCATTACATTTGTAAATACATCCGGTGCATATCCGGGAAAAGAAGCCGAGGAGAACGGACAGGGTGAGGCAATTGCAAGAAACCTTTATGAAATGTCCGGTATTCAGGTGCCAATCCTTTGCCTGATGATTGGCGAAGGCGGCAGTGGCGGAGCTCTTGCCCTTGCGGTTGGTAATGAAGTATGGATGATGGAAAATGCCACCTATTCGATTCTTTCTCCGGAAGGATTTGCTTCCATTCTCTGGAAGGATGGAAAACGTGCAAAAGAAGCGGCAACTGTCATGAAGATCACGGCGCAGGATCTGAAAGAACTGTCTGTTGTGGATAAGGTGATTCCGGAGTATGGCGGAGCGGATGACGATGCGCTGACTTCGATTGCGGCATGGATGAAAGGAAATATGAAAGAATTTTTACGTGCACAGAATGACAAGAGTGGTAAGCAGCTTGCACAGGAGCGGTATGATCGCTTCAGAAAGTTCTAATTGTTCCATAGAGGAGAATCATAAAATGAAATTTTTAGGAACCGGAAGTGCGCTTCCGAAAAAAGTTGTAAGCAATGATGACCTGGCCCAGGTTATGGACACTTCAGATGAGTGGATTCGTTCCCGTACCGGGATTGGCATGCGCCATATTGCAGTGGAAGAGACAACAACTTCCATGGCGGTAGAGGCGGCAGAGAAAGCACTTGCAGATGCAAAAATATCCGGATGTGAAATTGATCTGATTATCGCGGGAACCATTTCCCCGGATTACATATTTCCATCGCTGGCATGTGAAGTACAGGCTGCAATTGGAGCAAAAAGTGCAACGGCATTTGATCTGAGTGCGGGATGTTCCGGATTTTTATTTGCACTGGCTACGGCGGATGCCTATTTCCGTACCGGACGTTACAAACATGCACTGGTTATCGGGGCAGAAACCCTGTCAAAAATGATGAACTGGGCAGACCGCAGTACCTGTGTGCTTTTCGGGGATGGAGCCGGAGCTGCTGTAGTTAGTGCAGAAGGAAGCCAGTTGCTTTCCATGGTGCAGGGATCAGACGGAGCCGGTGGCATGGCACTGCATTGTGAGAACCGTCCGGTGAATAATCTTTACCGCCAGCTTGGTGCACAGCATTATGCGTTCACCCAGATGGATGGGAGAGAGGTTTATAAGTTTGCCGTGCGCACGGTTCCAAAGGCGGTCAGTGAAGCACTTGAACAGGCAGAACTTCCAATTGAAGATGTAAAATATTTTCTGCTTCACCAGGCAAATATCCGGATTATTGAGTCAGTGGCAAAGCGTCTGCATCAGCCAATGGAAAAATTTCCATGTAATTTACAGAAGTGTGGAAATGTTTCGGCTGCAAGCATACCTATTTTACTTGATAATGTCCACAAACATGGTATGATAAGCGGGGGCGATAAAATCGTATTAGCTGGATTTGGTGCCGGACTTACCTGGGGGGCATGTGCAGTCGAGTGGTAGGTCACACCAGATCATGAAGGAGTTTAACATGACGCTGGAAGAGACCTTAAATGATCTTCTTGTAAAATTATTCAAAGATATTCTGGAGATTGAGGCGAAAAGCCTGATCACAGAAGAGTTTAAAGACATTAGTTATAATGATATGCATATTATTGAGGCAGTGGGAATTGATGAGCCGCGAAATATGAAAACCGTTGCAAAACTGATGTCCGTTACAACAGGCACACTCACGAAAGCAATGGATGCCTTGTGTGAGAAAGGATATGTTGTCCGGGAACGGAGTACGCGGGATAAAAGAGTAATAAAGCTGCGCCTGACAGATAAAGGGAAAGCTGCCTATTATCATCACGAACAGTTTCACCGCCAGATGATTAAAAATGTTGCGGATGAGATGAACGATTCTGAAAAAGAGATACTTGTCTTTGCCCTGGCAAAACTGGTGGATTACTTTAAACTGACCTACTATGATACGGACGAGGAATCCGAATTCGTTGACTGGTCGAAAATAAGCAGGGATAAATAAAATATATACTTATTTAGTGTTATAACCGGGCGGCTCAGAATGCAAGTTTTGAATCGCCCTGTTTCATTTTGTACTCAAAAAGCTACTTTATTACGCCGTAGTGGTAGAAAATTACAATAATAAAGAATTTTCTATTGCAAAATCCTGCATTTTTCGTTACAATAAAAAAGGTTGATGTAGAAACAGACAACAGATTATGATCAGGACATGACGATTCGGGATTTTACTGGTTCCGGACGTTAAAAATTAATATTAAGGAGATAGAGAAATGGGTTATGTTGATGAAGTACTCGAAGTAGTAAAGAAGAAAAACGCAGATCAGCCTGAGTTTTTACAGGCAGTAACAGAGGTTCTTGATTCTTTAAGACCTGTGATCGATGCAAATGAGGAATTATACAGAAAGAATGCGATTCTTGAGAGAATCACAGAGCCGGATCGTCAGATCATGTTCCGTGTTCCTTGGGTAGATGATAACGGACAGGTTCAGGTAAACAGAGGTTTCCGCGTACAGTTCAATAATGCCATTGGACCATACAAGGGAGGTTTAAGACTTCATCCTTCTGTAAACCTTGGAATTATCAAATTCTTAGGTTTTGAGCAGATTTTCAAGAACTCTCTTACAACACTTCCAATCGGTGGTGGTAAAGGTGGTTCTGATTTCGATCCTAAGGGTAAATCAGACAGAGAGATCATGGCATTCTGCCAGAGCTTCATGACAGAACTTTGCAAATATATCGGAGCAGACGTTGATGTACCGGCCGGAGATATCGGAACAGGTGCAAGAGAGATCGGATTTATGTTCGGACAGTACAAGAGAATCCGTGGATCCTTCGAAGGAGTACTTACAGGAAAGGGTCTTACCTATGGTGGATCACTTGCCCGTACACAGGCTACCGGATATGGTCTGTTATATTTAACAAACGCATTATTAAAGGATAACGGAATTGATATCGCTGGCAAGACTGCTGCAGTATCCGGATCAGGAAACGTAGCTATCTATGCAATCGAGAAGGCTCAGCAGCTTGGTGTTAAGGTTGTTACATGTTCTGATTCTACAGGATGGATCTACGATCCGGAAGGAATCGATGTTGCACTTCTTAAGGAAGTAAAGGAAGTAAAGCGTGCACGTCTTACAGAGTATGCTGCTGCTAAGCCATCTGCAGAGTATCATGCTAAGCAGAACGGTGAGCACGGTGTATGGCAGTACAAGGTAGATCTTGCTCTCCCATGTGCTACACAGAACGAGTTAGACCTTGAGGATGCTAAGATGCTCGTTGCAAACGGTGTTACATCCGTAACAGAGGGTGCTAACATGCCTACAACTCTTGAAGCTACAAAGTACTTCCAGGAGAATGGTGTTCTCTTCGTAGGTGGTAAGGCTGCCAATGCCGGTGGTGTTGCTACATCTGCACTTGAGATGAGCCAGAACTCTGAGAGACTTCACTGGACATTCGAAGAAGTTGACGGAAAGCTTAAGGGAATCATGGAGACTATTTATGCTAACATCAGCGATGCTGCTAAGAGATACAATGCAACCGTTGGTGGAAAGACAGACTATGTGGCAGGTGCTAATATTGCCGGATTTGAGAAGGTAGTAGATGCTATGTTAGCTCAGGGTGTTTGCTAATTAAGAATTTCTAAGATAATATAAGATATTGAGAAGTCCTGGAAATGTTGAATTTCTGGGGCTTTTCTTTATGTATTGAAATGACAAAAGAATTGTCAGAATATTCATAAATAGAAGATAATTTACGTTGTTTTGAGGTCGTTATATACACGTGATACACAAGTGATATACAGGTGGTATATACTCGTTTTTACTGATTTTGGATAATTTTTTGAAGCATTTCATCCGGTGTTTTTCAAGATGATTCAAGCTGAATATGAGTGTAATGTTAATAATAAGAAACATCATAAGTGTATCCAGCAATCAGTCTCGATTTACTATTTTATATCTTGTTCACTTCTGTAAGAAGTTCTTCTAAAGTCTTATGGGTGTATGTTCCTTTGGTGGTGTCGTTCTTCATACTGTGTCCCATAATCAATTTGATACATACATCATTTGCTCCGGCATTGTCCATGAGTGAAGCAAAGGTGTGTCTGCCATTTGTGATTGTAGGCATTTAAGCACTGCTGCAGATCATTTGTCCTGATGGAAATAAATTTGCGGTCATGCAGCTCGCTGAAATGATGAAAAGCAATCTCATAATTTCGCCATGTGGAATCGCTAATCTGGTTCTTAAGCGATTTTCGGTATTTCTTCCATTTCTCGTACATCTCTGCAAAAGTAGGCGAGTCCGAGTATTTCATATGCTCCGGAACAACCGCACCGCTATTGTATTCAGCAAGGTAGGTGTACGCCATTTCCGGTTTGGAGAAATAAGCCAGGTAGGTGTATTTTCGCTTGACCTTCCCGGTATCATCTTCCACAAGTTTCGAGATGCGAACAGCGTAGGGCTTTCGTCGTTTGCCACCAAGCTTGATTACGCTGCCGTAAGAGTTTGGTAACTTCATATTTAACCTTCTTTCTGCATTTGTTCTAATTGTTTAAGGCAATACTCTGCATATTCCTTGTAGCGTTTTACTCTTGCAATTTCATCTGGAATATCAAAAGTATAAATGGACTTCGGAACCAGATCAGAACGTTTGGTAGGATTAGTCACCTTGTATGTAGATAGCTTATATTCTACAAAATCTTTTACTTCTTTTTCCAGTTCAGACAGTTTGGTTAATGGTATCTGGGCAACGTCTTTTCCAGTCTCATTTGAATAGACGTGGATCACGCCATCTTCAGCAAATTCTTTTACATCAACAGATCCGGTTGCAGTATCGAAGGAATCCTGTAAATGGGCTTCTTGAAGAAGTTCATATTCAACCGTATAGCCGATATCATACAGATAGGAGAGGACACCGTAATAAGGCTGTTCATATTTGTTAATGTAGTATTTGCGTATTTCAAAGGAATTGAAATAGTCATCAATGATTGCATTCACAAAATCATTGGTGCATTCGCAATATTGCATTAAATCTCCATTCTCATTAGGAATAAATGGGAAGTATCGGTTAAAGCGAAGTAAACGGTTTTAATGGAATTGTGTGTGCGCGTGTGGTAAAATGGTGTTGTTGAAGAAAACGGCATTTATCAAATATAATACCTCTCCCAACCTATGGTTGAGTTTGATAATTCCACTTACAGTTTGTGTACAAAAACTGATAAAAATTGTAAAGTGTAGCGTGAAAGGAGGCATATTGTAATGAATCAAATTGATACAGGGAAGTTTATTGCTAGTTGCAGAAAAGAAAAAGGTCTGACACAAGCACAATTAGCAGAAAAGTTAAACATCACTGACAGAGCTGTTTCCAAATGGGAGACAGGAAAATGTATGCCCGATTCATCTATCATGTTGGAACTTTGCAATATCTTAGATGTTACGGTCAATGAACTATTAAGTGGGGAGAGGATAGAAATGAATAATTACGAAGAAAAAGTCAGCGAAAATCTCATTGAATTAAAACGAAAAGATGAGAATAATATGAACAAGAATACTATAATATCAATAATATATACAATTACCATGGTTATTGGTATTCTAGTATGTTGTATATGTGATGTTGCTATTTCGGGCACCCTTACATGGTCACTTATTACACTTAGTTCTATTTTGATTACATGGATAGCATCTTTTCCTGTTATATTGTTAGGGAAAAAAGGTGTTTTGGTAGCGATGGTTGCCATTAGTATTCTCATTTTACCATTTATGTACATATTAAGTATTTTGATAAAAGTCAATGAAGTATTCAACATTGGTGCGATTATGTCCATTTATACACTAGTTTTTTTGTGGATAATTTATATTCTGTATTATCGACTCAAGGAACGAAAACTGTTGGCAACAGGAATTACATTTTTGTTTGCAATTCCGTTCACACTTTTGATAAATATTACATTATCAAAATTAATTGGAGAACCTGTGATTGATGTTTGGGATATATTATCCGTATTTATCCTGTTGATAGTATCAGTTGCTTTTATAATTGGAGATTATGCACGAAAAAAAGGTTTTGTAAGATAGGCTATTTTCTGAGTCGCTTGAAAATTCAAGGTTCAGAAGTTAAACGTTATTTGAAAAATGTTAGTGTGAGGTACATATATGGGAAAATGTTAATACTGACATTTGAAGACAGCGAGGAAGAAATACTAAACCATATAGTTTCTTTTGTCAGTACAGGAACGAAGGCATTTTAGGTGGTAGAAAATGCAAGAACAGAATTAAGATTCGATGGATTGGAAATAGATGTTACAAAACGTTTGGTAAGAAAGCAGAAACAGGAAATAGATTTGACCTTTACTGAATTTGAAATTTTGCATTTATTAGCAAGAAATCCGGGCAGAGTGTTTGTAATATCTGCTTTTTATATGGCTGATAATAATGGTTTACGGACTTTGCCAGAGAAAGAATATAAGAAAGCTGTAAAATTTCACGTTGAATTTTACAGCTTTCCTGCGTATAATATATAAGTGAAGAAGCTATATTGTAGTAGGAAAGGAAGTTGATTTTATGCCAAATATATTACCGGTATCAGATTTAAGAAATTATAATGAAGTGTTGAAAAATTGCCAGATTGGAGAACCCGTGTTTTTGACCAAAAACGGTAGAGGTAAGTTTGTGGTTATGGATATTGAGGACTACGAGCGTGAAAAAGCCGAAAAGAAGCTACTCATGAAACTGCAGGAAGCAGAAGAAGCTGTTAGGGATGAAAGTGCCTGGATGAGTTTGGATGAACTAAAGAAATCTGTCGGGGTATAGATATGATGAAATTGCGGATTAACCCTATTGTGGCAGAGGACTTGAAGAATATTAGAGAGTATATTGCTGAAGATAATGAAGAAATGGCGGTAAAGAACATCCAGGAGATATATGCTCGAATTGAAAATATACAGCAATTTCCGTACATGGGAGCTGATCTTGCTAAAAGGGTCAGCTTCCGAACGGATTATAAATATGTGATTTGCGGGAATTATGTCGTGCTATATAAGATTGGGGAAGAATATGTGGAGATTTACCGAGTGGTAAATCGATATCAGGATATTACGAAGATATTTCTTTGATGTGAAGAGGGGGATTTTATGAACAAAAATCTTTATAGTGGAAAATTGATAGCTGTTGATGGTCCTAATGGGGCAGGAAAGACTACAATTATACAAGAATTAAAAAAGAGTTGGAGAAACGGAGAATTGAAGCTTGTTTTACGAAAGAACCTACAGATAATGAATTAGGATGTTTTGTGAGGGAATATGCCGAAAGGTTTGATGGGATAAGTGTGGCATGTCTGGTTGCGGCAGATCGCTATCAGCATTTAAGGGATGAGATTGTGCCACAGTTAGAAAAGGGGAAAATTGTTATTACAGATAGATATGTTCTTTCTTCTTTGATTCTACAGAGGATGGACGAAGTAAGTGAAGAGTTTATTTTGGCGCTCAATAATGAGATTGTTCAGCCTGATTTACAGATTGCTGTTTTTGCTGATAGAGATGTAATACAGAATAGACTTAAGGAACGTAGTTGTCTAACTAGATTTGAAAAAGGTAATAAAACGAATAAAGAGTTGGAATATATGGAGAAAGGAATACAAGTATTACAAGAACAAGGGATTGATGTCTTTCAGCTTATTAATGATAATAACTTAGGGGATAGTGTTGCTAAAGTAACTCAAGCGATAATAAATTTGTAGGGAGGATTATTGATGAAAAAGTTTGTCCTAATTAATTCACCTTTATTTTGGGAGAGAACGAATGAAGAAGAAGAGTACTTATCTCCCTTGGGACTTGGATATATTGCAACTTATTTAAAAAAAGTTGGGTTAGAAGTATTGCTTCTGGATAGTGTGAAGGAAAGATTAGGAGTAGAGGATATTTTAAAACAAGTTTCTGAAATAAAGCCGGAGTTTGTTGGAATAAATGTTTTTACTCAGAACTATGAATTAGTACAGTATATAATAGAAAAAATGTCCATACAATGTGAATGCTTTGTAGGTGGTCAAGTTGTTAAGAGCATTTATGAAACTATTTTAGATTGGAAGACTAGTAATAAGGTGAATATTATTATTGGTGAGGGAGAACTTATTATTCCTGCGATTGTGTTAGAAAATTGTAAGGAAAAACCAATTGAGCATTTAGATAACAAGTTCGTATATAAGGTCGACAGGAACTCCCAATATTTTCCAGAAGATATATCAAAAATTTATTTGGATAGATCATTTTTGAAAAGTCCTGTAAACGATGCGTTTATGGGACTTTTCTTTTATACATGTAAAACTAATTATAAAGAAGTAGATGTGCAAAAAATGAGAATAAACGGTTGCGCGTTTGTGCAATTTTTCGTATTTTTTCTCAAAACTAGGAATATAGTACCGTAGAACTGACCAGAAAAACGCAGGAACTTTTTTCGACTTTGTGCACACTTATCCGGCCGTCCATGGTATTATAATAACCGTAAAAACCCCCCAATACATTATATAGTTTTTGCTATACCCCATAGTAAAAATACCTTCTCCTAAAAAGGCAGCGTTCGAAGCTGTCTTTTTTATTTTATAAAGTGCATCGTGTACGACCACATTCGGGAAAGGATGCAAATTGGGTATGAAAATAACCCACAGGAAACACATGTGCAAAAAACAGGAATAAACGGTTGCGCGTTTGTGCAATTTTTCGTATTTTTTCTTAAAACTGGGAATATAGTACCGTAGAACTGACCAGAAAAACGCAGGAACTTTTTTCGACTTTGTGCACACTTATCCGGCCGTCCATGGTATTATAATAACCGTAAAAACCCCCCAATACATTATATAGTTTTTGCTATACCCCATAGTAAAAATACCTTCTCCTAAAAAGGCAGCGTTCGAAGCTGTCTTTTTTATTTTATAAAGTGCATCGTGTACGACCACATTCGGGAAAGGATGCAAATTGGGTATGAAAATAACCCACAGGAAACACATGTGCAAAAAACAGGAATAAACGGTTGCGCGTTTGTGCAATTTTTCGTATTTTTTCTTAAAACTGGGAATATAGTACCGTAGAACTGACCAGAAAAACGCAGGAACTTTTTTCGACTTTGTGCACACTTATCCGGCCGTCCATGGTATTATAATAACCGTAAAAACCCCCCAATACATTATATAGTTTTTGCTATACCCCATAGTAAAAATACCTTCTCCTAAAAAGACAGCGTTCGAAGCTGTCTTTTTTATTTTGTTTTCACTTATACAAAATAACCAAAAACGAGTCATACTTTTTGTGAGGTTTGTGCACACTTTCGCAGGGGTTCATGCTATTATAATAACCGTAAAAACCCCCAATACATTATATATAGTTTTTGCTATACCCCATAGTAAAAATACCTTCTCCTAAAAGGCAGCGTTCGAAGCTGTCTTTTTTATTATCTGAAATTATTCAAAAATTTTATTCTGAAAGATATTTCCCCATGATGAATCGTGTATATAATAGTTGGAAACAGGAGGGCAGGCATGAAAAAAACAAATGACACTCCAATGGAAGATTTTCAGGCATTATATAACCGACAGGTGAATCGTGTTTATAGACTGGCGCTGGTTATGCTGGGCAGCCAAAGTGATGCTGAAGACATGGTACAGATGGTATTTCTGAAAGTCTGGGAGAAAAAAATAAGTTTCCGGGACACAGATCATGAAACGGCATGGATTCTGACCGCAACGAAAAATCAGTGCAAAGATGTACTGAAAAGTTATGAGCGGAAACATTGCGGTACACTCGAAGAGATGCCGGAACCGGGTATTGCATCGGAAAACCATATGGAAAATGTTGTGTGGCTGGCACTGGAGTCGCTGGAACCAAAATACCGGATTCTGCTGTATCTGTATTATTATGAAGGCTATTCCATACGGGAACTGACTGCGATTCTGAAACGAAAAGAAAGTACATTGCAGACGCAGCTTGCTGCAGGACGCAGGAAATTGAAAGAAGAGCTCAAAAAAGCAGGGGAGATTCCACAAAATTGGGAAAGGGAGGGAAAATAAAATGATGAGTGATCCTGAAAAATGGGAAGAAATTTTCAAATATACGATTGATCAGACGTCACCGGATCAGGAACGGAAAGAGCAGATGTGGAACCGGCTTCAGAGTACAATTTCAGGAAGAGGACAGAAGCGGAAGCAGGTCATACGATCCGGGTGGCAGCCACATGGCCGGAAAACATTTGCAGCGGCATTGGCTGGAACCTGTGTGATTGCAGTCTGCCTGTTGACCGGCGTAGGTGTCAATGCCGCAACGGATGGTGCATTATTGGATTCTATCCGGGAATTTTGCGGACTTCCGGTACAGCAGAAGAAAGCGGCAGACGAAGGATTGAAGCTGAAAAATGAAGTGTATGCACCGGAACTGGCAGGATGTTCTGAAAAATATGTGGTATTTGCCAATGAACGCGCACTGATAGTATATGGACGGCAGGAAAAAAAGCTTCTGGCGGCACTGGATCTGCAGGCAATGGACTGCAATTATTTTAATACCGACAGTATCCATACCCGTGCGCTGCTGCAGAAAGACACGATATATATTTTTAATGAGAAAAAGGAACAGCAGCCAACGCAGATGTATGTGTATGATCTTAAAAAGACTGATGTATCATCCGCGCTTTCCGTGACGGAGGATGTTCGAAAACTGGAACTGGTTTACCGGGAGTGGAAAACGTTTTCCGCAGAAAATTCCCTGGACACATTTTCTGGTATGGCAGACGGGGACTACTGGAACAGTCTGATAAATTCCGGTAAAGATGGGAAAGAAACGGGCGTTTACAGTCAGCAGTGTATTGTATGGACGGATAGGGCTGGCAGACAGTACCGCAGTGCTTTAGTTATTATCGGTGGAGATGATTATGAACTGTATTCCTGCCCGGCGGATGACACGGAGAAAATTTCGAAGGAAAAGCTTTTGGTACAGACGTATTCTGATGAGATACAGACGGAAACTGCGACGGAAGAGAATACGCAGCATACAGGACTGCCGGAATTTGCTTATCAGGGAGACGATGAAATTATGAAACTTGTCTGTGATTACATGATTAAAAACAGAAACGAGTATGAATATCTGGAAAACGGTGGAATTTATATTTATGTGCCGGAGCCGGTCATTGTGAAAACAGTCAGAACCGGAAATGATCTGTTTATTTTTGGGAATTTCTGGTGGGAAACATACTACCGGAACGGAAATACGCTGATGAGTGACAGTGGAAGTGAAATGCCTGCACGGTTACATTTTGTTTCGTATGGAAATGGCAGTTATATTTTTAAGGATAAAGAAGTGGCAGGGGACGGATCTTACTATGGCACAAGTATTCGTGAATTCTGCGAAGGATATCAGGTAGATCCGCAGAAACTGATGGATACCGCGGAGGCACATAAAAAAATTCGTATAAAAATGCTTCGTGATTATGTAAAGCAGAATCATCTAGACATCCAATATTACAAAGATTACGGCTGGGATCCGGTGGCACTGGATAAATAATAAAAGAAAAAGGACTTGTCACAGAATAAAAATTATGCTATAATTCCAAATTGTCAGAGTGCTTTGCATTCTGATGGAAATGGGCAGATTCCCGAGTGGCCAAAGGGGACAGACTGTAAATCTGCTGCAAATTGCTTCGGTGGTTCGAATCCACCTCTGCCCATTCTTTTAAGACCGACATTGTGTCGGTCTTTTTTTGTGCAGATTATTAAAAAATGAAATAAGGTATTGTTGGAAAATCTTAAAAAGAATGGGCACAAAGCATAAGCAATTATGCGGATAAAATAATAAAATATTGTCAGTCGCGGTGCGCACAGCGCGCAGTAGATTCACGCTCGATCAGCTTAGGACGCAGCAGCGTTTTGCTGATCGGGATGTGATGGATCAGGGAATTTAAAATATCGTAAGCACAACGGCCAAGCTCGTTGCGTTCCTGACGGATTGTGGTAAGCGGCGGGTCAAAAGTGGCAGCAATGGATATGTCGTCAAAACCAACAACACTGACGTCTTCCGGCACGCGGAATCCGCGCTTCGTACATTCGTCAATGACACCTTTGGCAATCAGGTCATTGCCGCAGACCACGGCAGTGGCACCGGCGGAAAGAAATCCGGGAACATGATATTTGGCACTGTCGGATACATAGTAGCCGTAAGCTGTCAGATCCTTCTGTACAGGAAGTGAGGCAGCAGCCATAGCACTTTCAAAGGCCTCCTGCCGCTGGTCAGAAACCAGTGAGTATAAGGAACCGTTTAAGAATGCAATGTTTTTATGCCCGAGATTAACCAGATGATTTACTGCCATGGTGATGCCTTCGTAGCTGTCGGTTCCAAGATAGCAGACATTTGGATTTCCAGAGATGAAATTGTCAAAAAGCACAGTTGGCATGGTAGTGTTTTCCAGCTGCTTGATCCAGGAATCATGCAATGCAAGACCCATCAGAAAGGCTCCGCAATAGCCGTTTTTCAACAGAAAGGTATCGTATTTTTCCTCTTCCTGAAATGCCGGGGTGATGGGAAGAATATCAACATCCCATTTGCGGCGGAACGCATTCTGTTTGAAGCCGAGAACTATGTCATATCCGAATTCATCAATTGTTTCGTAATTCATGTTTTCTATGAAAATGCAAAGCTTGCGGTTTTCCACTTTCTTGGAACGCTTGGTGCTGTATCCCATCTCCACAGCGGTATCGAGAACCATCTGCCGCAGCTCATCACTTATGTCACTTGCGCCGTTTAAACCTTTGGAGACTGTGCTTACAGAAACTCCAAGACGATTGGCAATATCTTTGATTGTAGCCATATATTTTCTCCTGTGATTTCTTATGTTTAAATGATTATAAATCAGTTTGGGAAACTGTGCAATTCTTTCTCAAAAAAAGTTTCGAAAAAACAGAGCAATAATGTTGTGAATATATACAAAAACACGATATAAAATACGTGAAAAGTGGGGAAAATGGTGTCCGAAAACGCAAAATCATTGACAAAATGACGTAGAGAAACTAAAATTAAGACAGATACGAAAAAACACGAAACAATCCGAAAAGATTTTTAGATGGTTTTTCCAATAATCCGAAGGAGAATTCGTGATTTAAAAGACGGGGTGAAGAATCTTGGAAGGACAGGAAGTAGCAAGAGGTTCCGGAATCCTTCTTGCAGTATCAAGCCTACCGTCAGAGTATGGTATTGGCACTCTGGGTGATGCAGCGTTCCATTTTGTGGATCTGCTGGTGGATCTGAAACAAAAGTACTGGCAGGTGCTTCCTGTCGGACCTACAAGTTTTGGGGACAGCCCATATCAGAGCTTGTCGGCATTTGCCGGAAATCCTTATCTGATTGATCTGGATCAGCTTGTCAGAGAAAAGCTTCTGACGCCGGAGGAAATCCAGAGCTATTACTGGGGAACACAGAAATCTGCCATTGATTATGCAGCACTCTTTGAAAACAGGACGCTGGTTCTGCAGAAAGCATTTGGTCGGTTTGACGAACACGAACCGGAATTTCAGCAGTTTGTAGAAGAAAACAGGGACTGGGTCGAAGATTATGGACTGTATATGGCACTGAAAGTATCCAATGGAAACCAGAACTGGCAGAGCTGGCCGGAAAATATTCAAAAAAAACAACCGGTTGCGCTTGCAAAGTGCCGAAAAGAGATGTATAATAACATCATGTTTTGGGTGTTTTGCCAATACAAGTTCTTCCAGCAGTGGGGAAAACTTAGGGAATATGCCAACAGCAAAGGAATCCAGCTGATCGGAGATGTACCATTTTATGTGGGAAAGGACAGCGTGGATACCTGGATGCATCCGGAACAGTTTTTACTGGATGAGAATGGCGAAGCTGCTTATGTGGCAGCTGCAATTCCGGATAAGTTTTCCGAAACAGGTCAGGTATGGGGAAATCCACTGTATAACTGGCCTCTCATGCAGGAGGATGGGTTTTCCTGGTGGAAACGAAGAATGCAGATCAGTACAAAGCTCTTTGATGTAATCCGGATGGATCATTTCATCGGATTTGTCAAAAATTATATGGTTCCAAGAGATGCCACGGATGCTTCAGGCGGACGGTGGATGAAGGGACCGGGGCGCAAACTGACCGACGCTTTGAATTCCGTTTTGAATGGAACAACAGTGATCGCCGATGATTACGGCGGCAAGGCATTGATACCGGGAGTAAAAAAACTCCTTGCAAAGACAGGGTGGCTGAACACAAAAGTTTTGATGTTCGCATTTGACGGGGATCCGTCCAATGAACATCTGCCACATAATTATCCGGGAAGCCACACAGTGGTATACGCGGGAACGCATGACAATGATACGATTGTAGGATATTTCAGGGACAAGACAGAATATGAACTGGCTTATCTGTATGAATATCTCAACATCAGCAGTCAGGAAGAAATCCCGGATGCACTGATCCGGTGTGCATATGCAAGTATTGCAGACATCGCGATCATACAGATGCAGGATTTGCTGAAACTCGGGAACGAGGCAAGAATGAATGCACCGTCTACCGTGGGGTATAACTGGCGGTGGAGATTGAACAAAGAACAGCTCGCGGAAAGCCGCCGGGCGTGGATACGAAATCTTGCGGCGGTATACCGCAGATGACGCAGAAATTACGATATAGAGCGCAGAGGCGCTTTATATAGATACTTTTGAACTATCATTTTTGAAAAAAGGAGAGGAAAACGATGAAAAAGAAAGTATTAGCAGCAATGCTTGTCGCAGCAATGACAGCTACAATGTTCGCTGGATGCGGCAACAAGGACAACGGAGCATCCAATGATGGAACACAGGCAGCAAACAATGGAAGCACTTCCGAGTCAGCAGAACCAGTTGATGTAAAACTTACTGTTATGGGACCTTCCGAGGATCAGGATGATGCACAGGGGGCATGGTTAAAGACAGAGTGTGAGGCATTTAACGAGGAACATCCGGAGTGGAACATTACATTTGATTATGTAACATGTTCAGAGTCTGATGCAAAAGACACCGTATTACAGGATCCTGCAAGTGCAGCGGATGTATTCATGTACGCAAATGACCAGATTGCTGATCTGGTTGATGCCGGAGCATTAACAAAGCTTGGTGGAGATGCAGCAGAATATGTTAAGAGCTCTAACTCAGAAGCTATGGCAGCAACTGTTACATACAACGGAGATATTTATGGTGTTCCTTATACATCAAATACATGGTTTATGTATTATGATAAGAGAGTCTTCTCAGAAGATGATGTAAAGAGCCTTGATACAATGCTTGAGAAAGGAAAAGTTTCTTTCCCATTTGACAACGGCTGGTATCTTGCTTCCTTCTATGCAGCAAACGGATGTACAATCTTCGGAGATGGTACAGATGCATCTAAGGGATATGACTTCGGCGGAGACAACGCTGTAGCAGTAACAAAGTACATTGTTGACTTATTCAACAACAAGAATTTCGTAATGGACAATAACGATGGATCCCTTGGTCTTGCCGGATTAAAGGATGGATCTGTAAATGCTTACTTCAATGGTAACTGGAACTATGATGCAGTAGTTAAGAACCTTGGTGAGGAGAACGTTGGTGTTGCAGCCCTTCCTACAATCAACGTTGACGGAAAAGATTGCCAGCTGAAGGCATTCCTTGGTTCTAAGGCTATTGGTGTTAACCCGAACTGCAAGAATCAGGAAGTTGCTGTTAAGCTTGCTGCATACTTAGGAAGCGAAGACGCACAGTTAAAGCATTTTGAGTTAAGAAAGCAGGCTCCTGTTAATACAACCCTTGCTTCTAACGAAGAAGTTGCTAAGGATGCAGTTGCAGCAGCTATGGCAAACGTAGCAACAAATTGCTCTATCGCTCAGCCAATCATCCCAATGCAGGCTTACTGGGATGCAGCTACACCATTCGGTGATGCATTCGTACACGGTGCTGAAGGACAGATCACAGCAGACAATGCTAAGGAAAAGACAGAAGCATTCAACGAGCAGTTAAACAGCTCACTTACAGAGTAATCTTTTTCCAAAAGGAAAAGACAGAGAAACAATTCCAAGGTTCTGGGGGACTCCCCGGAATCTTGGAATACATGAGTCTATAAATATGGCATAGAGCAACATGTGCCGGGAGGATAAGTATGATAGGTGCAAACAAAAAGAAGTCGGACTTCGCTACACCGTACACTGTATCCAATGCGCTTACGAAGGGCGGGGCTGCAGTTAAGTTATCAGCGCTTATAATGGGATTGGGAAATATCGCCCACAAGCAGATTATCAAAGGTTTAATTTTTTTGGCAATTGAGATTGGCTATATTATGTTTATGGTCAATGCAGGTGCATATTATCTTTCCATGCTTCCTTCATTAGGATGGAGAAAACAGGAAGAGGTATTTAATGAACAGAAACAGATATATGAGTATGTACAGGGTGACAATTCCGTATTGTTGTTGTTATACGGTGTTGCTACGATTGCGATCACTCTTTTATTTATTTATATGTGGGCTGAAAATTTAAGAAGCGCATATATGGCAGAGTGCCTCGCAAAAGAGGGGAAAGAAATCAATTCTTTTGGCAAGGATGTCAAAAGTTTATTTGATAAAAATTTATACAAGACATTAATGTTTCTCCCATTGATGGGAATTCTTATTTTTACAGTTTTACCATTGTTATTCATGATTCCAATGGCATTTACCAATTATTCTACGATCAACAAGCATCTGACCTTGTTTGACTGGGTTGGATTGGCGAACTTTAAGACGGTACTTGGACTTGGCGGAAAGATAGGCAAGACATTCTGGCGGGTTTTAGGCTGGACCATTGTATGGGCTGTATTTGCTACATTCTTATGTAACTTCTTAGGACTGATCCTTGCAATTGTAATCAACCGCAAAGAAACACATTGTAAAGCATTCTGGCGTACCTGTTTTGTTATTTCCATTGCAGTGCCACAGTTCGTATCCTTACTGGTTATGAGACAGATGCTTCAGGAACATGGGGCGGTCAACAACCTGCTGATGGAGTGGGGGCTTATCCAGAATCCACTTCCGTTCTGGACGAATACGATGTGGGCGCGTGTATCGGTTATTTTGATTAACTGCTGGGTTGGTATTCCATACACCATGCTTCAGGTTACCGGTGTATTGCAGAATGTACCGGCAGAGTTGTATGAGGCAGCCAAGATTGATGGTGCCAATGCCGCACAGATTTTCCGCAAAATTACATTGCCATATATTATGTTTATTATGGGACCATACATCATTACACAGTTTACAGGTAACATCAATAACTTCAACGTTATCTACCTGTTATCCGCAGGTAAGCCGACTCCGGTTGGTGAAACAGCGGGCAAGACGGATCTTCTGGTAACATGGCTGTACAAGTTAACGGTTGATTATCAGTATTACAACATCGGTGCCGTGATTGGTATCTTAACATTCGTAGTTCTTTCTATTGTGGCATTAGTCACCTACAGAAATACGAAAGCATACAAAGATGAGGAGGGATTCATGTAATGAGCAGTGCAAAAGTAAGCAAACGCCCTATGACCGCTGGCCGGGCAAAGAAAATTGCAAAAAATTCATTGGTACATATAATCCTTGCCATCCTGGTAGTGATCTGGTTATTCCCGATTTTCTGGATTATCATGACAAGTTTGCGAGGGGAAAGTGGTGCATATACCGCATACTTCTTCCCAAAAGAACTGACATTTAATAACTATAAGAGACTCTTTACGGAGACAACATTGTTGAACTTCCCGAGAGCTTTTATGAATACGCTGATCATTTCCATTTTTTCATGCTTGATTTCAACGACATTCGTACTGAGTGTATCTTACTGTATGTCAAGACTGCGCTTTAGAATGCGTAAAACATTTATGAATCTGGCAATGATCCTTGGATTGTTCCCGGCATTCATGTCCATGGTTGCAGTATACTTTATTTTAAAAGCAGTTGGACTGACCGATGGAAGTGGGCTTCGTATCGCTCTGATTCTGATTTATTCTGCAGGATCTGGTGTTGGATTTTATATCGCAAAGGGATTCTTTGATACGGTACCAAAGTCTCTGTCAGAAGCAGCGATTCTGGATGGATGTAATCAGTTCCAGGTATTTTACAAGATCATCCTTCCGCTCAGTAAACCAATCGTTGTATATACGATCCTTACGGCATTCCTTGCTCCATGGCTTGACTTCGTATTTGTACGTGTCATTGTTGGACCAAAGGATAAGTATTGGACGGTATCACTTCTCCTGTACAATATGCTGGAGAAAGAGTTTGTAAACGGATGGTTTACAAGATGGGCTGCAGCCGCAGTTATTGTGTCTATCCCGATCTCTATTCTCTTCGTATTTATGCAGAAATTCTATGTAGATGGTCTGACAGGCGCTGTAAAGGGTTAATGATGAAAGATAGAAAGCCGGTGGTCGTTTGACCACCGGCTTTTTTCATCCGATGAAGAAAGGAAAGGTTATGAAAAAAAGAATTTTGTCGGCAGTTGTTGTGCTGGTGCTTTTTGCCGGGGTGCTTGCAGGCTGTATTTCGGGGAACGGTACACAGGATGCAAAATTAAATATCATTGATGATAATTACCGTAATTACTATGAAATTTTTGTCGGCTCCTTTTATGACAGTGATGGGGACGGCATGGGGGATTTAAAGGGTGTGGAAGAAAAGCTGGATTACATCTCAGATCTGGGATGCAACGGAATCTGGCTCATGCCGATCATGCCTTCCCCAACCTATCATAAATATGATACAACGGATTACGAAGCGGTGGACGAGGCATATGGTACGGCGGATGATTTTAAAGAGCTGGCAAGTGCGTGTCATGAAAAAGGTATCCGGCTGATCATTGATGTGGCAATGAATCACAGTTCTTCCCAGCATCCATGGTTTACACAGGCATGTGAGTATCTTGCAGGTCTGAAGGCAGGAGAAAAACCGGACGATACGGTGTGTCCGTATGTGGATTACTATCATTTTTCTGACAAGCAGGAGGGAACAACCTACTATGCAGTGCCGGGAAGCAGCAGCTGGTGGTATGAGGGATCCTTCTGGTCGGAAATGCCGGATCTGAATCTGAAAAGCCCGGCAGTACAGAAGGAATTTGAAGAAGTTGCGGATTACTGGATAGATCTTGGTGTGGATGGGTTCCGGATGGATGCGGCCATGCATTATGAAGAAAATGCAACCAATGCGAATTGTGATATTTTAAATAAATTATACACATACTGTAAAGAAAAAAATCCACAGTTTTATATGGTATCTGAAGTGTGGGCGAGTGAGAATGTCATTGCGGATTATTATGCGAGTGGAACACCAAGTATGTTCAATTTTGATGCAGGAACGGCAAAAGGAGCACTGGTCAATGCGGTAAGAAAGGGCGATCCGGTAAGCCTTGTGAATTCCATGCTGAAATATCAGAATGATTTCTCCGCAAAAAATCCGGATTATATTGATGCACCGTTTTTGTCCAATCACGATATGGCAAGGATTGCCAATACGCTGGTGAATGATCCGGATAAGATTAAGACAGCAGCAGGTCTTCTGATGACAATGAACGGCAGTCCGTTTGTTTATTATGGGGAAGAAATCGGCATGAACAGTTCCGGAACAAAGGATGAAAATAAGCGTATTCCGATGGTGTGGTCAAAAACTGACATCACAGGAATGACAAAGGGACCGGCAGATATGGATGCCGGCATTGAATCTCCGTTTCCGGCAGAAGATGAACAGGAAAAGGATAAGGATTCTATCTTAAGTTACTATAAAAATGCGCTTCGTCTGCGGAATCAAAATCCGGAAATTGCAAGGGGAACCATAGAAAAAGTAGAAAGTCTGTGTAAAGATTCACAGGCGGCAATCACGAAAACGTATCAGGACAGTACCATCGGAATTGTGTATAATCTTGGGGAAGGAAATGATACGGTTGACCTGAAAGGAACAGCACTTGAAAATATGAATCTGGAGGGAAGCTTGACACTGAAGGAAGAGACGGTACAGCTGAAAGATGGGAAACTGGAGATGCCGCCATGCAGTATTGTTGTGTTAAAATAGTAAAGTATAACAAATCATAGTAGTTTTAAGTTGAGTTTTTTGTCAGATTGTAGTATATTATCTATATTATAGGTGGGGGAGAAATCGTCTGAATTAACGGAGGCGTATGCAATATGAGAAAAAACGATGAGCAGAAAGTAAATAAACTAAAGAAAGAAAAGGTAAAAAAAGAAAAAACAAAGAAAATACCGAAACGTGACAATGCTTCCCGGAAGGAAAAAAAGATAAAAATGAAAGAGTCATCCGGTGGGCAGAAAAAGGAAAAATCGGAAATTCCATTCTATCGCAGCATTGCGATGCGGCTGGTTGGGGCTTTTTTAATTCCGGTGATAGGTGTACTGGTTCTTGGTATTACTTCTTACAATAATGCGTCCAATGCCATTGTGGATACATACAAGGAATCGGTGCAGCAGACTGCTGATACGATGCAGCAGTATATCAATCTGGTTATCACGAGTGAGAAGGACGAATTTAAGACCTATCTGACCGAGTCGGATTTGCGTAAGTATTTTGCGGGGTTGATGGATATGTATGATGAGAGCTCCGTGCGCAAAGACTATCAGGGCAGACTGCGCAATAAGATGGCACTTGACAGTAAGATACAGGGAGCCTATATTATCGCGGACAACAAGCGTACGATTGACTGTCAGGGAATTGTTCGTGACCGAAATGTTTATACGGACTATGTCGGATGCGATCAGGGAAAACTGGTCAGCAAAAGTGCAACAAACTGGTTTTTCTTTGGGACAGATGAAAGTTCGGATAAAACACTGGATCTGGGAATTGATTCCTACTGTCTGCGAATTGTAAAAAAAATGAACAATCAGCCGGCCATGATGATCATAAACATCAGTGATTCCTTTATCCGTTCCGCCATGCAGTCACTGGATCCTGGAAAGGGAGGCTATGTAGCATTAATTACGGATACAGATGGAAAAGAGTTTTATTCCGATGAATCCGTCAAGACGGAAAAAGCACTGATTTACGGTACAAGTTTTTATAAGAAAGCATTGAACGGGAAAAAAGATTCCGGAAACCAGATGATTACATTTAATGGAAAGTCATACATGTTTGTATACAGTAAACTTTCAGCCGGAGATCTTATGGTTGCGGCACTGATTCCTTCTGACCGTCTGCTTGAGCAGTCATCCGGAATCAAACAGCTGACAACCGTACTTGTGATTGTCTGTATGATCATCGCACTTGCACTTGGGTTATTCCTTTCGAGTCAGATGACAGGAACCATCAAATATATTCTGCGTCAGCTGCGCAAAGTTTCCAATGGAAACCTTACGGTTCATCTTTCCGCAAAGCACAAAGATGAATTTGGTTTACTGTGTGATGGTGTCAATGATACCGTAGAGCATATGAAATCGCTGATTCTGGATGTCAATGATGTGAGTCAGCAGGTTGGAGAAGCGGCAATTCATGTGGCAGAGGCATCCGGAACATTCCTTGAAACTTCTAAGAATATTCAGAGTGCAGTTGAAGAGATTGAGAGTGGTGTGAACAAACTGGATACCGGTTCCGATAACTGTATGAGTCAGATGGATTCCTTATCGGGAAAGATTAATAATGTAAGCTCCAATGCAGATGAATTGGGAAAACTTACTTCTGCAACCGGAGAAACCATTACCACCGGTATATCTTCTGTACAGACACTTACGCAGACATCCGAGACCACTGCAAACATTACAAGAAATGTCATTCAGTCAATACAGGAACTGGAAGAAAAATCAAAATCCATCAGCAACATTGTTTCTGCGATCAATGATATTGCGGAACAGACGAATTTACTTTCCCTGAATGCGTCCATTGAGGCAGCGCGTGCGGGAGATGCCGGTAGAGGATTTTCTGTGGTCGCAGAAGAAATCCGCAAGCTTGCCGATCAGTGTCTTGCTTCTTCTTCCCAGATTTCTTCCATTGTAGATGAAATCGTTTCCAAGACGGGAGAAGTGGTAAATATCGCAAGACAGGCGGAAGATGCAGTTTCTTCCCAGTCTTCCGTTGTAGAGGATACCACAAATTCCTTTAAACAGATTGACCAGCTTGTAGCGCAGCTGATTCAGGCACTGCAGACGATTTCGAATAATGTGCAGGAAATGAATGGTGCACGAAACGAGACACTCAGTGCAATCGAGAGTATTTCCGATGCGTCCACCCAGACGGCAGAATGTTCTTCATCGGTACATTCGGCAGCAGGTACGCAGCTGGATGCAATCAAGAATCTGGATGAAGCATCCCAGAGTCTTACGACCAAGGCCCAGAGTCTGCTGGATGCACTGTCAACGTTCCAGGTTTAAGCAAAAAGTGAAAAAGCCTGAAGATGAAATGCTTCAGGCTTTTTTTATGGAGGAAGAAAATGCGGACAATTATCGTAGTCATTTATGTTTTTTTATTTTTGATTCTTGGACTGCCGGTTCTCGGAATCGAATGGATTATCGCAAAATTTGATAAACATGCAGCCGATATCAGCCAGCTTCGGATTGTGCAGTGGGGACTGCGCTGTGTATCTTTTTTGGCGGGGGTTCATCTGACTGTTGAGGGAAAAGAACATGTACCAACGGATCAGGCTGTACTTTATATTGGAAATCACCGCAGCATTTTTGATATTGTCATTACTTATGCACAGTGTCCGAATCTGACCGGGTATATTTCTAAAGATGGTGTCAATAAGGTTCCGCTGCTGGGAATATGGATGCGCCGTCTGTATTGTCTGTTTCTTGACCGCAAGGATTTAAAGCAGGGACTTAAGACCATTCTGACCGCTATCGATCAGGTGAAGTCCGGCATTTCTATTTGTATTTTCCCGGAGGGAACGAGAAATCGTGACCGGGAGGATGCAACGATGCTTTTGCCGTTTAAAGATGGTTCTTTTAAAATAGCACAGAAGACGGGATGTCCGATCATTCCGATGGCACTTACCGGGACGGCGGATATTTTTGAAAATCATTTTCCGTGGCTGCACCGTGCAGAGGTAAAACTGACCTATGGGGAGCCCATTATTTTTGCCGAACTTTCCAAGGAAGATCAGAAACATATCGGCGCATACTGCCAGAATGTGATTCATGAAATGCTGCAGGAACACAAAAATACAAAAGAATAGATCGCACGACCGCTGCATAGGATAGCATAAGAACGAAAATAGAGTGGTCAACCATGAAAGATAAAAAAAGAAAGTATATCCTGATGATCATTTTGCTGGGGGTGCTTATGCTGCTGAGCGGGTGTGTGCGAAAAGAATGTGAGGAGAAGGTAAAGGATCTGGAGTTTACCGTGACAAAGGAGGAAGAACTTCCGGAAGCCTTAAGACAACAGATTGAAGAAAAAAAGGAGGGGGATTTCCGTTTTACATACAGCGATAATGAATATTTATACGTTGCCAGAGGTTATGGAATACAGGAGACCGGAGGATACAGCATCTCCGTGGAAGACTGTTATCTGAGTGATACCGCCATCTGTGTAAAGACGAGACTGCAGGGACCCAAAAACGGAGAAGAGGTGACAAAAGCACCTAGTTATCCGTTTATTGTACTGAAGCTGGAACTGCGGGAGGAAGAGGTACTGTTTCAATAGGGTACTTAAGAACTATTGTAAAAAGTTTAACACTCTGCTATACTAAAGCTACTAGATATAGTATTTTCTAGAATATTCAACTCAAATGGAGGAGGCAACAATGGAACAGGCACAGATTAGCAAGGTTCGGGCATCCGTTCATCGGCAGCGCGGTAACAGAGTGAAAATTCAGTTAGACCGTGGACGTAACAAGGTAGATATTCAGGAAGGCGTTATCCAGGGCGCATATCCAAGCGTTTTTACAATACTTGTAGATGACGAGCGAGAGGAAAATCCTCCACAGTTATTATCATTCAGTTACACTGATATTATTACAAAGGACATTCGAATGAAACTTTGTTAGGAATGAATAAAATTCCCTTTCTTTGAATAAGTATTAGTATACTTACTTCAAAGAGAGGGGATTTTTTTGTTTTGGAATTGAAGAGACAGCTGTTCAGACAGAATTTACTAAGGAGCAGGGCGTTTACCCAGATTACGCTGGATGATGACTGTATTGTAAAAGACAACAAACCGGATCTGTTGAACATTATACATACCAGGGGTTCTGTTATTTTTGAGGATGTCAAGGTGAGCAGCCAGACGGTGTGGGTTACCGGACAGTTGCGTTTTGTCGTGTTATACCGCAGTGAAGATAACCGGCTGGAATCTTTTACGGACAGTATAAATTTCGGAGAAAAAATTTTTATGGATGAGGTGGAAGAACGCGATACCGTCAATCTGAGCGGAGATCTGGAGGATCTGAATATCAGTGCCATCAATTCCAGAAAGCTTGCCGTGCGTGCTCTGCTTGGCATTCATGCCGTGTGTGAGGTGCCGGTGGAAGAAGAAATTGTAAGTGGTGTTGAAAATGATCCGGATATTCAGCAGAAAAGCCGGACGATGCAGCTTTTGGCACTGACATCCGCGAAAAAGGATATCTTGCGTGTGCACAGTGATATTGCACTGCCACAGTCCAGTCCGAATATCGGACATCTGCTTTATGATTATGTGGAAGTGCGTAACCGGCAGGTGATCTGCACCGGGGAGCAGATGCAGATTCAGGGAGAAGCGTATGTGAATGTATTGTACAGCAGTCCGGAAGGAAAAATGGAGTGGTATGAAACGATGGTTCCGTTTTCCGAATCAATAGAAGGGGGAATGACCGGAACACAGCCGATCTGCTGGGTACATTGCCAGACGAAAGAATATGAGGTGGAACCGGCAGAAGATTATGATGGCGAAATGAGGGCGCTGAGCCTGAATCTTTCCATGGATGTGGAAATGAAGCTGTGGGAAGAAAGGAATGTGGAACTTCTGGCAGATGTCTATTCGCTGGAAACAAATCTTGTGCCACAGAAAGAAATGGTCTGTGCAAAAAAACTGCTGATTAAAAATGAAGCAAAACTGCGGATCTCTGAACAGATGAAGCTGGCGGAAGAACAGGAACGGATCTTACAGCTGTGTTCTTTTGAGGGGCATGCAGAGATGGATCATGTGGAACCGGTGGAAAACGGGTTAGAGGTAGAAGGAATCCTGACGGTTGATATTTTGTATGCAACGACGGATGACAGTTTTCCGATTGCACATACGCAGGAACAGATTCCGTTTACACAGATTGTTGATGTTCCCGGCATGAAAGGGCACACGGAAGATATTTCTTATGAAATCGAGCCGGCGATTGATCAGCTTGCGGTGAATCTGCTGGATAACGAACGATTTGAGGTCAAGGCGGTTATTTCCCTGCAGACAATTGTACAGCAGGAAGTGTGCATGGAAAAAATTGTGGATATCCATAAGGAACCGCTAGACGCGGTGGAACTGATGAAGCAGCCGGGAATTGTTGGCTATATTGTTAAAAAAGAAGAACAATTATGGGACATTGCAAGACATTTTCATACTACCGAGGCAGAAATTATGGAGACAAACGGACTCAAATCGGCAGATGTGCAGCAGGGCGATAAGTTACTCATTGTAAAGAAAGTGAGTGAATGTTAGAATTGATGATAGAAAGCGTCAAAAGGAGAAAGTTATGGAAAACGAAAGAAAAAAGAAATTTCAGGACTATGCACCACCGGAGCAGAAACCATCGGGGGGATACAACTTAAACGGGGTGTATTATTCGCGTGACGGACAGCGGCTGGATGATCAGCCCAAGAAGAGCTGGAGCCAGCGGGAATACGAGCGCGCGGAGCGCGAAAAAATACACTGCCGGGCGAAACGGGAGCAGAGGGAAAGTGAGGTTGATGCGCAGGGAAATCCGGTCAAGGACAATTCGGGAGTCAAAAAGGCCATCGCAATTGTTGTGATTGTTCTGGGCGTGATCGCTTCCATCGCACTGCCGGGATCTGCAACATGGGCGGTGATATTTGCAATTGTTACACTTATCAGCGCCAGAAAACAAAAGCAGAGTTACGATGCCGGGGACTGGGAACGTTTCCGCACAAGTGCCAAAAAAGCAACGAGGTGGCTTTGGGTAACACTGGGGTTGTGCTGTGTGGGTGTGGTTGCAATCTTCGGAATCGTGGGAATATATTTAAAGTCCGACAACGGTACTGTGGGTCTGATTCGTGAGGCAATTCAGACAATCCGGGACGATGACAGTTCCCATACTCCTGAAAATTCCCACCAAGATGCTGTAGCAGATTCAAAAAGTAAGGCGCCGGATGGAAAATTTAAGGATCTGAATGGGGAGAATGTGTCTTATGTGCATGGATTTAATACATTCGCCCTTTCCGGAAACGAGTTTTCGATTCCGTGTAAATTTTCGGAGTTTGAAAAAGCCGGATTTACCATCAGTAACGATGAAGATAAAAAGATTAAGCCGGGAGAATCTGATGGTTATGCATACTATGAGGAGGATGGAACTTACCGCGGGACGATCTTTATTTTTAATACATCAGATAAGGATATTGTGCCGGAAAAGGGAATCGTTGGAGGACTTACATTAAATCCGGGTTCACCGGTGAAAAAAAACGATCTGAAACTGGCAGGGGATCTGGGGTTTGAGAGTCAGCCGGATGATTTTGGACAGGTTTTGGGATATCAGCTCACAAATTATGTGAGCATGAGCAATTATACGTCCTATGAGTGGTATTTTGAAGACCAGGGATATTATACCAGCCTGCAGGCACAATATGGGGAAGATGGAAAACTGAGTACGGTCTGGTTAATGAATAATGCTGATTTGCGGAATTAATGGCTGTTTTTGAAAAAATTTATGAATTTTTCCTTAATTAGTAAGAAAAACCAGTAGAAAAAATATGTATTTTGTGCCACAATAAAGGAAGGTATGGGAGCACTCCCATGGAAGATAAGTCTGGAGGCATAATATGCATAAGAAAATACATGTAAAAACAAAGAATAAGATTTGTGCAGCAGTATTGGTGTTTGTTCTGGCCGGGTCACTTACTGCAGGTGCGTGTGCGGTACCGAATGTGTATGCAAAGACCGAGGCAGAAAAGAAGCGTGATGCGTACAAGAAAAAACTGAAAGCAAAAAACAGCGATATTGCAAATATCAAAGACAGTCAGTCGGATGTAAAAGACAGCATCACTGCTGCCGCAGCCAGAATGAAAACACTTCTTTCCAAGCAGGAACAGCTGAAGTCGGATATTAAGGACAAGCAGAATGAAGTGGAGCAGGCAAACAAAAAGCTGGAAGAAGCAAAGGAAGAAGAACAGAACCAGTATGATGCCATGAAGCTCAGGATTCAGTATCTGTATGAGAACAGTACGGATAATTCCATCTGGTCTGCCATTCTGGAGTCCAATGGGCTGTCCGATATGTTAAACCGTATTGAATATGCGACCGATCTGTACAAATCTGACAGGGAACTTATGACTTCTTATCAGAATGCGGTAAAGAAGGTTGAGGACTGGACTATGCAGCTGGCAGATGAGATGGACAGTCTGCTTGCTTTGCAGGATAAGTATCAGACCCAGCAGGGGGAACTGAAAACCCTCATGGCAAAGCTCGAACAACAAAAAGATGCCTATGCGCAGCAGCTGGCAGAAGCACAGAAGCAGGCGCAGGACTATAAAAAGACAATTTCCAAACAGGAGGCAATTATCCGTGCGCAGGAGGCAGCGGCAGCGCGTGCCAATGCCAACACCTATGACGGTGGAGGTACCGGTGCCAGTGGTGGAATTGCAAGCGATTCCTATCTGAAAGATCCGGATTGTAATCCTTCACAGACAACAGATGTGAGCGGCGCAGATATTGTGGCTTTTGCGCAGCAGTTTGTCGGAAATCCTTATGTATGGGGAGGAAACAGTCTGACCAATGGGGTTGACTGTTCCGGATTTGTACATCAGGTCTATGCACATTTTGGAATTAGTACCCCACGGTATTCCCAGGCATTTAAGAGTGTGGGACAGCCGGTGTCTTATCAGAATATCCAGGCGGGAGATGTCGTGGTATATCCGGGACATGTGGCAATTTACATTGGAAACGGAAATATCGTGGAGGCGCAGTCAACAAGAGCCGGCATTACAAACAGCCGTCCGGTGAACTGTCACACGATCACCGCAATACGCAGACTGGTATAGGAGTTTTTGATGAGACCAAAACATCTGGTATCCATTGTTCTGATTGCAGTTGTGCTTGTGATGCTCATGAGAAATAATAATAGCATGACGAATGCAAGGCCGCTTGTGTACCGGGAGTCTCTGGATGAAGTGGCAGCGCAGATCAATGGTGAAAAACTGACCCTTAGAGACATGGCATTTTATGTCGGATATGAGGAATATCAGATTCAGCAGGAGGCACTGGTATACGATCCGGATGATCCGAACCGTTACTGGAGTATGCGCGTAGAAGGGGGATTTATGAATGCCGTTGCACGCAAAAATGCGATGCAGATGGCACTTCATGATGAACTTTTTTATCAGATGGCCATGGAGGAAGGCATTACACTGGATGACAATGACCAAAAACATATGGACAATAAACTGGAGGATTTCTGGGAGGATCTGACGGAACGTCAGGGGGAAACGGCACTGGGGATTTCCAGAAAAGATGCAAAAAAGACGATCCAAAGGATTGCATACGCCCAGAAATATCAGGAGGTGTATGCACAGCTGCATAACCGTACCTATGACGATTATGCGTATAGGGAGGATTCCTATCAGAAGCTTTTGAAAAAGCAAAAATACAAAGTGAATGCTAAAGTATGGAATCGTGTGAGTTTTGGAAATGTCACATACAATAATAAAAAGAAAGAAGATTAAAAAATGTCAGTAAAATTAGGAAGAAATGATCCATGTTGGTGCGGAAGCGGCAAGAAATATAAGGCGTGTCATGCGGCTTTCGATGATAAACTTGCACGTTTGGCACAGGAGGGTCACGTTGTTCCGACACATGACCTGATCAAGACGCCGGATCAGATTGCAGGGATAAAGGAGAGTGCCAAAATCAATGTAGCAGTACTTGATTACATAGAAAAGAACATTCACGCAGGAATGAATACAGCGGAAATTGATAAGATTGTCTATGATATGACCACTTCCATGGGAGGTATTCCGGCACCGCTCAACTACGAAGGATATCCATACAGTGTATGTACTTCAGTGAATGAGCAGGTATGTCACGGATTTCCTTCCGAGAAGGTGATCTTAAAAGAGGGGGATATTATCAATGTAGACTGTTCTACCATTCTGAACGGATATTTTTCCGATTCTTCCCGGATGTTCTGCATTGGGGAAGTAAGCCCGGAGAAAAAGAAACTGGTTCAGGTAACGAAAGAATGTGTAGAACTTGGACTTAAGGAAGTAAAGCCCTGGGGTTTTTTGGGTGATATGGGTCAGGCAGTTCACGATCATGCTTATGCTAACGGGTATACCGTTGTACGTGAAATTGGCGGCCACGGTGTTGGCCTGGAATTTCATGAGGAGCCGTGGGTTGGTTACAATTCCAGGCGTGGAACCCAGATGGTACTTGCGCCGGGTATGATCTTTACCATCGAGCCGATGGTTAACATGGGCGGTGTGGAGATTTTCATTGACGAAGAGAACGACTGGGAAGTATACACCGAGGATGGAATGCCATCTGCACAGTGGGAGATCATGGTTCTTGTCACTGAGGATGGCCATGAAGTACTTAGCTGGTAAAGGTTCACGTATGCCATACATCTTTGATGTATGCGTGTAATATGGGGGAGTACAGATGAAAAAGGATTGTCTGACAACATTTTCAAAGGTTGACTTTAATACCTTTGAGCCGGAAGAGGATAAAATACGAATTGAGGATATTGCACATGCCCTGTCGATGATGACGCGGGCAAACGGGCATTTCCCGCAGTTTTTTTCTGTAGGTCAGCACTGCATCCAGTGCTGCCATGAGGCAACTGCGAGAAACTATCTGCCGCAGACGGCACTTGCCTGTCTGCTTCACGATGGAAGTGAAGCCTATCTGGCGGACATTACCCGTCCGGTCAAGAAAAACATGACGATGTATCTGCAGATCGAAGAACAGCTGCAGCATATGATCTACACCAAATTTCTGGGATATGTGCCGGAGGGGGAAGAGGCAGAACTGATTACAAACATTGATGACAGCTGCCTGTATTATGAGTTCCTTCATTTTATGGATGAAAAAATGTATTCGGTGGAGCCGGTTATGGTGAGCACACCGAGCTATGAATTTCAGCCGATGGCTGATGTGGAGAAAGAGTTTCTTTCATTGTTTGAGGAACTGAAAGAGAAAATCAGGGAAGAGGAATCCAAGAAATGAATAAAAAGGAAGTCCTGGAGTTAAAAAGAAGATTCAAGAAAGAGGCGGCAACGTTTACGCGCGTGTGTGGCTGTTACGTTGACGGAAATCACAATAAAGTCTGTAAGTTTGGAAATACATTTCTGAATCTGGAAGAAGATGAATTTTACAAATATCTGGAAATTGCAAATAAGGCATTGTCCGGAACCATCGGAAATAACCTTCTGGAATTGAAGTTTCCGATTGAGGAAGAGGAAGTGGGCGGTCGTCAGCATATTCTGATGGCACTGCGCGCATCGAAGCTGGAAGATGAAAATCTGCTGGATACCTTTTATGATCTGGTAATCGACACGTATGACCATGCCGGAAATTATCTGATCGTGCTGTTTCACGATGCATACGATGTGATGAGCCGGACGAGTGACAATAACAATCTCGATGAGTCCGAGGAAGTGTACGAATATCTGATCTGTGCGATCTGTCCGGTCGATCTGTCAAAGCCGGGGCTTGGCTTTCTCGAGGAGGAGCACCGGATCGGGCCGCGCGTGCGCGACTGGGTGGTAGGAGCTGTGGACACTGCATTTTTATTCCCGGCATTCAATGACCGCAGTACGGATATCCATTCGACATTGTTTTACACGAAAAATACCAAGGAGCCACATTCTGAATTTATGGCAAACGGATTGGGTTGCGGCATTGAGCGCACCGCAACCGAGCAGAAGATGGCATTCCATTCTATCGTCCGCAACGTGCTTGGCGCAGAGGATGAGCACACGGATGATGTGCTTTTGGATCTGCAGCAGAATTTAAGTGATATGATCGATGAATATGCCGAGACACACGACGATGACGAAGATGTTTTCCTGCTCGATAAGGAAGTGGTCACAAAGCTTCTCGCAGACAGTGAGATCAGCGAGGAAAAGGCTGCAAAGATCGAAAAGTCCGTGGATGAGGCATTTGGCGAGAAACCGCCTGCAGCAGAGAATGTGATCGACTCCAAGGCGCTTGTGCAGAATGAACTGCGTGTGGAAAAAATGGCACTTGAGGATCAGGTCGGCACACTGACCGTGCAGCTTAATGAAAAGGATGAGGCGCTTGCGGAGCGTACCTCCCAGCTCATTGAAAAGCAGGAAGAGATCGACAATTATATCGCTGAGACAAAGACGTATGATGTGGTACTGCGCGTGAAGCCGGAGAAGGCATCGCAGATCAAGTCACAGGTGATCAACGGGCAGAAATGTCTGGTGATTCCGATGGGCGAGGATGAGCACGCCACGATCAATGGAGTGAATACGACGGTGTAAGAAAGGTGGAAGTGCATCATTCATGATCGTTTATCATGGTTCAACGGAAATCTATGAAATAAAGTATATATTCAGGAAAGTTCACAGAAAAAACTGTGGACTTTTTTATTTGAGATAAAACATATGAAAATAAATTGACAAAATATTCTACATAATGTAGTATAAAAACATACTACATTATGTAGAATGAAAGAAGGAAATTGATATGGCAGAGTTACAGATGGGACCAATTGAATCCAGATTTGCGGATATTATATGGGACAATGAACCGATTTCATCCTCCGAACTGGCAAAGAAAAGTGAAGCGGAACTGACATGGAAGAAGACAACTTCCTATACGGTTTTAAAACGTCTATGTGACAAGGGCATCTTTGTCAATAACCGGGGAACGGTGACATCCCTGATTTCAAGAGAGCAGTTCTATTCCATGCAGAGTGCGCAGTATGTGGAGGAGACGTTTGACGGTTCGCTTCCGGCGTTTATTGCCGCGTTTACAAAGCAGAAGAAACTTTCTTCAAAGGAAATTGCCGAGATTCAAAAAATGATCGAGGAAGCGGAGGAAAAGTAAGGGATATGGAAAAAATTTTTACAGTCATTTGTGAACGGGGAATCAGTGCCGGATATGTAATACTGGCAGTAATTGTCCTGAGACTGCTTTTCCGAAAGAGTCCACGCTGGGTGATGGGAATTCTGTGGGCACTGGTTGCCATCCGTCTGATTTGTCCAATTGTGGTGGAAAGTCCGTTTTCTGTTGTGCCAAAAGGACCACTGTTTGATAAAGAAACATCAAATTTAAAATCAGAACAGGAAGTTCAGCAAATAAATAATTTGCCAGATCAAAATCAGACAGCAGGTAAGCAGGTAGCAGAAATAAAAGAGCATACAGCCAAACAGGATGAGACAAAAGATTTCTGGACAGATAAAAGAAAAACAGACAGCAAAAAAATGTTAAGTACCATCTGGCTGCTTGGCATGCTTGTGCTGACCGGATATGGAATATTTGGAAGTCTCCGTGTGGAATATCAGTTGCGGTTTGCGGTACCAGTGGAGCAGCAGATTTGGGAATGTGACACCATTCATACTTCATTTCTATGGGGACTGTTTCATCCACGCATTTATCTGCCATCGGGCATGAATGAAGAGACGAAGCGATATGTAATCAGACATGAGCGGGCACATCAGAAACGCGGGGACCACTGGTGGAAAGTAATCGGTTATGTACTGCTTGTGATTTACTGGTTTCAGCCGCTGATGTGGATCGCTTATTGGATTTTTGCCAGGGATATTGAGTATGCCTGTGATGAACATGTTATCGGAAATCTGTCATTTGCAGAGAGGAAGGAATATGCACAGGCACTTCTTTTATGCGGCAGTGGCAGAAGCCGCAGACTGGCAGGACCACTTGCGTTCGGAGGGCTCGGCGTTAAGCCGCGTATAAAAAATGTGTTGTCTTATCAGAAGCCGGGCAGAGGGAAAATTGCAATTTCACTTCTGGTATGCGTTGTTGTAAGCGTCTGCTTTTTGACAAATCCAAAAGATGTAAATGGGATGGATGCAGAAAAACATCCGGTGAATATGGAGGCGGGCAGACAATTGGATCACGTTCTTTCCGACAAAATGCACATGGTATTTGATGGAAAAACAGTACAGAATCAGAGATTGCAGGTATTGCTTACGCGAAATGGAAAAGATCTGACAGCGCATGTACAATCAGCAGATGGAACGATCCAAAAGAAGTTGCAGGGGGCAATAGGAGAAAATACAGGCTGGTTTATGGTAAAAAGTGAGGATGGCAGTTTGTTGGAAGGTTACGCATCAAAGGGGGAGTATCCCTATATCAGTGTACAGGGAATTATTGATGGGAAAAAATAGAAGCAAATGATTTGTTTGAAAGTACAGGGACAATCTTTGAGACAAAAGAAGAGGAAGCAGATTATTATGTTGGAATGGGGGAATATGGTGGTGTGGAAGTCACGAAAGAGACAATGGACGCATTTATGCAACAGATCAGGACAGCAGTGGATGATAAAGAGGCATTTGCGAAGCTGATGGATTATCCAGTGAAAATTAATTATGAAGCTGGCAGTGTAACGGTTAGTAATGAAAAAGAAATGATGGAGACATATGATACCCTGATGAATACAAATCGTTTCAAAGAGAATGTCAAAGAAATTTTTGTGGGCAACTACCCATTTTATAATTATATGGGCGTGATGCTGGAAATTGGTGAGCAGGGACAAAATGTATGGATTGATCAGGATAAAAATGGAACGCTTGGAATTTATGCGATCAATGCAGGCTGAAACATAGAGGTGTATAATGAAAAGAAAAATTTTGGCAGCAAGTCTGGTGGCATGTTTGTGTTTGATGACCGGCTGTACGCAAATACACGATACAGTCACAGAGGAGCGTCAGGCACAAAGTGCCCAAACGATGCAGACAGAAGCGGCAGATACAGAGACAACCGAAGCTGTGGATTCCACAGAGGAAAGTGATACGGAATATATCGATACAACCTATACACAGGAAAAAATCAGGGAAATTTTATTTGGAGAGTGGAAAGTCAGCAAATTTCTTGGTTTTACAAAGATTCAGAATGATTACGCGATTTATCCGGATGGGCATGACATCATAGGCGATCATATTGTGATCAATGAGCATACATTTTCCAGTGAAGGAATAAAAAAATATGAACGATATCAATGTGAACTTTCAGATCCGATCTACAGTGTGAGCAGTATCAAAGAAATGTATGCCATATATGATATAAGTGACTCCGTCGAAAAGGGGACAAAACTTTATGACATGATCGTCAATGAATCCCTACAGGATGTAGAGATCGAAGGAATCAATAAAAACGATCCTACCCAGTCGTGGCCTTCTGCGGATATTATGATATCGAGTGAGAGTCATACGGTTATCCTTTATGTTGACTGTGAATATTATCTGCTGGAAAAAGTTTAAATAAAGTAGGCATTTGGAATGAAATCTATCCCTTTCTGTGCTATCATAAATCTATTGGATTATGATACATGGAAAGGGGCTTTTTTTATGGGTAGAAAAAATCCCGCAAAAAATATAAATATCGGTCTGCTGGCGCATGTCGATGCCGGAAAGACCACGCTGTCGGAGGCACTGTTATATGCCACCGGGCAGATCCGTGCGCTGGGGCGTGTGGATCATCAGGATGCATTTCTGGATACGGATGCGCAGGAGCGGGCGCGTGGAATTACGATTTTTTCCAAGCAGGCGCGACTTCGGTTGCAACCGACGAATGAGAATTCACATGGTGAACAGACAATAGGTCTGACAATTCTGGATACACCGGGACATGTGGATTTCTCCGCGGAGATGGAGCGCACGTTACAGGTGCTCGACTATGCAATCCTTGTTATCAGCGGAACCGATGGCGTGCAGGGACACACGCGGACACTCTGGCGGCTCCTGCGGCACTATAACATTCCGACCTTTTTGTTTGTCAACAAGATGGATCTGCCGGGGGCGGACAAGGAAGTCGTGCAGCAGCAGTTAAAAACCGAACTGTCCGATGGATGTGTGGATTTTACACAGGACAGCGGAGAAGCATTTTTCGAGGAAGCTGCGATGGGAAGCGAAGCACTGCTGGATGAGTATATGGATCAGGGCAGCATTGCAGAGGAGCATCTGGCGCATGCGGTGGCAAAGCGCGAACTGTTTCCGTGCTACTATGGCTCGGCACTCAAAGTGGAGGGTGTGAAAGAACTGCTTGCAGGCTTTGCAAAATACCACAGGGCACCGGAGTATGAAGACGAATTTTCTGCCCGTGTATACAAGATTGGCAGAGATGCAAAAGGAGCGCGGCTGACCTATCTGAAAGTGACCGGAGGCACGCTGCATGTCAAAGACCGGATTTCCTATGATGGTCTGGAGGAAAAAGTTGACCAGATCCGTCTGTATTCCGGAGAAAAATTTGAGACCGCGGAGGCGGTGGAGGCCGGGGAAGTCTGTGCTGTGACCGGACTTACCACAACCGTACCGGGACAGGGACTCGGCGCGCAGCAGGAGAGCAGTGTGCCGGTACTCGAGCCGGTGCTTAACTACCGGATTTATCTGCCGGACGAAGTGAATGCCGTGGAGATGATGGAAAAATTAAAGCAGCTTGAGGAGGAAGATCCACAGCTTCATATCCTCTGGAATGAGCAACTGCAGGAAATCCATGCGCAGATGATGGGGCAGGTGCAGATCGAAGTTCTGACGCAGTTGATCAAAGAGCGGTTTGGTGTTGTGGTTGTCTTTGGACAGGGCAACATTGTATATAAGGAGACGATCGCAAAGCCGGTGGAGGGTGTGGGACATTTTGAGCCACTGCGCCACTATGCGGAAGTGCATCTGCTGCTGGAGCCGGGCGAACCGGGCAGCGGAATCGAGGTGGCGAGCGTGTGCAGTGAGGATGTGCTCGACCTCAACTGGCAGCGGCTGATCGCAACACATATTATGGAGAGGGAACATCCGGGCGTACTGACCGGATCAGCACTCACCGATGTAAAAATCACGATTTTAAGCGGACGCGCCCATATCAAACACACCGAGGGCGGTGATTTCCGGCAGGCAACTTACCGCGCGATCCGGCAGGGGTTAAAGAGTACGGAAAGCGTGCTGTTAGAACCAGTGTATGCGTTTACGCTTGAAGTACCGCAGGAGATGGTTGGCCGTGCCATGACCGACTTAAAGCAGCGTGCAGGCAAGTTTGATTCGCCGGAATTTGGCACCGGAAACGGCATGGACTACGCCGTGCTGCAGGGCACGGTTCCGGTCGCAACAATGCAGGACTACAGCAGTGAGGTGCATGCGTATACCCGCGGACTCGGGCATCTGACACTGGAACTTTCCGGTTATGATGTCTGTCACAATAGTGAGGAAGTGATCGCGGGAATTGGGTATGACAGTGAAGCGGATACGGCAAATCCGACCGGATCGGTATTCTGTGCGCATGGTGCCGGATTTATCGTGCCGTGGGATCAGGTGGATAATTATATGCATCTGCCGCGGCAGTTTGTGCCGGAGGAGGAAACCCAGACACCTGCGGACGGGCGCAGTTATGAGACCAACGGGCAGAGTTTTGGTCCGGTGCACCGGCAGCAGTCTTCCGGCAAGACCGGCTGGGAGTTAGATCAGGAGCTGCAGCAGATTTATGCCCGCGAGTTTGGCATGAGCCGCGAAGATATGGAAGATCAGGAACGGCGCAAGTGGCTGAAAAAGAAATCCGATGCGCCGAAGCCGAATGTGGTAAAATATGATAAAAAAGGCAATCCGATCTATCCGGCGAAGGGACCGCAGGAAGAATATCTGATTGTGGACGGTTACAATATTATTTTTGCATGGAAAGACTTAAATGAACTTTCTCGTGTCAATATTGATTCCGCAAGGGACAGGCTTTTGGATATTTTAAGCAATTATCAGGGATACAAGAGCTGTCCGGTGCTGGTGGTGTTTGATGCCTATAAGCGCAAGGAACATCCGGGTGCCAAAAGCAAATATCACAATCTGGATGTGGTCTACACGAAAACCGATGAGACCGCGGATGCATTTATCGAGCGCACCGTGCATGAGATCGGGCACAAGTACCGTGTCACGGTTGCGACAAATGACGGGCTGGAGCAGCTTACGGTCATGAGTCAGGGGGCGCTTCGCATGTCGGCGGACAATCTCCGGGAGGAGATCGAGCGGCTGAGCCGGCTGGAGTATGAAAATTATCTGGCAAGTCAGAAGCGATAACTTGAAAAACAGGAGATATAAAAGGTTGAAAAGCCTTGAATTTTAATAAAGACACCTGATTATATGAGGAGGAAAATAAAATGTTCGTAGCAGAAGATATGTATCAATTAGGAAGCCAGCGTTCGGCAATCCGTGAATTATTTGAGTATGGCAAGCAGCGCGCAGCAGTTGTGGGAGCGGAAAATGTCTATGATTTTTCTCTTGGAAACCCGACCGTACCGGCACCGGACTGCGTCAATGAGACCATCCGTGACCTGACACAGAAACTGGATTCCATTTCTTTGCACGGATATACTTCTGCACAGGGAGATATCGAGACGAGACAGGCAATCGCAGATTACCTGAACAAGACATATGAGACTGCGTTTTCGGCAGACAATTTTTACCTGACCATGGGAGCTGCCGCATCTTTGTCCGTATGTTTCCGCGCACTTACCACTTCACCGGAAGATGAGTTTATCACGATTGCACCGTTTTTCCCGGAGTACCGTGTGTTTGTGGAAGCCAACGGAGCGAAACTTGTTGTGGTACCGCCTCACACCAGCGATTTCCAGATCGATTTTGAAGCCTTAGAAAAAGCCATCAGCGCACACACTAAAGGCGTGATCATCAACTCCCCGAACAACCCGTCCGGAGCTGTCTATTCGAAAGAGACAATCCGGAAACTTGCCGCACTTCTGACAAAGAAATCCGAAGAAAACGGCACACCGATCTTTATTCTTGCGGACGAACCGTATCGCGAGATCGCATACGATGGCGTGGAAGTACCGTATGTGACAAAATATTATGCAAACACTCTGGTATGCTATTCCTACAGCAAATCTCTGTCACTGCCGGGCGAGCGTATCGGCTACGTGATCGTTCCAGATGAAGTGACCGAGAGTAAGACGGTCTATGCGGCAATTGCAGGAGCCGGGCGTGCGCTGGGTTATGTCTGTGCACCGAGCATGTTCCAGAAAGTGATTGCATCCTGTGTCGGCAACACCGGGGATATCGAATTATATAGGAAAAACCGCGATCTGCTCTACGATGGCCTGACAAAGATCGGCTATGAATGTTTTAAGCCACAGGGCGCTTTTTACATGTTTGTCAAGGCTTTGGAGCCGGATGCAGATGCATTCTGCGAGCGTGCCAAGGATCAGGATCTTCTGATCGTATCCGCGACCGGATTCGGCTGTCCGGGGTATGCGCGTGTGTCCTACTGTGTCGATTACGATATGATTGAGCGGTCGTTTTTGGCATTTGAAAAATTGTATCAGAGTTATCGTTAGGGGAAATTATGTCAGACAGTAAACGAAGAGAACACATCTGTTTCACTGGATATGTGCAGGGGGTAGGGTTTCGCTACCGTCTGTCGCATCTGGCCCAGTACTATGGTGTGACCGGATGGGTAAGAAATGAATATGATGGATCGGTCAGTGCCGAACTACAGGGGCTTGTCGGAGAGATTGATCAGATTATCCAGCAGTTGAAACAGGACAGATATATTGATATTACCGGGATGGATCGGCAAAACATACCACCGGATGAACAGGAAAATGGCTTTCATATCCGGTATTAGCGGAGTGAAAAGGGATGGAGAAATGAAAAAGAATATGATGGTATTTTGGATATGTTTACTGCTTGGAATCCTGAGCATGATTTATGCGGTAATGGTTCATGCGACCGGTTCCGGCACAGCTTTTTTCCTTATATGGATTGGTATCGGGATCGTGGTGTTTCTGTTTGGAATTTCCGTGTACATGGAAGTGTGGAAAAAGGTTCCGCATCCGGTAAAAATCTTTGCAGGAATGATTGTCTGTATCGGACTGCTTGTGTTTTGTATCGTAGAGGGCTGTGTGATCAGCCAGATGCACGCGGATGGACGAGGGGGGCTTGACTATATTATCGTACTTGGCGCACAGGTGAGAAAGGACGGTCCGAGTCCGGTTCTTAAATATCGTCTGGATAAGGCTGTGGAATATCTGAATGAAAACCCGGACACGGTCTGCATTGTTTCCGGAGGACAGGGAAGCAACGAGCCGTGGTCTGAAGCAGAGGGAATGGCACGGTATCTGCAGGAAAAAGGAATTGATACTGCGCGGATTTTGCCGGAAGATAAATCGCAGACAACCGAGCAGAATATCACGAACAGTAAAATGCTGATGAAAGAAGGCGCATCCGTTGGCATTGTGACCAACAATTTTCATGTATTCCGTGCCCTACAGATTGCCAAAAAGTACGGACTTTCCGATGTATGTGGAATTGCGGCGGATTCCACACCAAAATATCTGCCGAACAATATGCTGCGGGAATTTTTTGCAGAGATGAAGTGGCTGTTATAGAGAAAAAGGGGAACACCCTGCACAAAGCAGAGGTGTTCCCCTTTTTTTTTCATAACTATAAACCGCAAATGACGGCATTTTATAATCGTTCATGTCGAAATAACTGTAATTCGCGCAATTAACAGCAGAACTTTTTTAAAATGTGGTACTATATTCACAGAGTGAATGCACATCAGACCAGATGTGCCAGAAGTCTGAAAAATGGACACAACGGAGGAAATGCTTATGAAAAAAATGGTAGCTTTTGTGATGGCACTGGCATTGGTCTGTACCAATGTTCCGGCTAATCTGCATGTACAGACAGGAACAGAGACCGTATACGCGGCACAGGAGACAGCGATCAATTCAGAGCAGGATCTGATCGCCATGCAGAATAACCCGAAGGGAAAATATTATCTGGCAAAGGATATTACAATTACGAAAAAACTGAATATGTTCCCGGATTACAAAGACGATAATGGTGATTACCGTGTGGACAGTTTTATGGGAACGCTGGACGGTAAGGGGCATAAGATCAAAAATTATGCGGGAATCGGGTTGTTTGATAATGCAAAAAATGCAACCTTTAAAAACATTATCATGACAAATGTTACGATAGAAGGAACTGAGAGTGCCGCAGCTTTGGTATATAGTGCGAAAAAATGTACATTTACCAATATTACAGTATCCGGCAGTACAAAGACAGACGGCGCAGGGATTGTATTTATGGATGAGAACTGTAATTTTACCGATTGTACCAGCAAGGTCGATGCCAATATCAAAGCAGAGAAGGACATTTGGATCAGTTTTGCAGGAATCAGCCGGGGAGATTCTGGCAGTACTTTCAAGAATTGTAAGAACAAAGGAAATTTGAAAGTGACCAGTGAGTCTCTTGATGATCTAAGCTATAAGTTATGTGGTATTACAAGATATGCAAAAAGCATGGAAAACTGTTCCAATTCCGGCAATATTACAATTGTAAACACAGAAAAAAATGATCCGGAATATGGACCGGCTTTAACCGCTTGTGGTGTTATAGAGGAGTGTAGACAAAAAATTACAGGATGCAGCAATACCGGAAATATCTCAGTGACAAATAAAGGCGGTAAAAAATCAGCGACAAGGGCAACGATAGCCGGTGTGTTCGGTTCGTCAGGGAAAGCAGCCAGCCGCTGCTATAACACGGGAAATATTTCCTATAAAGGTGCCTGTACGGATTACTCGCTTGATAAAGCGATCAGGGTTCAGGGCGTTGGCACCGGATATGGAACAAGTGAATGCTATAATACTGGAAAAATTACAGTTAAGCTGACAAGCGGAACGGCTTGTGTGGGTGGTGTAAGCTATGCCGGAACAAAACTTAAAAACTGTTATAATACCGGAGCGGTAAGCCTGACCGGAAATGGTCTGGCCGGTGGTATCGCGGCAGAGTTCTATTCTGGTTACAGCAATTATAATACCGGTAAAATCTCAGGAAAAGGCAAAACGCTTTACAAAGGTGAGATTGCCGGAAATGCCGGATACAGCTACTTGGACGGTGTGACGGTCTATGATAATTATTATACCGGTTCCGGCAAAAAAAGCGGATCGGAGAGCACATCCTGGAAACCATATCAGTCCAAAGCAAAAAAAGTATCTTCGATCACATTCGGAAACTGCTCGAAGCTTTCTTCCAAATACTGGACATACTCAAACAAACATAAAAGGCTGATCTTAAAGAACAACAAAGAAGCATAGGAGGAATGTATATGAAAGCAAAGAAAAAAATAATCCTGCAAATAGGAAAAAATTTGTGCAGTCTGGCACTGGTACTTATTATGATGATCTGCATCCTACCGCAGATGACCGTAAAAGCAGACAATGTGGGTACGACAGAGGAAAAACTCGAGGAAGACTGGGGGGCAATGAGTTCAGCAGCCGGCAAAATGAATATGACCAATACAACAACCAAAGCACAGGTCATGAAAGTAATTACTGCTGCAGCAAAAAACGGAACCAAAGCAGAGTGGAAATCGTTCCGCAAGGTAGATGCAACTTATGAAAGTAAGGGAGGCGTTACAGCCTATCTGAATCTGTCACTGGATGGAAAGACAAGGGAACTTTATATCAATGAAGTGATTCCGACATTGGGAAACAACCGGCCGGAAAAAGGAATTGCCGTTTCTGAGGATGAATGGAACATTTTGCGGCTGACCAATATTGAGCGTGCAAAGGAAGGGAAAAAACTTCTTACCATGCCGGCAGCACTGCAAAAAGCAACTGCAGTCCGTGCTAGGGAAAATGTCAACAATACACAGCCAGCACATACCAGACCAAATGGAACCAGCTACAAGACTGCCGTTCCGTCTTCTTTTAAGAATACCGGACTCGGCGAGAATATGTACAAATGTACAAAAACTGTTACGGCACAGCTTGCGATGCGTGGATGGATGAACAGTGCCAGTCATAAGGCAAATATTTTACGGGAAAATTATCAGTATCTGGGCGTTGGAACTTATAAGACAGAGGCAGTGCAGATCTTTGCATCTTCCAGTAAGAAGATCAAGTCCTACACAACAAGCACCGGAAAGACCACTTTTGCAGATGAGGAGGCAATGGCTGGCGAATATCTGATCTGTACGGATCAGGCAGGTGTGAAATCGTATCTGCCACTTGATACAAACTATATGAAAAAAGTAAAGGGTGGCTATACGATCAATCTGAATGCGACAAAGACCGTGAAGATCAAGATTAAAAATGCATCTTCCACCTCCTCGTACACCGATGTGGATGCTGCCGATGCCAAGGCAGTTGCATGGGTGGTAAAAAACAAGATCATGGAGCCTACCAGCAAGAACGAATTTTATTCCAAGGCAATCTGCACCAAGGGTGATGTATTTAACGCTTTGTACAAGGCAAACGGATCTCCGACACCGAAAGCATTAAATCATTTTCCGGATGTCAAGAGTACGGACAGTTACTATAAAGCTGCATTGTGGGCAGTGGATAAGGGGCTGATTGAGTATGGAATCTTTGAAGGAAAATATGCTTACCAGCGTGGCTATGCACTGTATTATGTATGGCAGAGCATCGGTGCACCGAAAGCATCCCAGAAATCAACATTTACGGACTACAAGGACTGGGTATTTTATGCGGATGCGGTAGCATGGGCCGAGTCCAAGGGCATCATCAAAGACAATGGTGATCATAAATTCAGACCGGACGATGCCGTTACGCGTGTGGAACTTGCAAAATTTATTTATTATGCATACAAATAAAAAACTGATAAAAATCGTTCATGTCGAAATAACTGTAATTCGTGCACAAAATGTCGCAAATTGCAGTAAACGAGGTATCATATTTTTACAGTAAATGGACGACAAAGGAGGACTGGTTATGGTGAAACAATTTAAGGAAACACAAATGGAAGGAAGAAGGCTGCTGTATTTGGGGATAGCAGCATGTATGCTTTTGCTGGTCATGGTAATCTGTCATGCAGAGCCTGTTTTTGCAAAGAACTTCGAAATGGATCTGGATGCAAATAAGGTAACTTACACACTTACAGAAGCAAAAAGCGGTGAAATAACGTTTGGTGCGGCAAACACTACCGGGTACATTTATGTCGGAAAAAAGCCGGACACATTTGTTGTAAAAAACAGCACAGATAAAGTTATCCGCGTTGGTATGTGGGTGGCTGCAGAAAGTCCGGTTACAATGTCATGGTATGCGGATTTCGGACCGGCGCTGACGAGCCAGACGATCGGCCGGAGTGCAACAGCAGTTATTACAGGACAGACTGCAAAACCGGGAGAAGAGGTAGCTATACAGTATGCTTATATGGAGGCGGAAAACAAGAATGTGAAAACGCAGCCACGGCTTCAGGTTATAGCAAGAATCACCGTTACGGATGACCCGGTGTATGAGACAGTGATCAATAAGACACCAAAGATTGATGTGACGAAAATGTCTGCAGATCAGGTTGGAATTCAGGTAGATGTCAATAATGGTGGTGCAGATACCAAAGGCGCTTCAAAGATTTATGTTTATAAGGGATCAAAAAAGATCAAGACAATTACAAGTAAGGCGACAGATATATATACATTTACTTATAAGGAAAAAGGGGCAGGTTCAGCAAAATATAAGGTAAAAGTCGAAATGACTAAAAACAAAAAAGATGCCAAGACCAGTAAGCTGGTTTCTCCAAAGGCAAATGTATATTCTGTGAAGGTCAGCACGAAGCTGAGCGACTATGAACAAAATGATATGCTGTTTGTAACAAAATCTCTTTCTTATAGTGGAAATACTCTTATTGTAAAGGGATATACGGTAAATACGATGGGTGTAGATCTGGCTTTCCCAATCTATACACGGGCTTCTTATCCGGGAAAAATGCTTTTTGAATATGAAACACCGGAAAATAAAGTGATTAAGAAGGGTATTCACAAGTATACATTCAAGGTTAAGAATGTGCCGGTTGTAGATTTACGGCACTGTGGAATCAATTTTGCATAATTACGGTGGGATTACACGAAAATAGAGAGTCGCAACGACCAGGAATTTGCAGCTTGTACAGAAGCAGCGTGACAATAAGAAAACGTACCAGTATTACATTGTGGCATATAAGACGATTGACGGAAAGAAAGCAAGGATCGGCAAGACACTGACGTTGTATGCTGTGATGAACAATGTAAAGTACACGGAAGTAAAAAAGATCAAGCTGAATAAGAAAAGCTACAGCTTAGAAGTCAGTGCAAAAGCAAAGATCAAGGCTGTATTGTTAAAGCGGGAGAATGAAAAGAAAATGAAGGCAGAGTCAGAGAAACTTCGTTTTTATTCGACCGATAATACGGTAGCTGAGGTAAATGCAAACGGAACGATTACCGCAAAAGGTGCAGGAACCTGTTACATTTACGTTGTTGCGGGAAACGGAATTTCCCAAAAGATTAAAGTAACCGTAAGTAAAGCAAAATAAAAATCAGGAATAGAGTTAAGGATAACGCATATAGGGAAAGCCACAATGTCCATTTGAAAGAATGGACATTGTGGCTTTTTTATATTGACAAGAGGTGGACAAGAGGTGCCTGACACAATAAAATTGGCTCGTCCCTTGGGGTACGATTTATAATTAGTTTAGCAAAACCAGAGAGAACTTACAAGGAGAATGCATATGAAAAAACGAAATTTAATGAACAGAGGAATCGCAACCTTACTTTCTGCAACAATGGCCTTGAGTATGATGGTGGGAATCGAATCGACAGTGGCCGGGAATAAGATGCAGGTGCAGGCAGCAACGGTTGCACCGAGTGTGACGGCTTATGCGACCAAGACACAGTTGATGGATGATACCTTTGCACCGGGAAGTAATGGAGAGCCTGTGAATACAGGCAAACTTGTATTTGGAAAGAATAGTGACGGAAATGCACAGGAATGGTTTGTCTTAGGAAAGGATGACGGCGTAGATGGCGATAATACGATTATCTTTGCGGCGAGTCCGATTATGACAGGGATGTATAATTCTGTCATCGAAGACAAGCAATATCAAGAAGGATATGGAACGTATGCAGATGGCAATCCTACAGTGTTAAATGCCAACCATTACGGAGCAAGTGAGTTAAGGGCGACACTGCAGAATATGGCAAATGCAGAAAAATCGGCGTACTTTTCTGCAACAGAGAGATCTCTAATGAAGGCGACAACGATTACAACGAATGATACAAGGAATAGTAACAGTTATACTACATCCGATAAGTTGTACATTCCTGCAGGTGATTTATTGGAATATAGCATAAAAGTAGGAAGTTCGGACAAGATAGCGTCAAGATATCCATATGCGAACTTTTCGGTAGCACGGGCGATGTTCTGGCTGCGCGTACCGCAAATTGATTACAGGGGTGGTGTATATTATAGTGACGTCAATTTTCTTGTTGGATCGGGAGAGGGTATTAACAAAGAACATGCCGTGCGTCCTGCTTCCAATCTGGATCTGTCGAATGTTTTATTTGCATCGGCTGCCACAGCAGCATCATCTGATGCGGTAGTGTCCGGCACAATTGCAGAGGGGACAGCGATGACTCTGCGATTAAATGGAAGTGATCCAGCCATTAATGATCAGATCGGCCGCGCAACCTATGATGCGACAACCGGAGAGATCTGGGCGGTCAAAGGCGGCATATCGGGTAATGTGGCACTTGTGGTGCAAGGAAATGATGGAACGAACGATTGGTATTACAGCAAACAGGTTGGTCTTAATCCGTCTATCGTAACAGTAACGGGCAATGATATCAAGAACCAGCTCGGTCTGTCATCCGATATTGATCTGTTAAATTGTAAAATCTGGATGGAAACAACGGTTGATAATGTTGTTTATGCGGTTGAGGCAACGGATAAAGATAAGCTTGTAAGCATTACGGCACCGAATTCGATTACGGTAGCGAACGGAACCGCTTATGATGCAATGAATCTGCCTTCAGAAGTTAAAATCGTGACCGAGGGTCATACGATAACAAGTGCGCCTGTGACATGGGATACAACCACTCCGGCAAGTGGAAGCTATAATCCGACGCTTTCCACGGAGCAGACCGTGACATTAAATGGTACAGTCACATGTCCGAATTCAGTTGATGCAAACGGAGTTGCACTTACTACAACCATTACGATCACAATTCGTGCAGCAGGAGCAATACCGACGACTCCGGGAACTACAACACCGTCGCAGCCAAAGCCGGAGAATCCAACACCGTCGCAGCCAAAGCCGGAGAATCCAACACCGTCGCAGCCAAAGCCGGAGAATCCAACACCGGAACAGCCGAAACCGGAGGAGCCGAAGCCGGAAGAACCGCAGAAGCCGGATAAGCCACAGGAGACGCAGAAACCAAAGGTAGAAGTGCTTCCGGCAAAAGCGTCTGTCACAGACAATGGACAGGTTACGCTTACATGGGATAAAGTGGATGGTGCGGAAGGTTATCGCATCTATCGGAAGGTTAAGGGAAGCAAGGACGGATATCAGAGAGTCGCAACGACCAGGAATTTGCAGCTTGTACAGAAGCAGCTTGACAATAAGAAAACGTACCAGTATTACATTGTGGCATATAAGACGATTGACGGAAAGAAAGCAAGGATCGGCAAGACACTGACGTTGTATGCTGTGATGAACAATGTAAAGTACACGGAAGTAAAAAAGATCAAGCTGAATAAGAAAAGCTACAGCTTAGAAGTCGGTGCAAAAGCAAAGATTAAGGCTGTATTGTTAAAGCGGGAGAATAAAAAGAAAATAAAGGCAGAGTCAGAGAAACTTCGTTTTTGTTCGACCGATAATACGGTAGCTGGGGTAAATGCAAGCGGAACGATTACCGCAAAAGGTGCAGGAACCTGTTACATTTACGTTGTTGCGGGAAACGGAATTTCCCGAAAGATTAAAGTAACCGTAAGTAAAGCAAAATAAAAATCAGGAATATTGACAGAATCAAAGTGACGGCAGACAAAAGAGGTAATGTGTATGAAGAAAATGGTAGCTTTTATGATGGTGTTGGCTTTGGCATGTAGCAATGTTCCGGCACATTTGGGCTATGCAAATGGTAAGGAAGCTGTGTATGCGGCTGAATCGGTTGCAATCGCTTCGGCAGACGATCTGTTAGCAATGGAGCAGAATCCGGGCAGAAATTATTATCTGAGTAAGGATATTACGGTTTCTGCGGGAACGAAGCTGTTTCAGGATAGAAATACGCCTTTTAAAGGAACGTTGGATGGCAAGGGACATAAGATTAATGGCTTGCGTGGTGGTGCTTTGATCGGACAGGCACAGAATGCGAAGTTTCAGAATCTTACATTGGCGGATGTGACGCTAAGCGAAGAGGCTGCGCTTGTAAATCAGGCCCGCAAATGCACTTTCACAAAGATTAAAGTATCCGGTAAAGCAACAGGAAGTTCTGCGGGACTCGTCAATTCGGCGTCAGACAGTACATTTACGGATTGTTCAAGTTCTGTCGCTTTTTCAATTAAGAATAAGAAAAGTGCAGATAACGCAAGTGATCAGAGTGCGGCTGCAGCCGGTATTGTGTTATACGGCAGCGGCTGCAAACTAAAGAACTGCAAGAATACAGGAAGCTTTTCTCTTGAGGCAGTCATGGTGTATCCGACCAGTGTGAAAGCATACGGTATTGCGGGAAGTGCCCAAAGTCTTGAAAATTGTAAGAATTCGGGTAATATTGCTGTAAAAGGAACGAAGCCTTCGGACCCGGATGATGGATATTACACAGATGTTCATGCAGCCGGTATTGCAGGAAGTTATACAACTCTTAAGAATTGTGGCAATTCCGGTAAGATCGTTGCTTCCTGTACATCGGTAGAGTCCGGTATGCGTGTTAGTGGTGTCGCATTAAGCGGAACAAACAGTGGAAAAACGCATAATTCGGTAGCAAGGTGCTATAATAAGGGGGCTGTCAGTGCAACCGGAAAATGTGGCAGAGGAATTAAGATATCCGGTGTGACGAATGAGACGGAAGCTGCAACAGAGTGCTATAATACAGGTAAGATCAGTGTTGATCTGAAAAGTCAGGAGAATGTGATCGTGGGTGGAATCTGTTCTTCAACAACGTTTGTTCAGAATTGTTACAACACCGGAAACGTTACGCTGAAAGGTAGCGGATTTGCCGGAGGTATTGCCGGAATCGGCGCATTTCTCAACAGCAGTAAGAAGAAAGATGCGATGTATAATTATAATTGCGGAACGGTTAAGGCAAGCGGTAAGAATTCTTTTGCAGGTGCAATCTTTGGCGAACTGGACGGAGCGGATGATATTGGCAGACCGAACGCGCGGGAAAATTATTATACATCGGGTAAGCCTTACGGACATGAAACCACAGCATGGAAGCCTTATATGGCAAAGGCAACGAAGGTTTCTTCCATTACATCCAGAAATTGTCCGAAGCTGTCCTCGAAATACTGGACATATTCAAGCAAGCATAAGAGAATGATTTTGAAGAATAACAAAGAATAGAAGGTGACAGGAACCGCATGACAGGTAAGAACCTGTCATGACACTACCCATGTGAAAACGGAGGTAATGTTTATGAAAAAAATGGCAGCTTTTCTGATGGCGTTTACTTTGGTATGTACCAGTAGCCCGGCGAATCTGCATACGGGGGCAGCAACCGAAACCGTTTACGCGGCAAAGGCAGTTGCAATCAGTTCCGAGGCCGATCTAGTTGCAATGCAGGAGAATCCGGATGGAAATTATTATCTGGCGAAAGATATCACAATTAAGGGGAATCTGAATCTGTTTCCGAATTATTATGATTATGATACAAAGGTGCAGCACGAGGAGTGCTTCACGGGTTCCCTGGATGGCAAAGGACATACGATTAAGAACTATACGGGAATGGGACTGTTCAACAATGCAAAAAATGCAACGTTTAAAAACATTGTTATGACAAATGTGACGATTCAGGGAAAAGAAATGGGAGCAGCTCTGGTATATCAGGCGGAAAAGTGCAGGTTTTCCAATATCACAGTATCCGGAAAAACGACAATCGGTGGTGCCGGAATTGTCGATAGCGCACAATCCTGTGATTTTACCGATTGTACCAGTAAAGTCAATGCAGATATTAAAGTAACGGATGCGTTGCCAGGCTGTTTTGCCGGAATCTCCTGGGGAGATGAAAATTCCAATTTCAGGAATTGCCGGAATCAGGGCAATATCACATTGACAGGAGCACGGAATGAGGATACTTCGTTTTCGGTATATGGTATTGCCATGATCACGAAGAAAATAGAAAAGTGTGTCAATACCGGAAATCTTACAATTAAGAATACAGCAAAGGGAGATGCAGGACTCGGGCTTGAATTTGAGGCTTGCGGTGTTGCCGGATCGTGTTATGGACAGGCTAAGGGATGTGGCAATACCGGTAAAATTTCTGTGACAAATCAGGGAGGAAAGACCTCGCGCGCAGTAGTCAAAGTGTGTGGTATCGAAGCGGCCGCTGTAAAAATTAAACAGTGTTATAACAAGGGGGCGGTTTCCTTTACTGGTGTCTGCTCCGGAAGAGACTATGAAGGAGATAATGAAGTTGCGGGTGTAGGATTTGCAGCGTCAATGAGCGAATGTTACAATACCGGAAAGATTACCGTCAATACGAAAAACGGATTTACCAATGTTGGCGGTGTAAGTTACTGTGGAACGAAGATTAAAAACTGTTATAATACAGGAACGGTCAGCCTTACCGGAAAAGGGTATGCAGGTGGTGTTGTCGGAGAATTCCGCGACGGAAGCTGCAATTACAACGTAGGAAAAGTTACGGCAAAAGGAAAATATGCCATGGCTGGTGAGATCGCCGGTTATGTATCAGGGGAAAATACAGTATCGGATAATTATTATACCGGTTCCGGAAAGAAGAGTGGACGCGAGTATACAAGCTGGGTACCATATCAGTCAAAGGCGAAGAAAGTTTCTTCCATTACGTCAGCAAACTGTCCGAAATTGTCATCAAAGTACTGGACCTATTCCAGCAAGCATAAGAGACTTATCTTAAAGAATAACAAAGAGGCGTAAGAGAGAATGTGTATGACCTTGTTCCGCCACTGGGCGGAGGAAAGGAGAGGAAAATTTGTAAGTGGACTATTTACGGATGTGAAAAAAGAAGCCCCTGTTGTGTGCAGGGGCTTTAAAACTTAGGAAATAGTGCCATTTTTACTACATGAAATAGTAACACTTTGTGTGAAGTCTTTTGAAGAACTAGGTGACGAATGTGTTGCTGTTGCATATGCAGTGGCAGAGTTCCCGTTTTTGGAAGATGATATGGATTTAATTGACCAAGTTGTAGCAGGCGCAGTTGCGCTTGGTGAACAACTAATGCAGCGAGAGGTTGTGCCATCATAGGTAAATGTTGCGGTAATAGAAACACTCCATAATACTGTTCCGGAAGAGTTGCGCATATAAGTCGTTTTAGTCTTTGTAATATTATGGGATGCTCGATCGAAGTTTGTTATTATATTAGGTGAAAGAACAGCATCAGTTATGACTGTTTATATGGTGTATTAGGATAAGTGTCTGTAATAATATTAGCTTTAGCCGAAACCGGGGTTGAACATAATAAAAACAGAGCAGAAGTTAAGCATAATATAATTTTCGTTTCATATAAACTTTTCTCCTTATTCAATATTCGTGTTAGTAAAATAAATGGCTTCTTGTTTAAATACTTGAAAACTTCGATAGGAAGTAATTCCAAAAATAGAAGCTATGACAGCTAGTATTATAATTAGGGTTATGATACCTCCTCGTATATACTTACCTATTTGAATTCGTTTTATTAAATTCTCAGCAGTGAGTGTTGAAATATAAGAATTTACGGTATCTACAGGTGTGCCGAAGTCTTTGTACAAGTCATGGATTGTTTCAGGAGAAGTATCTTTACAAAAATCTTCCAGATTATTTGCCAGCGTAGCCAAATATTTTTTTTCTGCTTTTCCGACTGTTGGAAGTAATAGTTTTACCTGATATATGTATTGCCTGCATAATTTAGTCATGTTGTTTGCCTTCTTTCTCCAGCGAATCAAAAATTGAAGATACAGCAGATATCATGTTCTTATAGTCGCCATGCAATTCTTCCAGATAGGTTTCTCCATCAGCTTCAATATGATAATAAACACGTGTACGCTTTTTCCCTACAAGAACCGAATATTCGCTGATCATGTGTTCATTTTCCAGTTTATACATGACGGTATATATGGTATTAGGGGAAATAGAGAGTAGCTTATTTGATTCACTTGTAATATATTTACTTATTTCATATGCATAACAATCCCCCTTTATTTTTAAAATTGATAGTACTAGAAAGTCTGTGATACCCGTAAGGAGAGTATTTTTGTATGCCATATAACACCTCCAAGATATATGGAATTATAGCATGTTATATACGAAAAGTAAATATTATTTAGTACAAAATATTGGTTGACAAAATAAAATGCCTATGATACGCTACCAATGCAATAATACATGTATAATTGTAATTTAAAGAAAAATTATATAGGATTTAATAGTAAAGGAAAAGCTATAATAATGAAAAAACTTGGTAGGAAGGGATCCGCATGTATGATGGCAATTGCTTTATGTGCTATGACCGTTCCAGTGTTTGCTGGTAGCAATAATAAGTCTGTTAAAAGTGCAAAGTATAATGCATATGCAACAGAATATGTTGGATTTGTAAGTGCGGGGAGTGGAAACACATATGGATATGCAGCAATGGATTTTGAAGGATCTACCTATGAAATTCATGCTACAGATTAATATGGATTCCTGCAGGGAAGACTTTCCCTGTAGGAATCTTTTTAACAGGGGGATAAAATGAAAAAATATTTATCCATAGACAATGGCCTTTTAATGCTATGCATGAGTTTGTTTTTGTTTATGATGTTTATTTGTACACAATTACTGGTAAGAGGATATATAGAAAACAGGACACCCGAAGAGATTTATGTTGTAAATGAAAAGCAAATCACAGAGCATCAATTAAACCAACTGAGTCATATTTTAAAAGAATGCGATGCAAATGCGTATATGACGGGAATATATATGAAGGATGGAGATCTTTTTGAACGGAAAGAAGTGAAATTGTGGTTAAATCATGAGAAGAATTATGATTTAAAATCGAATTTTATGTTTGAAGAAAACACAATAAAAATTGATTGGAGAACAATCTCAGAACATTTGAAAAAAACGATCATACACGCAATAAATCAAAGAGAAACAAAATTTGAAAACATATATTTAGTATTTTCACACAAATATAGCAATGAATGTATTCAAAAAATTTCTCATTGTATGGAAGTAAATAAAAATCAGGATCAAATGGAGACAAGGGAAAACTATTTACAGTTATTTCAAAATAAAATGATGCTTTATTCTTCTCTTGCAATTGTAATATTTGGTAGCCTTTGTGTGTATGCACTTTCTGAATTATGGATATATACCAGAAAAAAGGAATGGAAAATTTGTAGAATATTTGGATATGATCATTTTAAAATTTTAAAAAATATTTTTAGAGAATTGTCATTTGTATATATGGGAGCTGTTATTGGTGGAATAATAATAGCTGTAATTTATCATTTCTTTTATCGTTACACGTATATGGTAACAGAAAAATGGATTGAGATAATCGTAGTGGAAATCGGATGTGTATATATATTATTCTTGTTTTATGTGACACATAGAGCAAAAAAGCTTGTAGACGGATAAGACGAAAAGGATTGGAATGGTGTGTTATGAAATGGATAATTATTGCATGGGATCAAATTCGCCTGAATAAGAAAATTTCTATTATATTAGTTGTTTTTATTACCATGAGTATTTTTCTTATAGGGGTAATAAGCTTTTATAATAATATTTTTAGTTATTCTCAAAAGCAGTGTGAGCAGGTTTTGACGGGAACTATTGATAATATTGGATTGTTATATGTTGAAAATGGAGATTTTTATTCACAGAAAGCACAGGATTTTATAAATGAAGCGATGGATAAAAAAGTGGTAAAGTTTATCGGATCAATTTCTTCATTAGAAACAGACAGACTTCCGGAATTAGCCAGATTACAGGGAAATGAACAGGGAAATTTAACATGGATATGGGCAGATCAGACGGTCCTTGGGTTATGCAATTTAGAATTTTATAAAAAAGCAGAAATGACAGATATAAATAAAAATGTATATCACTTGTATTTGGGATATAATTTTAAAAAAGTTAAGGTTGGAACACAATATGTGGTAAAACAGGAGGATGGGAAGGATGATGTATATGTAGTGGATGGAATTTTAAAAAAACACCAGAATTTTATTTCCGGGGAAATAGCATCTGGAGCAGCAGCAGGAACTACCGTGGCAGTTTATAATATGGATAACCGCGTGTTAGTTTTCGGGGATGTATATCCATCTTCCGGATTTTGGATATATGAATCGTATAAAAACCCAGATAATATGAAATCTGAGTTAAAAAAACTGGCTGATAAAAATGGAATACAGATACAGCTCTCATCTTTAAATAGTTATTTAAAAAATGCCCAGATAGAAAACGAAAAGATCAGAATGATATTTTCCAGAATGTTTGGCGTCATTTTGATTGGAACAATCATTATAAATTTGAGCATGTGTGCGCTTTCTTTTATAGTAAATAAAAAACAGTATGGTGTCTTATATATATGTGGATTTTCAGAAAAGGATTTAGTCATTATTTATATAATGGAAAATTTATTGAAAAGCTTTATAGCGTTGATAATTGCGGGAGCAGGAATTTATGTCATGTTTACAAGATTATTTGTGAATAATTATGAAACATATCAGATGATACAGAATATTTTCTTTGCTCATATTATAAAAATTTTAGTTGAAGAAATGCTTATACTTGTACTTATTCTATCCATTTTGCCAGTTATCCTTATAAAGAAATATTCACCACAGATGATTGTAAAAGAGGGGGGCTTGTAATGATCCGCTTATCGCATATTGAGAAAACGTATTTTGGAAAGGGAAATGAAACACATGCATTAAAAAATGTAAATTTGAAAATACAAGATAATGAATTGTGTGCAATTATGGGGGCAAGCGGTTCTGGGAAAAGTACATTATTACATATAATAGGAGCCATGGATGATGTGACAGGTGGTTCCTATTTGTATAACGATATACCTGTATCTAAATTGAGTAAAAAAGATTTACATGGATTTAGAAAAAAATATGTAAGTTTCGTGTTTCAGAATTTTGCATTAATTGAAAGATATTCAGTTTACGAAAACTTAGAAGTACCACTTTTGGCAAGGTCGGTAAAGAAAAGGAAACATATTATTGAAGATGCCGCAGAGCGTGTGGGAATATCTGATCTTCTTCGAAAATATCCATCAGAACTCTCGGGAGGTCAACAACAGCGTTGTGCGATTGCAAGGGCTCTTATTGCAGATACGGAACTACTGTTGTGTGATGAACCTACAGGGGCTCTTGACAGTGAAAACAGCATTAAGATTATGGATGAGATTGCAAAAATTCACAGAACTGGTAAAACAATTATTATAGTAACGCATGATGACGAGGTGGCACATCGATGTGATCGCATTATTCGAATTACGGATGGATGTATTCTGTAGTTCAAAAAGAATAGTAAAAATTATCTTAAAGGATGAAAGTACCATGGAGGATTTGAGATTATAAAAATTGTGCAACGTCCCCAACCTCATAATGAGAAATTTTAGGGTTGCGGTGAAGGTGAGGAAAACGATTGATTTTCTGTTTGAAAAATGCTACAGTATTACCAGATTTTGTGAAAATCCGCTAAAAGTAGAAGATGACTGGATAAAAGACTATGCACTGGAAGAGGAAATATGATAATTATAATTGTAGTGCATTTTATGAATCATCCTATGTGATAGCAAGGGCATATCAAAATGGAAGATTTTCATTTGGTGGGAGGGATAAGATGAAGAAAAAAATTGCGTTGGTAATCACAATTGCGGTATGTATAGTATCCGTATCAGCAAATGTTTATCAGTACAGGGTGATACAGAATAAAAACGCGTCTATAACATGGAACCAAAAGGTTGTGGATCAGATGTTTCAGGAGGAACTGGCATACATAGGGGATCAGATGATTCGATTAAGCAAGTGTGAATCCGGAGAAAAAGACACAGAGATCGGGAGAACGTTGGGGTATTGCCTGGATGCATTCAATATGTATCCAAGCACAAGTTATGGAGTATCTGGAAAGGAACATGATGTTCAACAGATGGTGGCTGAGTTTAGAGATTATCTGGAAAATTTACAGTCCGATGAAACACTGTGGAAAAATGCAAAGAGTGGTGACTTAGATCGGTTGCATGATGCGTGGTCAGAGGTACTTACGCAGATTGATAAGGGAAAGAAAGCCCGTGTTGCAGCAGCTTCAAAAGTGAGACAGATTTTGAAAAATTGTGCAACGTCCCCAACCTCATAATGAGAAATTTTCGTTGAATTCGACCTTTGAATGCCCTCTTTTCCTTGTGGTACAATAGAAATACAGGGAAAAGGGGGAATTATCTTGTATCAGATAGGAGAATTTATTGTCAAAGCTGCAAACGGAGTATGTGAGGTAAAGGATCTGGTGCATCTGGATTTTTCAGATACAGATTCTAAAAAACTGTACTATCACCAGCAATGATCCGGAGCGTCTGGTGGGGATCATCAAACTGATCTGCGACCGGAAAGAAGAGCGTGTCCGGCAGGGCAGAAAAGTTACGGCGGTGGATGGGCGTTATTTTAAACTGGCAGAGAATCTGCTGTATGGGGAACTGGAAGTGGCACTGGATAAAGACACAGAGGAAATCCACAGGCTTATTCAGGAGCAGTGTGGGTAATCCCATAATTTAATCGTTTTAAGCTTCCCTTCTGGAAGGTATATTCCGGCGTGTGAAACGGATAGGTGACTTCATCTTCATAATACCATGGGTCATCTTCGTGCGCCGGATTTTTTAATACATGAAATTGTTGTGCCGGCATATATCCCTGTGCAAGCAGGAAGGCTTTTTTGCCGTCTGCATTTTCGCACAGATCAACGACCATCACAACATGCCCCGGATTTCCGCCTTTTAAAAACACATCTCCCACCTGCAGATCAGATAGCGGGATCGGCTGTGCTTCGGTATCCATGGAGGCGGTACCGGCATAAGAAAAAACGATACGCAGATAGTCTTTCAAACTGTCGTAGGAAGTGTCCGGCTGTGCACTTTTGATCCAGCTTACATTATTTCCGTTTACACGGATACGGTAACCGTCTGCCCACTTCGTATACTGGGCGTCAAATCCATTCGTAAAATGAAAAGCAATGCGATCGTATTGCTTTGTACTCCAAAAATATTCTGCATATACCCGGATGGCGGAATCCGCGCATTGCTGGAGATCCTCATGTTCAAGTGGGAGATCAAATACGGCAACATGAGCCTTTTGATTGCGTTTTTTACTGCCGTCATATAATAGAACGGGACTTTGATCAGGCTCCATGGCATAGTTTCGCAAAAACTCTGCAAGACTTCCGTCGGCTTCTTTGGTTCTTGTGTAACCGTCCGATGTGTGGATGCGGCTTTCTAATGTCATGCCGGAAGCGTCAATCAGAGAAAGCGTGGAAGAAGTTTCCGTTTCTGTTGGTCCGGCCTGCGGTTCTGTCTGTCTGGAAATAGTTTTTTGTGAATCCGTCTGTGAATGGCTGGCATGACAACCGGTGAACGTGATGCCAAGGGATAGGATGCCGATTCCGAATAATAATCTTTGTACTAATTTTTTCAATGTTTTCTTCCTCATTTAAATATAATCTATGACAGAGCATACCACACTTTTGGAGAAAATAATAGAAATTGTTCTTGACAGGTAAAAACGTGTTTGATAATGTTATTTCATAAAGTTATATTGTTTCTGAATATTATATTAGTAAATGTCAACAGGAACAAATCACGGGGGATTCTCCCACGACTCCATGAAATTTAAAAAACAGAATGAAGGGTTACATGATAACTTGACATACTACTATTGAATAGGGTAATGTAAAGGAGAAAAGATGGTCAGAACATTTATACAGACACGCGAATTTTCCAGGAATTGGGATAAACTTGGGTTTAAGGATGAAGATTTAAGAAAGCTGGAATTAGAATTGCTGGAAAATTCTGATTTACATCCGGTAATAAAGGGAACAGGAGGACTTCGAAAGATCAGAATTCCTTTTGCAAATGAAGGGAAAAGTGGCAGTGCCCGTGTTTGCTATGTGGATTTTGTGGTTCAAGAGGTTATTTATTTGATTACCGTGTATTCTAAAAATGAAAAAGAAAATCTGTCGCAAGCTGAACGTAATGGTATCAAAAGTTTAATTGAACAATTGAAATTGAAGTTATAGGAGAAGAAATAATATGAGCGATGTATATGAAAGTATTGTGGCTGGATTACAGGAAGCCATTGAGGATGCAAAAAGTAAAGAAAAAAAACTTCCGCGCCGTGTCGTGACAGTTGTTCCTGTTAAGGAATACAATGCCAGCGAAGTAAAGAAGATTCGTAACGAAACCGGAATGTCGCAAAAGACATTTGCAAGTTATCTTGGTGTTTCCTGTAAGACTGTGGAGGCATGGGAATCTGGAATCAATCATCCGTCAGGTGCAGCAAGCCGTCTTCTGCATATGATGGAGATGGATCGAAATCTCACAAAAGAATTTCCTTTTGTATCCATAGAGGAATAATAAATAATACATGAGTGTTTTCCAAAAACCGGAAGACACTCATTTTTATTGAGAAAAATAATTCTTGCATAATACCCACAGGGGGTATATAATGCGATGCAGAAGGATACCCATACAGGGTATCGGAGAGAGAGGAGACATAATCCGAATGGAAAAAGAACATACTTGTGAATGCTGTAAGAAAAAAGAGCGTTCCGAGAAGGAACGGAAAGATATGATCAATCGCCTGAGCCGCATTGAAGGACAGATCCGCGGCATCAAAGGCATGGTAGAAAAAGACTGTTACTGCCCGGATATCATCACACAGGTAGCGGCTGCCAATGCGGCACTCAACAGTTTTAATAAAGTCCTGCTGGCACAACATATCCGTACCTGCGTCGCAGATGGCATCCGAAACGGCGAGGACGATAAAGTAGACGAATTAGTAACGATGTTACAAAAATTAATGAAGTAAGAAATGTAGGAGGCAACTATGAAGCAATATGAAGTGACCGGCATGAGCTGTGCGGCATGCTCCGCCCGCGTGGAAAAAGCCGTCTCCAAAGTGCCGGGTGTGACTTCCTGCTCTGTCAGCCTGCTGACCAACTCCATGGGAGTGGAAGGCACGGCAACCGATCAGGAAATCGTAAATGCAGTTGTCGCAGCCGGATACGGCGCAGCACCCAAAGGCGCAAAAAAAGAACAGACCGCAGCAGAAGAGGAAGAAGCATTAAAAGACCACGAGACACCGAAACTGCGCAAGCGTCTGATCGCATCGGTCATCTTTCTTGTCGTGCTGATGTATTTTTCCATGGGACATATGATGTGGGGCTGGCCGGTACCGGCTGCCATGAAAGACAATCATGTGGCAATGGGAATGTTGCAGATGCTTTTAACCATCATCATCATGGTGATCAACCAGAAGTTCTTTGTGAGCGGTTTTACCAGCCTGCTCCACGGCGCACCAAATATGGATACACTGGTGGCACTCGGCGCCGGAGCATCGTTTGGATACAGTACGTATGCCCTGTTTGCCATGACCGGAGCGCAGGTGCGCGGCGATATGGATGCAGTCATGGGATATATGCATGAATTTTATTTCGAGTCCGCGGCCATGATTCTGACACTCATCACCGTCGGAAAAATGCTTGAATCCCATGCCAAAGGAAAGACGACCGATGCCTTAAAGAGCCTGATGCGGCTGGCACCGAAGACTGCGACCGTAGTGCGGGATGGGAATGAAGTTATCGTGTCGATCACCGAAGTGCGGCAGGGAGATACCTTTGTCGTGCGTCCTGGCGAAAACATTCCGGTCGATGGGATTGTCCTAGAGGGAAGCAGTGCGGTCAACGAGGCAGCACTCACCGGCGAGAGTATTCCCGTCGATAAACAGAAAGGTTCCTCTGTCAGTGCGGCAACCACGAACCAGTCCGGATTTTTGCGCTGCGAGGCAACCCGTGTGGGCGAGGATACGACGCTTTCCCAGATCATTAAAATGGTATCGGATGCAGCGGCGACCAAAGCCCCAATTGCAAAAATTGCGGATAAAGTATCCGGTGTTTTTGTTCCGACCGTTATCACCATTGCAGTAATCACCATTATGGTATGGCTGCTTGCCGGAAAAGATATCGGATTTGCATTAGCGCGCGGTATTTCCGTGCTCGTCATCAGTTGTCCGTGTGCGCTTGGACTTGCAACACCTGTAGCGATCATGGTCGGAAACGGCATGGGAGCAAAAAACGGAATCCTGTTCAAAAATGCGGTGGCACTCGAAAATGCTGGAAAAACACAGATTGTAGCACTGGATAAGACGGGAACGATCACAACAGGAGAGCCACGCGTGACCGATATTTTACCGGCAGAAGGCTACACGAAGCGTGATCTCATGCAGCTTGCTGCAGATCTGGAGAGTTCGAGTGAACATCCGCTGGCCAAAGCAGTTATGGAGCATGCCAAAGCGACGGGGATTTCCCAGACGGCGGTACATGATTTTCAGGCACTTCCGGGAAATGGTCTTTCCGCGGTGCGTGGGGAAGATCTGCTGCTCGGTGGCAGCGTTTCTTACATGAAGGAGAACGTAACTGTAGATTCCACCCTGCTCGATCAGGCCCAAAAGCTGGCAGAAGAGGGAAAAACACCGTTGCTTTTTGCCAAAAATCATACCTGTGCCGGCCTGATTGCTGTAGCAGACACGCTCAAAGAGGACAGCCCCCAGGCGGTGGCCGAATTGCGTGACATGGGAATCCGTGTCATTATGCTGACCGGAGATAACGAGCGCACAGCAAAAGCCATCGGTGCACAGGCAGGAGTGGACGAAGTCATAGCCGGTGTACTGCCGGAAGGTAAAGAGGCAGAGATCCGTAAGCTGAAGGAACAGGGCAAAGTAGCCATGGTCGGAGACGGAATCAACGATGCCCCGGCACTGACACGAGCAGATACCGGAATCGCCATCGGTGCCGGAACCGATGTGGCAATCGATGCGGCATCCGTTGTCCTGGTTAAGAGCCGTCTGCGGGATGTTCCGGCGGCCATCCGCCTAAGCCGGGCAACGCTGCGGAACATCCATGAAAATCTGTTCTGGGCATTCTTTTATAATGTAATAGGGATTCCACTTGCAGCCGGAGTGTGGTATCCTATATTTGGGTGGAAATTAAATCCAATGTTTGGCGCGGCAGCCATGAGCTTATCCAGCTTTTGTGTCGTGACCAACGCATTACGGCTGAACCTGTTTTCCGTACACGGAAAAGCAAATAAAGATGCTGCACCGGCAGCAGAACCGGTAGAAATAAAAACAAGCGAAAGTGAGGAAAAAGTAATGACAAAGACAATGCATATTGAAGGAATGATGTGTGGACACTGTGAGGCAACGGTAAAGAAAGCACTTGAGGCACTTCCGGAGGTGACATCCGCAGAAGTCAGCCATGAGGCTGGCACTGCTGTTGTGACCTTGTCCTCGGAAGTGGCAGATGATGTATTAAAGAAAACAGTAGAAGAGAAAGATTACAAGGTTACGGCAATCGATTAAGAATGTTGCAGCGGTTCAATGGAACGTGGAGCCGCCTGTTCCCGTTGGAGAAGGGTGGTATGAAACATGTATTTATTTCATAAAAAAACAAAAGTTCTGCGTGTACTCGCACTGCTGTGTGCGTTTGCACTTGGATTGTGTATGACAGGGGGATTTCAAATGACAGAAGCAAAAACAACGTATTATGATGCATCGGCAGGCAGACTGCACGTCAAAGGAACAAAACTTGTGGACAAAAAGGGGCATGAAGTACAGCTTCGCGGGGTCAGCACACATGGATTGAGCTGGTATCCGCAGTATGTCAACGACAAGTGTTTTGCCCAGCTGCATGACAAATGGGGGGCAAATGTCGTGCGACTGGCGATGTATACCGAAGAATATAACGGCTACTGCAGCGGAGATGCAAAGAACCGCAGTGATTTAAAGAAACTCATAAAAAAAGGTGTAAAGCTGGCAAAGAAACACAAGATGTATGTGATTGTGGACTGGCACATCTTAAGTGATGGCAATCCAAATTCCCATAAAAAAGAAGCAAAAGCCTTTTTCAAGGAGATGTCAAAGGAATTAAAAGGTTACAACAATGTGATTTATGAGATCTGCAACGAGCCGAACAACGGAACAAGCTGGAAAGAGATCAAGTCTTATGCGAAAAGCGTGATTTCTACCATCCGTGAAAATGATAAAAAAGCGGTGATTGTTATAGGAACGCCAACCTGGTCGCAGGATGTGGATCAGGCAGCAGCAGATCCGATCAAGGGGGACAATATCATGTATGTGCTGCATTTTTATGCAGCCACACACAAAGCAGATCTGCGCAATAAAATGACCGCAGCCATCAACAAAGGACTTCCGGTATTTGTCACGGAATATGGAATCTGTGATGCTTCCGGAAACGGAGCCATCGACAAAAAAGAGGCAGACCGCTGGGTACAGACGATGGATGAATACGGTGTCAGCTACATTGCGTGGAATCTGTCAAACAAACAGGAATCTTCTTCTATTATTAAAAGCAGCTGTCCGAAAGTCAGCGGTTTCAAGAAAAGTGAGCTGAGTGACGAGGGCAGGTGGCTGTATAACCTGCTTCGCAAGAAGGCTGGACTGACAAAGTAGTGATGGAATGATTACATAACACGGGCATGCCCGGGAAAGGAGGGAATCATGCGGATACAAAAAAGCCGGATGAGGTGTGTAGGCATCTTTTTGGCGGTTGTCATATGTTTTTTTGCGGTGCAGCAGAGCTATGGTGTGCAAAATATGTACGATATCACGCAGGCGGAGCCGGATCATCTTGCGGTACATACGATGGAGCGGCAGCAGGGTTCCTTCCTTGATATCCTCGGACGTTCCGAACTGACACAGTTCGAACAGGCGCGTCTGACCGTCAGTGCACGGATCACGCGGCTGAATGCAGAACGCAACATCATTTTGTGGGCAGGACTTGCAAGCGGATTTGCTGGGAATGCTACCCGGATTTATCTGGCATCCTGCCGTATCGAAAACATATTTGTGCGCAGTCATGCGTGGATCATGGCATACATACACTGGCAGGATGGGGAAAAAGCTTCTGACTCTTTGAAATAAGCGACCATTTTCAAAGAGTTCAGGAGGAAAATTTCATGTTAGAAAAAGTCATTATCGTAGTTGTAGTAGCAGTTGTTGTGTTGGCCGCAGGTGTGGCATGGTGGTTCGAGAACGGATCAGCAAGCCATAATGAGGGCAGTCATGCGGCGGATGTGGACAGCAATGAACTGACAAAACTGGAAAAATAAATACATAAATGAAAGAGGGAATGTTTCTGTGTGGGAACATTCCTTTTTCTTGTGCGTTTCTTTGTGTTTTGGGGACATGTAGAGAAAAAGTAAGCTTGAAAGTCGCGGTGAAAGTTGCCGGAGGGACATATGTAGAGAAAGTGCATTGAAAAATCCTGGGAGAAGTTGGTAAAAGGACATATGTATAAAAAGCGCATGAAAAAGTCCCAGGAGAAGTTGGCAAAAGGACATATGTATAAAAAGCGCATGAAAAAGTCCCACAGGACCTGTTTAATGGGACATAAATGAGCACTTTTTTATCATATGTCCTCCATTCAGTTCGTTATGGGACATGGACGGCTATTTTTTTGCCATATGTCCTCTATTCAGTTCGTCATGGGACATAGACAAGCATATTTGTTTTATATGTCCAGCCTGAGTTATTACATAGAAAAGTAAAGTGACATAGATGAACCTATGGAAATATCATATGGAAATAAAAGAAGAATTGCAGGAAAGGTTAAAAGATGCTGTTCCTGTTTTTTGAAATAATAATTGAAACTATTTAGGAAGATTAGAACAAAATATTGAAAAATAAAATGAAAAGGTGTATTATAAAATAAATACAAGAAATTTTATATTTGGAAGAAGATCTTATTACAAGGAGAAAAAATATGCGGTATATTGTAGCTGTGGACATTGGGGTGGCTTCGGCCGGATGGGCAGTGATTGATAAAAGCTCTGAAATGGTAATTGAAGCCGGATCAAATATTTTTCCGGAGGCATCTGCAACCAATAATCAGGCGAGAAGAGGGATGCGTCAGGCAAGGAGATTAAAAAGAAGAGAACGGACAAGATTAGATGATTTCAAAAAGTTATGGGAATATCATGGACTTGCTATTCCACAGGTGAAGAAAAATGATATTGTCGGGCTTAAAGTAAAGGCACTTTATGAAAGTATTTCTTTGGATGAATTGTATTTGATTTTGTATAGCTATTTGAAACATCGTGGAATATCTTATTTAGAGGACGTGGAAGATTCTTCTGTTAGCGGATCAACTGCATATGCAAATGGATTAAAATTGAATGCAAAAGAATTAGAAAAGAATTTTCCGTGTGAAATTCAAAAACACAGGCTGGAAAATATCGGAAAATACAGAGGTCAGATACAGATAGAAGATGATCAGGGAGAAAAGCTGGATCTGAGTAATGTGTTTACAATTGGAGCCTATACGAAAGAAATTCAACAGATTTTGGACACACAGAAAAAATATCATGCGGAAATAGCAGATGAATTCTGCGAGAAATATTTAAAAATTTTTACAAGAAAAAGAAAATACTATGAAGGACCGGGAAATGAAAAATCAAGAACTGACTATGGAAAATACACAACAAGATTAAAGGAAAATGGGGAGTATATTACCGAAAAAAATATTTTTGAAAAATTAATCGGAAAATGCAGTGTATACAAAGATGAATTGCGAGCTGCATCGGCTTCTTATACTGCACAGGAATTTAACTTGTTAAATGATTTAAATAATCTGACGGTAAATGGAAGAAAACTTGAAGAAAATGAGAAGCACCTAATTGTTGATAAGGTAAAAACAAGCAATACCATAAATATGCGCAAAATTATTGCCGATGCAATGGGAGAGAAAATTGAGGAATTTTATGGTGCCAGAATTGATAAGAGTGAGAAAGAAATTTTTCATAAATTTGAGGTCTATAATAAAATGAGAAAAGCCCTTGCGGCTATTCATGTGAATATAGAAGAATTTTCCAGGGATAATTTGGATGAAATCGGATATATTTTGACAATTAATACGGATAAAGAAGCTATGATGGAGGCGTTTGATAATTCAAGACTTGAATTGCCGGGAGAAATTAAAAATTGTCTGATCTCTCTCAGGAAAACAAATGGGGCATTATTTAGCAAATGGCATTCATTTTCATTAAAAATAATGAATGAACTGATTCCGGAAATGTACCGACAGCCCAAAGAACAAATGACTCTCTTAACAGAAATGGGCGTTATGACGGGACAGACAGATGAATTTGAAAAAAATAAGTATATACCAGTAGATGTGGCAAGTGAGGATATTTTTAATCCTGTAGTCCGCAGATCTGTTCGTATTTCCTTTAAAATATTAAACGCGCTTATGAAAAAGTATGGAACATTAGATGAAGTGGTAATTGAAATGCCACGGGATCGCAATTCTGACGAACAAAAGAAGTGGGAAAAAGAAACGCAAAAAAAGAACGAAAAAGAACAGGAGTATATTGAAAATAAACTGGCTACAGTATATGATATCAGACTTTCATCGGCTGATTTCTCTTCGCAAAAGCAATTAAATTTAAAGTTAAAATTGTGGAATGAGCAGGATGGAAAATGTTTATATTCCGGGAAGATAATTGAACCGGAGGATTTGATTAAACATTCGGAGCTGTTTGAGATTGATCATATTATTCCGAGATCCATTTCTTTTGACGATTCCAGAAGCAATAAGGTTCTTGTGTATCGGACAGAAAATCAGAACAAAGGAAATCAGACACCATACTACTATTTGACACATACCAATAGTAAATGGTCATTTGAACAATATAAAGTTCTGGTTATGGATTTATCAAAGAAAAAGGAGTATGGACTTTCAAAAAAGAAAGTGCGGAATTTGCTGTATAGCGAAGATATTACGAAAGCAGATGTATTACGTGGATTTATCAATCGAAATATTAATGATACAAGTTATGCAGCGAGAGTTGTCCTGAACACGGTACAGGGATATTTTCGAGTGAAAGAAATGGGTACAAAGGTAAAAGTGATCCGGGGAAGCTATACGCATCAGATGCGTGTGAATATGAAGCTGGATAAAGATCGGGAAAAAAGTTATGCGCATCACGCAGTGGATGCCATGCTGATTGCATTTTCGCAATTAGGTTATGAAGCGTATCGAAAATTACAGGGAGAATTCATTGATTTTGAGACGGGAGAAATTTTAAATTCAGAAAAATGGAAAGATCAGATGTCTGACGAAGTATATAAACAATACCTTTATAGAAAAAAGTGGAGTAATATTCGAAATGAAATTACAAGGGCAGAAAAGAATGTAAAATACTGGTATTATGTTGACCATAAATCAAACCGTGGCCTTTGCAATCAGAAGATTCGTGGAACAAGAGTTTATGATGGAAAAATTTATAAAATAAATAAGCTGGATATCAGAACAAAAGAGGGAGCTGCTCTTTTTAAAAAGCTTGCATTTAGTGAAAAAGAGAGTGACAGAGAAAAGTTATTGGTCTATAAAAATGATAAGAAAACATATGAGGATCTGGTTCGGATCATGCAGGATTATTCGGATTCCAAGAATCCGTTTGTGCAGTACGAAAAAGAAACTGGAGATTATGTAAGGAAATATGCAAAGAAACATAATGGACCTCGTATTGATAAATTAAAGTATACAGATGGAGAAGTTGGATCTTGCATTGATATTTCACATAAATATGGGTATGAGAAAGGCAGCAGGAAGGTAGTGCTTGAAAGTCTGGTTCCATACCGTATGGATGTTTACTATAAAAAAGAGGAACAGACCTATTATTTAGTAGGGATAAAACAGTCGGATGTAAAATGCCAAAAGGGGGAATATGTCATTGATGAGGATGCATACGCAATAAATTTAGTGAATGAGAAAATGATTCAACAAGGACAGAAGAGAAGTGATCTGGAGTCTCTGGGCTTTGAATTTCAGTTGTCGTTTTATAAAAATGATATTATTGAATATGAGAAGGATGGGGAAATAGTCAGGGAAAGATTTTTGTCAAGAACAATGCCTAAAGTAAAAAATTATATTGAAACAAAGCCGATAGACAGGGCAAAATATGAAAAACAAAAATTGGTAGGGCTTGGCAAAACTAAGAGGATAAGAAAATACCGAATGGATATTTTAGGAAATTATTATTTATGTAGCAGGGAAGAATTCTCAAAATATTGCTGACTTGAAAAAGTAAATTCCAGTGCAAGAGTAAATTCCATCGGCTTTTAA